>JBOHCT010000240.1:0-4942 GCA_050699055.1 Streptosporangiaceae bacterium | reverse complement strand
ATCGAGGCCAGCCGGACCGCGGGCGACGGCGCGCCGCACGCCCGCGGGCGCCTGGTCGCTGAGACCGTGGCCTGCGTTCGCGCCATGCATGCCAGCGACGTGCTGCAGCGTGTCATCGATGTCGATCCCGAGCTGCTCATGCCGTACGTCGTCGACCGCATCGGTTCCACCCAGCACATCGCCGTGGCGCTGCTCGCCGACGGCATCTCCCGCGGGCACGCCGACGGCTCCATCCGTACCGGACCGCGCGATGCCCTCGCCTACGGGATGTTGCTCACCGTGCAGTCGTTCGTGCTGTCGGCTCGCCCCGTCACGGCCGAGGTGCCGGCCGAACAGCTGTACGACGAGCTGGCCCACCTCCTCGACTCCTCTCTCGCAGCGAAGAGCTGACCATGACAGCACCAGTGACATTGCCCAGAACATCGCTGAACGTCGCCCGACGCGCTCGCGACGTCGAGGCGCTGGCAGGCGGGGAGGTCGTCGACCTGCTCGTCGTGGGCGGCGGCATCACGGGGGCCGGCGTAGCACTCGACGCGGCGAGCCGTGGCCTTTCTGTCGCGCTCGTCGAGCGCGGTGACCTCGCGAACGGCACCAGCCGCTGGAGTTCCAAGCTCGTCCACGGGGGCCTGCGCTACCTCGCCAGGGGAGAGGTCGGCATCGCGCTGGAGAGCGCACGCGAACGCGGCATCCTCATGGAGCACACGGCGCCCCATCTCGTACGCGCGCTCCCGATCGTCCTCCCGTTCGAGGCGACGACCCGCGAACCCCGGGCCTGGTGGTTCCACGCCGGCACCGTCGCCGGCGACACGCTCCGGATGGCCGTGGGGACCTCCCGTACGACCTTGCCGGGGCCACGACGCGTCTCCCGGATCGAAGCGCTGCGGCTCGCTCCCGGCCTGCGCGAGGACGGATTGCGCGCCGCCCTGGTCTCCTGGGACGGCCAGCTCGTCGACGACGTGCGACTGGTGGTCGCCGTGGCGAGGACGGCCGCCGGTCACGGCGCCCGGATCGTGACCCGCTGCTCCGCGGTCGAGCTATCCGACGGCGGGGCGCGCCTCCGCGACGAGCTCACCGGTGAGGCGTTCGACGTACGCGCGCGTGCCGTCGTCAACGCCGCAGGAGTCTGGTCGGCCGGCCTCGCGGCTGACGTGCCGCTGCTGCCGAGCCGTGGTACGCATCTGGTCGTTCCCGGGCGGCGGCTGGGCCTCGGCAGCGCCGGGATCACGGTACCCGTGCCGGGCGAACCCACCCGCTTCGTCTTCGCCCTGCCGCAGCCGGACGGCCGTGCGTACGTCGGGTTGACCGACGTGCCCGTCGACGGGGAGCCGGGGCAGGAGCCGCGCCCGACCGAAGAGGAGATCGACTTCCTGCTGCGTACCCTCAACACCGCGCTCGAGTCGCCGGTCGGCCGTGCAGACGTCGTGGGGACGTTCAGTGGCCTGCGTCCCCTGCTCGGCGCCACGTCCACCCGTGCCACCGCCGAGCTCGTCCGCGACTACACCGTCAGGACAGGGGCCGAGGGTGTGGTCACGGTGGTGGGCGGCAAGCTCACGACGTACCGCCACATGGCCGAGAAGGGGGTCGACGCGGCGGTACGCGTGGGCGACCTGCCCGCAGGGCCGTGCCGCACCCGTCGCCTCCCGCTGGTGGGGGCCGCGCCTGAACGTGAGCTGGGTCGGGTCGACGCCGCGCGTCGGCTGGTCCAGCGGTACGGCATCGAAGCGCCCCTCGTCGTCGGGGAGGCCGAGGGTGATCCGGCGCTGCTCGACCCGCTCGCCGAGGGAGTAGACGTCACCGGCGCCGAGCTGCTCTTCGGGTTGCGGCACGAGGGCGCGCTGGGGCTCGACGACCTCCTCGATCGGCGCACCCGTGTCGGGCTCGTGCCGGCGGACCGCGAACGCGTGACGCCGATCGCGAGGCAATTGGTTGACGCGTACGGCTCCGGGGATGGCGGGGTGGTACGGCTGCCCGAGGCAAGGAAGGCAAGAGAGGTCTGACGCCGAGCCTCACGCCACCTCGGCCATCCTGTGGATGGGGTTTGTGGTTGTCCACAGATGATTGCGGGGGGCGTTTGTGTCGGTGACGGGACCTATGATTCGAACATGCGTTCGGTTGAGGGAGCGGTAGGGCGGCTTGCCGCCGCGCTCGATACGCTGGCCACCGAGGAGGTCGCGTCCCGCAGCGAGGAGCTGGTCGAACTGCACCGCTACGTCCACGAAACCGGATGGCACATCAAGACCACACCCGACGGCCACCACGAATTCATCCCACCCGACCACGCACGTCAGCGAGGAAGCGGCGGCGCCAGACCCCCACCCACCGGGTGAGCCGCCCTGCGGTGTGGAGGACCGCTCGATAGGGTCCTGGACATGGAGCAACGATCCCTCGGGCAAAGCGGAGTACAGGTTCCAGTCGTAGGCATGGGCACGTCGCGGACCTTCGACGTGTCCGACGCCGAGGCCGACGACCGACGCGAAGTCGTCGACGAGGCGCTCGACGCGAATGCGACCGTGATGGACTCATCACCGATGTACGGACGAGCCGAGCGCGTCCTCGGCCGCACCCTTGCCGACCGCCGTGATGCGGCCTTCGTCGCCACGAAGGTGTGGACGAACGACGACGGCGAGGCCGACAAGCAGATCGACGCTTCCCTGGAGTACTTCGGCGGCCACATCGAGCTGTACCAGGTGCACAACCTCGTGGCCTGGCGCCGGCGGCTCGACCGGCTCGAGCGGCTCCGCGACGCTGGGCAGACTCGGCTGCTCGGAGCCACTCACATGGGGCCGTACGACGAGCTCGCGGAGGTGATGCGCACGGGCCGGGTCGACGCCGTGCAGGTGCCGTACAACCCAAGGGAGAGGGAGGTCGAGCGTGAGATCCTGCCGCTCGCGGCCGATCTCGGTGTCGGAGTGGTGATCATGCGGCCGCTCGCGAAAGGCGCCCTCGCGGAGTCCGCACCCGAGGAACGCGAGCTGGCTCCGCTCTCGGAGTACGGCATCCGTACCTGGGGACAGGCGCTGCTCAAGTGGGTGTTGTCGAATCCACGGTGCACGGTCGCCATCCCCGCGACGCGCCGGCCCGAACGCATGCGCGAGAACGCCGAAGCGGGGTCGCCTCCATGGCTCGACGACGATGCCCGTGCCTACGTCGCCCGCCTCGCCACGCGGGAGTAGCCGCCGGATCGGCACCATCTCGACCTGTCACCCGGGTGTGCGCAGGACCCCCGCGGGCGACACGCGGTCGGACGACCACTGCACGGCCAGGCTCGCCAGGACGATGACACCGCAGACGCACACCGCCGCGATCGCGAACGCGACCCACGGCGTCGCGAGCAGGGCGGCCGGGGGAGCGGGGTCGACGTCGAGACCGGGTGCCACCACACGCAGCGCGGCCACCGCGAGCGCCGATCCGGCGATCAGCCCCGCGCCGAGCACACTGCCCAGCTCGGCGAGTATCGAGGCGAGGTGCGCGAGGCGTGACAGGCCCATGCGCCGCGCCAGGACATAGGCGACCCGCCGGGTGCGGGTACGCGACTCCAGGTAGAGCAGCATCCCGCCGAGCCCCACCGCGGCGGTGAACATCGCGAGCGCGGTCAGATACTCGAACGTGAAGGTCACCGGCTCGTCGACCGAGCTGGCGAGGACATCCGAGGCGTACGACGCGTGGGTGACAGGGGCGTCGGCGTCCTCCAGCGCCACCTCGATCGTGCCCTCGTCCCCGCTGACCCAGAGCTCTGGGTTGGCCTGGCTGGTGTAATGGGCGAGCACCCGCCGGTCCATGACGACGACCTGGTAGCCCGTGCGCTGGCCCGGGAAGTAGTCGGGTGCCCCCACGACGCGTACGGGGACATCGACGTCCTCGCCCTGGTCGTTCACGATCGTGACGGTCGCGGGCCCACGCTCCGCACCAGAGACGAGGACGGGGAGGGGAGTGCGTGGCGGCCGCGTGCCGATCCGGTCCAGCAGCCCGGTCAGGGGCCGGCCGGCGAGGCCTTCGTCCCAGAACGCACCGTCGGCGAACGTACGCGTGTCGACGCCGAGGATGTCGACCAAGAGGCCGTTCAGGTGCTGCCGGTTGAGGCGCTCGACCCCGGTGGCGTGGCCGGGGAACCGGCGGGTGAGTTCCGGCGCCGGATGTTCGAGCGTGGCCACGACATCGGAGCCGGTCATCAGGTGGGCCTCGGCGTCCAGTGTCCGCTGCACCGACGCGGTTGCCGCCGCACCGTAGAGGAACACCCCGGCCGGCAGGCCCGCCGCTGCCAACATCAACAACGCGGCGGCGGGCGCCCCAGCGATCCTCTGAGCGGCCAGGTACAGGCTGTTCGGCCAGTGGTTCCCCGCCCGGGACAGCCGACGCACGACGATCACCCCGAACCGCGCGACGAGAGCGATCGCCCCGGCGAGGAACAGGAGCGGAAAGACCAGGACCGCCGGGTTCACGTGCGCGACCGTGCCGGTGCCGACCTGCCCGGACGCTGTCCCGTGCGGCAGCGTCCAGGCGAGCACCCCTCCTCCTGCCGCCAGCACCGCGACCTCCCACGGGACGTACGCGGGCCACCCGCGCCGAGCTCCGCGCGGACGCTCGGCGAGGTCGCGGCAACGCAGGCCGCTGACCGCCGCGACCACCGCGAGAGCCATCGCGACCGCAAGCCCGGTGTAGCCGAGGGCACGTGTCACCGACGCGGTCTCGATGAGCGGGCTCGGGCCCACGGTCCTGACCAGGCCGATCGACGCGATCCACCCCAGAGCCCCACCGACGAGGACGGCCGGCGCGGTCTCGAGGATCGCCTTGAGCGCGAGCGCAACGGGGCTGATACCACGGGAGACCAGCAGATCGATCTCCTGACGGCGACGGTCCACCCAGTAGCTCGCCGCCGCGGCCACGACGAGCAGCGCGACGGCGGCGGCCGCGACCCCGACCGGCAGCACGGTCGTGCGGAGGG
>JBOHCT010000239.1:0-4947 GCA_050699055.1 Streptosporangiaceae bacterium | reverse complement strand
GCACCGTACCCTCCCCCGAGCGGCGGTTGGGTCGCGGAGGGGCCGAGGACCCCGACGGCGATGACGAGCGCGACGCTGACCGCCACCAGAAGGGCACCCGCGCGGCCCAGCTCGCGAAAACCGTGGCCGCCCGTGGCCGGCGCGTCACCCCGTACCCGTACGCGCGGCGCACGCTCAGGTGGCAGCGTCACGGCGCTCGGCGGGCCCGCGCAGCCAGCGCAGCGTGAACGGCGGCAGCTCGCGCACGGCGAGGGCCCGCGCCGCGTCGACGAGCTGGCGGCCCCGATGCAGCTGGGCGCGCAGGTCAGACCCGGTGACCCGATGGACGAGGTCGACCTCCACCTCGCGCACGCGAAAACCCAGACGGAGCAGGTCGATGGTGAGCGCGGTCTCCACACCGAAGCCCCCGGCCAGCGGCCGCGCCGCGTCGAACGCGCGGCGGGTCAGGCAGCGTTGGCCGCTGAGCGGCTCCGAGGCCTCCCAGCCCGTGGCCCTGCGGATGCCCTCACGGGACAGGCGTACGACCGCGCCGTGCCCACCTCCGCGCGGCCTGGTCGCTGGGAACCGCGCGATCGTCATGTCGGCCTCGCCGCGGCGCACGGGGTCGACCAGAGCAGCGGCGCGGCGAGCGCTCTCACCCAGGTCGGCATCGAGAAAGAGCAGGTGGCGAGGGGAGTCTCGGCCGTCGTTGCGGTCGAGGGCGCGGACCGCCTCGGCCCCGCTGGTCATCGCCGCGCCCTTTCCCCGGCACCGGTCGTGCCGGACGACATCGGCACCGGCCCCACGGGCCAGGACGCCCGTGGCGTCGTCCGATCCGTCGTCGACCACCACGACGACGCCGACGCCGGGAAGCGCACAGGCAGCGGACACCGTCGTCCCGACCCGGTCGGCTTCGTCCTTGGCCGGAACGATCACGGCAACATCGCCGGCCGCCCGCATGAACCGATCGTATCCAGGGTCAGTGTCGGCCCGCGGCCACCTGCCTGATGGCGTCGTCGACGGTGTCACACACCGGGAAGACGCTGTCGAGGCCTGTGACGCGCAACACCCGGAGTACCACCGACCGCGGCTCGACGAGAACCAGCGCCCCGCCCCGCTCGCGGGCGCGCCGCAGGTCCGCCAAGAGGACGTTGACGCCGGTGGAGTCGCAGAACTCCACCCCGCGGAGATCGACGATGAGCGACACCGCACCGGCCTCGCGGAGAGAGGAGAGTTCGCGTTGCAGCCGCTCGGCGGTCTGCAAGTCGATCTCGCCCTCGACCGTAACCACGGCGTGTTCGTCCTGATATCGGGTCGCCACACTGAGCTCCACGAAGCGGAGACTAACGGTCCGTTACCTCGCGCGTAACCCTCCGAAAGTCCCGAGAAACGAGCCCGGTTGGCACGTGCCGGCCGGGCGACGTACCGGCGTTACGAGGTGAGTAGGCTCTCTGCGGACGGGGACGCGATCTTTTATCAACCCACGGTGCGCGGCGGTGAACGACAGATACAGCGACAGCGTCCGGGCGCGGGCCCATGCGCGCTTGGGCGCGCTCCGGCTCCGCGCTGAACGCGCCGCCTCGTGGAGGGCCGCGGCGCTCTCTATGAGCCGGCTCGTCAACCGCGATGGATACGTCCCCGTCACGGCCCGCCTGTCGCACGAGGACCTCGCTTTTCTGACCCACGCGCGCGATGACGTGCTCGCATTCGCGCGTCTCAGCGAGTATCTCCTGGAGCTGCACCAGCCACGGGAGGCGGGATCGATCAGCAGCTACGGGCGCTCGATCCAGCGCTGCAGGACGTGCATGTGGCGCTGGCCGTGCCCGACCTTCAAGGCTGTCGCCGCGTCGCTGCCGGAAGATCCGGATCGTTTAGAACTGTCCGGGCCTTGGTGCCCGGCCCCGTAATAAGGGCCCGAGGGCCGGGAACGCCCGCGGCTGGTGGACGTTCGCCCGCTCGGCCCTGAGGTCAGGGATCGCGCTCCCGTGCAGCGGCTCCTCGCCGCCACGGTCAGCGGTCACAGTGAGACAGAACTCGCCCGCGCGACGGCGACCGGCCCGCCGCAGCGGCCTGCGGCCGTCCTCCGCCCGCGATGGGTGTACCTTGCACAAGGCTCTCAGGCCACCGTGACCCCCCGGAACACCGTCGGTCAGCACACGACGCATCGCGCACGGCTCGCGGAACCATCCGCGGCGGCCGTGCGGGCGGCCGTGCGGCGACCGCGTAGGTATCTCCGGCCCGCGATGTCCGCCTCTGGAAAGTGCGGACCTGGGCCGCTCCGTCGGGCGGTCGAGTCCGGGGTGTACACCGCCATGACCAGCCACCCGACGCACTGGCGTGGGCCCGTGCATGTGGTTCCCTCGCGTTCGGACGTGGCCACCCCGTATGTGGTGTGAACTACTGAGTAATGCCTGAAGTTCCATATCGACCCACTTGTCAAGACCCAAATCGGCCACCCGGACGCTGTCCGCGGTGACACCATCTCTACCCGAAAAGACGCAGAACGCGGCGCTCAGGTTGCCGGCCGCTCCAACTCGTCGGGTCCGTGCGTCCGAGCCGCGCCACCGGGCAGGCGGGATACTGCTGGCGTGGGGCAGTTGCATGGCGTTGCGAGCGAGGTCGGCATGTTGCGCACGGTCCTGCTGCACCGTCCGGGGCCGGAGCTGAAGCGCATCACGCCGCGCAACAACGTCACGCTCCTCTTCGACGGGATCCCCTGGGTGGGACGCGCCCAGGACGAGCACGACGCGTTCGCCGACGCACTGCGGGCCCGGGGTGTGGAGGTCCTTTACCTGACGGACTTGCTCAGAGCAGCTCTCGACACGGTTGAGGCCCGCGAGATCACGATCGAGGCCGCCGTGGCCGAGCCACTGCTCGGCGACCAGCTTCGTGCGGTCGCACGCGCCTACCTCACCGGACTCCACCCCGACGACCTCACCAGCGCCCTCGTCGCAGGTATCGCACACGAGGAGCTCAGGCACGGGGACGGTCTCACGTACCGCCTCATGGGCGCCGGCGACTTCGTCGTCGCCCCGCTGCCCAACCTGCTCTTCACCCGAGACTCCAGCGTCTGGGTCCAGGATCAGGTCGCCCTCGCCAGCCTCGCGGCCAGGGCACGGCGGCGCGAGACCTCGCTGCTGCGCGCGATCTACACCCATCACCCTCGGTTCGCCGGATCCCCTCACCTGTACGACCCCCGGCTGGAGCATGTCGAGGGCGGCGACGTGCTCCTGCTCGGCAGCGGTGTGCTCGCGGTCGGCATCGGCGAGCGGACCACCCCCGCCGGCGCCGAGCGGTTGGCCTGCCGGGCCTTCGCTGCCGGCGTCGCCCACACCGTGCTCGCCGTTCCGATCACGCAGCGCAGGGCGACCATGCATCTCGACACCATCTGCACGATGGTCGACGTCAACACCGTCCTGATGTACCCCGCCGCCGCCCATGACCTGACCGCCTACCCCCTCACCCCCTGCGACGGCAACCTGGATGTCAGCGGGCCCGAGCCGTTCCTCGCGGCGGCCGCCAAGGCGCTAGGGATGGATCGCATCCACCTCATCGACACCGGCCTCGACCCTGTGACGGCCGAACGTGAGCAGTGGGACGACGGGAACAACACGCTCGCGCTCGGTCCGCGCCTCGCTGTCGCGTACGAGCGCAACGTCGAGACCAACGCCCGCCTGGAGGAGGCCGGCATCGAGGTCATCAGGATCGCGGGCAGCGAACTGGGCAGCGGGCGCGGTGGGCCGCGCTGCATGTCGTGTCCGATCCGCCGCGACCCGTCCTGACGCCGCTCTCAGAGCTTGTTCGTGAGCCGCCGAGGGCCTCCACCGCCACGGCCGTCGCGCCGCACCTCGAGGGGCCAAGGACGCCGAACCGCACACGGTCGATTCTCCCCCCGGTTCGCCCACCGCGGAAGCCGAGCGCGGGCCGCACGGAGGCAGGAGGCGAGGCGGTACAAGCCGTGAGATGGCAGGCCCGAACGCTGCCGACGGGGGACACGGCAGCGCCCGGACTGGTGCGTAACGTTAGCGGTTAGCGACCACGGAGCCAACTCAGGTGGCCACAGTAGGCCGCATACGGTCAATCACATTCTGTAGTTGATGTGCCATCCGTTCTCTCAATCCGGGACAACCTCGACGAACTGGACCGCGGGGAGCACGGCCCAGACTGTCGTCTCCTCTTGTTCCCGGTGGACGCCCCACGTCTCGGCGACGAACGCCACGATGCCGAGTCCCCGCCCGCCGAGGGCGGACGCCCGTGGATGGCGAGGGGTCGGCACCATCGGCGAGCCGCCATCGCTGACAGCAACCTCGACTTCCTCGTCCCCCACCCGCCAAGCGACACGGACGGCACCCGACGGCAACGGACGGGCGTGCCGGAGAGCGTTGCTCAGCAGCTCACTGACCACCAGCGCGGCATCATCGACAGCCGGTGCGGTGACCCCTCTCGCGAAGAGTTCGTCACACAAGCGCCGCCGGGCCACCGCGACGCTGGACGGCGCGTGCGGCAGAAGAACCGCGCTCGACGCCCTCACTTCCAGGGTCTCCTCTTCGTTGCGGGCGCACAACTGTTATGACCGAAATGCCCAGTTCTCTGGAGAGGGAAACCACACCGACGTTATACGGCCGACGCGCGGACGACCGGTCCGAGGCCCCGTCCGCTGCATGCTGGCCCACGCCCCCATGGAGAGGCCAACCTGGCCCCTCTGGCACTCCGGCTCCGGCAGATCCAGTTGGCCGAGCGCTCAGGCGGGCGGCGAGAGCAGCTCCTAGCCACGGCCACCGAAGATACAGCACGGAAGCTGTGGTTCCCGGCATATGAGCGGTGTGTCCGGGTTGCCGGATGCGGACGACTTCGTACGGTACGCGAACACGGACGTTCCGTCACGACCAGCGTCTCGTGATGTGGGGCTGGGTCCCCCTTCACCCAGGGCGGCGGGCCCGCCGCAGGCGGGCCGCCCAGCCAATGATC
>JBOHCT010000238.1:0-4962 GCA_050699055.1 Streptosporangiaceae bacterium | reverse complement strand
GCCCCGGCGAGACCAAGATCGAGACCGACCGTCGTCGCATCAGGGCGCGCGTGACCAAGCTGCGCAAGGATCTCGCCCGGGTGAGCCAGGGCCGCGACACGACCCGGCAGCGCCGCCACCGCCGCGAGGTGCCGTCGGTCGCCATCGCCGGGTACACCAACGCGGGCAAGTCCAGCGTGCTCAACCGCCTCACCGGCGCCGGCGTCCTCGTCGAGGACGCGCTGTTCGCGACGCTCGATCCGACCGTGCGTCGCGCTCGCACGCAGACCGGCCGCGTGTTCACGTTGAGCGACACCGTGGGGTTCGTGCGTCATCTTCCCCATCAGCTGGTCGAGTCGTTCCGCTCGACGCTCGAGGAAGTCGCGGACGCCGACCTGGTGCTCCACGTCGTCGACGGGTCGCATCCCCACCCCGAGGGACAGATCTCGGCGGTACGGGAGGTGCTCGGCGAGATCGGGGCGCGCGAGGTACCGGAGATCGTCGCGGTCAACAAGGCCGACCTCGCCGATCCGGTCGTCGTCGGGTGCCTGCGCCGCCGTGAGCCGTGCGGCGTGGTCGTCTCCGCGCGTACCGGCGAGGGTGTCGACGAGCTGCTGGCGTCGATCGAGCACGCGCTGCCCCATCCCGCGCGGGCGGTGCAGGCGCTCGTGCCGTACGACCGCGGCGACCTCGTGGCCCGCGTCTACAGCGAGGGCGAGGTCCGTGCCGAGGAGCACACCCCGGAGGGCACCCGCCTCGACGCGTTGGTGCCGCCCGGGCTCGCGGCCCGTCTCGAGCCGTACGCCCTGACCGGAGTCACCTGACCGGTCCCGGATCGCGGCGTCCGCCGGACTCTCGTCGGTGGTACGTGACGGCATATGGTGCGGTCTGTGGAGGTGACGTCGTGACTGCTTCCGGGCCTCGTACCGTGCGATCGCCCCGTGGGCCGGAGATCTCGTGCAAGGGATGGCAACAGGAGGCCGCCCTGCGCATGTTGATGAACAACCTGGACCCCGAGGTCGCGGAGCGCCCCGACGAGCTGGTCGTCTACGGGGGCTCGGGCAAGGCCGCGCGGTCGTGGGGGGCGTTCGACGCGATCGTCGGGTGCCTGCGCGCGCTCGAGGATGACGAGACGCTGCTCGTCCAGTCCGGCAAGCCGGTGGGGGTGCTGCGGACCCATCCGTGGGCGCCGCGGGTGCTGATCGCGAACGCGCTGCTCGTCCCCGACTGGGCCACCCACGACGAGTTCCGCCGCCTGGAACGGCTGGGTTTGACCATGTTCGGTCAGATGACGGCAGGTTCGTGGATCTACATCGGAACGCAGGGCATCCTTCAGGGCACATACGAGACGTTCGCCGCTGTCGCGAGGAAGCGCTTCGGAGGGACGCTCGCGGGCACCATCACGCTTACGGCCGGCCTTGGCGGTATGGGCGGCGCGCAGCCGCTCGCGGTCACGATGAATGGGGGCGTCGTCATCTGCGTCGAGTGTGACCCGAGCCGCATCGAGCGTCGCCTGCGCCACGGCTATCTCGATGCTTGGGCCGACGACGTCGAGGATGCCCTGCGTGTCGCGACCGAGGCCCGGGACGCCCGCCGTCCGCTCTCGGTCGGGGTGGTGGGCAACGCCGCCGACGTCCTCCCGCGAATGCTGCGCGATCGCGCCCCGATCGATGTTGTCACCGACCAGACCTCGGCTCACGACCCGTTGACCTACCTCCCGCTCGGCGTGGACTTCGACGACATGGCGGGCGAGCGCGACAAGGACCCCGATGGGTTCATCCGGCGGGCGCGCGAGTCCATGGCCGTCCACGTCGAGGGCATGGTGGGATTCCAGGACGCTGGCGCCGAGGTCTTCGACTACGGCAACGCGATCCGCGGCGAGGCGCAGCGTGCCGGCTACGATCGCGCCTTCGCCTATCCCGGCTTCGTCCCGGCCTACATCCGGCCGATGTTCGCCGAGGGCCGCGGGCCTTTCCGGTGGGCGGCGCTGTCCGGCGACGCCGCGGACATCGCCGCCACCGACCGGGCGGTGCTCGACCTCTTCCCAGACAACGAGGCGCTCGCCCGATGGATCCGGATGGCCGAGGACCGCGTTCACTTCCAGGGGCTGCCGGCGCGGATCTGCTGGCTCGGTCAGGGGGAGCGCGACAAGGCAGGGCTGCGGTTCAACGAGATGGTCGCGCGCGGCGAGCTGTCCGCACCGGTCGCGATCGGGCGCGACCACCTCGACACCGGCTCGGTGGCATCCCCGCTGCGCGAGACGGAGGACATGGCGGACGGCTCCGACGCGATCGCCGACTGGCCGATCTTGAATGCGCTGGTGAGCGCCTCATCTGGGGCGTCATGGGTGAGCGTTCACCACGGGGGCGGGGTCGGTATCGGCCGTGCGATCCATGCCGGCCAGGTGGCGGTGGCCGACGGTTCGGCCCTCGCGGCGGACAAGCTCGCACGCGTACTGACCAACGACCCCGCCACGGGCGTCCTCCGTCACGCCGATGCGGGGTACGACACGGCCGCGGACGTCGCCCGGCGGTCCGGCCTGCGCATACCCATGGAGGCGATGTGATGGAGCGGCGAGCCGTGAGGCAGAAGGCGAGCGCGACCGATGAACACGGAGCGGCGAGCCGGAGGGCGAGCGCGACCGATGAACACTGACTCGGCCTTGGCCAAGGACTTCACCGAGACGTTTGGCGCCGTCTCCGACATCGGTCGCGACCCGTCCGGCGGCTACCTGCGGTTCGCCTGGACAGACGAGGACCGTGTCGCCCGGGCCTGGTTCGCGGAGGAGGCCGCCTCGCGCGGCCTGGCCTACGAGCGCGACCGCAATGGCAACCTCTGGGCGTGGTGGGGCGACCCCACCCAGGGCGACGCGCTCGTTCTCGGCAGCCACCTCGACACCGTCCCTCGCGGCGGCGCGTACGACGGCGCGCTCGGCGTGGTCTCGGGTCTGGTCGCGATCTCGGCGGCGAGGGAGGCGGGGGCGGAACCTCGGCGTCCGGTGGCGGTCGCCGCGTTCGCCGAGGAGGAGGGCGGTCGCTTCGGCGTGCCCACACTCGGCAGCGGGCTGCTGACCGGGGCCCTCCATCCCGACGACGTCACGAACCGTCGCGAGACGTCGGGCGGGACGCTGGGGCAGGCAATGCGTTCCGACGCCCTCGCCACGGGCGAGATCGGGGAGGACAAGGACCTGCTGAGCCGGCTCGGGGCATACGCCGAGCTGCACGTCGAGCAGGGCCGGGCCCTCGTCGACGTCGGGGCCCCGCTCGGGCTCGGCACCAGCATCTGGCCGCACGGCCGCTGGCGGTTGCATCTGGCGGGCGAGCTCAACCACGCCGGCACCACCACGCTGGATGACCGGAAGGACCCGATGATCGTGCTGGCGCGGGCCATCCTGACGGCCCGGGAGCGTGCCGGCCAGCTCGGCGCGGTCGCCACCATCGGCCGGGTCATGGCGGATCCCAACAACACCAACAGCGTCGCCGAGTCCGTCGACGCCTGGCTCGACGCCCGCGCCTCCAACGACATCGCTCTCGACGAGCTCGTGGAGTCCGTGCGCGTCGACACCCGTCTCGTCGGCGCGCGGGGTGGGGTCGCGACGGAGGTGATCAGCGAGTCGCGCAGCCCCGAGGTCGACTTCGACATCGGCTTGTCCTCACGGCTGAAGGAGACGCTGCGCGGCCGCGGACTGCCGGCTCCCGACCTCGCGATCGCGGCCGGGCACGACGCGGGCAACTTCGCGAACCTGGTCCCCACCGCCATGCTCTTCGTCCGCAACCCGACCGGCGCGAGCCATTGTCCCGGCGAGTACGCGAGTGACACCGACTGCGTGCTCGGCTGCGCGGTCCTCACCGATTTCGTGATCGACTGGGTGCGTGGCTGAGGGTTCGCGGCACTGGTACGCGGAACGCGCCTGGGTCCAAGGCGCCACTGTCGGATCCAGGGTCGTCATCGAGACGGACGGGCCCAGGATCGCGGGTGTCGAGACCGGGGTCGCCGACCCGCCAGCCGACGCCGTGCGCCTGCCGGGGCTGGTTATCCCCGGGCTCGCGAACGCCCACTCGCACGCCTTCCATCGCGCGTTGCGCGGCCGTACGCACGCCGGGGCGGGCGACTTCTGGGCATGGCGGGAGCGGATGTACGCCGTGGCCGCGCGGCTCGACCCCGACAGCTACTACGCGCTGGCCCGGGCCGTGTACGCGGAGATGGCACTGGCCGGGATCACGACCGTGGGGGAGTTTCACTACCTCCACCACGCGCCGGGCGGCAGCCCGTACGCGAACCCCAACGCGATGGGGTACGCCCCTGCCGCGGCTGCCCGCGACGCGGGGGTAAGGCTCACCCTGATCGACGCCTGCTACCTGCACGCCGACGTCGACGGCAGCCCCCTGCGAGGAGCGCAGGTCCGGTTCGGCGACGGCTCCGTGGGAGCCTGGGCGGCGCGCGTCGACGACCTGCGGGCTCCGCGGGTGGGCGCCGCCGTCCATTCCGTACGCGCCCTGCAGCCGGCGGAGATCGCGGAGATCGCGGCATGGGCGGGGGAGCGGGCGGCACCGTTGCACCTCCACCTGTCGGAGCGGGCCCGGGAGAACGACGCGTGTCTCTCGGTTCACGGTCGCACCCCGACGCGGCTCGTGGCGGACGCCGGCGGGCTCGGCCCTCGGACGGTCGCCGTGCACGCCACCCACCTCGAAGAGGACGACGTGGCGCTGCTCGGGGCGCACCGGACCCGGGTCTGCCTCTGTCCCACCACCGAGCGCGACCTGGCCGACGGGGTCGGTCCGGCGCGCCGCCTGGTCGACGCCGGGGGCCGGCTCTGTCTCGGCAGCGACAGCCACGCCGTCGTGGACCTGTTCGAGGAGGCGCGCGCGGTCGAGCTGAATCAGCGGCTGGTCACCGGCGAGCGGGGCCTGCACGCTCCCGCCGACCTCCTACGGGCGGCGACCGAGGAGGGGGCGCGCGGCCTCGGCTGGCCCGACGGCGGAC
>JBOHCT010000237.1:0-5030 GCA_050699055.1 Streptosporangiaceae bacterium | reverse complement strand
CCCCTCGATAACCTTGCCTCGCGCTGGGTCCCATCCGGCCACGGGTACGCCCGCCGCCGCGAGCCCGCGGGCGTACGCCGCCCCGGCTTCGCCCAGGCCGAGCACGGCGACGCGATCACGGCGTGCGCCGCCCGGCTGTGACTCCACGTCCGTTCCCCTCCGCCGCGACCGCGTGGCGCGCTCACCCGCGGTCGGGCGCGTCATTCCGCCGCTTCCCCCGGGTTGACCGCCGTACGCGGCGATCCGGTGCCGCCCCAGGTGCGCCGCGCCAGCCGTGCCACCAGGCCCAGCTTGGCGCGCTGTTCGGCGGGGGAGACGGGGTTGCCGGCCGCGACCGAGGCGAAGCCGCACTGGGTGCTGAGCGCCAGCTCCGGGGGCGGCTTGGTTTCTGCGGCCTCCGCGATCCGCTCCGCCACGGCCTCTTCCGTCTCGAGTTGACCGGACTTCGTGGTCAGCAGGCCGAGGACCACGACGGTGCCGGGCCGGACGTCCGCGAGCGGGCCGAACGTTCCCGCGCGGTCGGAGTCGTACTCCAACAGCAGACGGTCGAAGTCCAGGCGCGGGAACAGCTCCCCGGAGATCGCGCCATAGCCGCCGGTCGAGTGCCACCGCCCGCCCGGACCGTTGCCCCGGCAGATGTGCAGCGCCCGCGTGACGTTCTCGATGCCGTCGAACAGGGAGTTGTCCAGCTCCGCGTCGAAGGCGAGCTCCGCGGCGACGTCCCGGCCGTGGCGCTCCATCTCGGCGCGGGTGTCCGGGTCGCACAGCGACCCGTAGTTGGGGGCGTCGAGTTGGACGTAGTCGCAGCCGAGCGCCACGACCGCGTCGACCACCTCGCGTTCGTAGTCGCGGACCTCGGTGAGGAACTCCTCGCAGCTGCGGTAGGCCACCGTCGAGTGCTCACCGGACCAGAACCGCCGGTGATAGCTCGGCGCCGCGAGCGAGTACTTCGTCCTGGCATGCGCGTGGCGGGCCAGGAACGCGTACTCCGCGGCCATGTCGCCCAACCGACCGGCCTCGGACACGCGCCGGACGACGGCCGGGTAGGCCCCGGACATGTCGAGCTTCCGCGCGTCGCTCCCACCGCGCCAGTTGAGTCTGGTGGTGCCGCCCGCCCTCGTCTCGAAACAGTCCAGAAACCGGGGCGCCTGCGCCCACGACACCCGCCGCATCTCCCCGTCGGTGATCACGTCGAGGCCCGCGTCCTCCTGGATCCCGATCGCCTCGCGGACCGCGCCGTCGAGCACCTCCCGCGCCTGCTCGGGGTCCACAGGCTCACCACGGTCCCCCTGTGCGGCCCCCTGCACGGCCCTCTCTACGACATGGAGAACCTCCTTCGGGCGCAGCAGGCTCCCGACCGTTTCCGCCCGGGTCGCGGAGTCACGCTCGTTCATGGGATGTTCTCCTCTCCCGGTGCGCCGTCGCGGTCGGGCCGCGACACCTACTGGCCGCCCGGCTTGGCCAGGGCGGGAACGAGCGTGGCCGGGTTGTCGTGGAAGATCCGCAACTTGTCCTGTCCGGAAAGGAAGCCGAAAGAGTCGATCACCGGCACCAGGTCGTCGCAGGTCCGTCCGGTCTCCGGACGCACCGCGCGGCCGGAACCCGGGGCCTCGGTGCCGAAGCACATCTGGTCGACGCCGCGCTGCTTGATCGCGGCCTCGAGGAAGATGAGGTCGTAGGCGCAGGTGTCGTAGAAGAGGTTCCGGCTCAGGTCCTTCTGCGCCAAATGCGGGTCGGTGGGAATGAAACGGTTCAACGCCCCGCCGCAGTGGCAGATCATGACCTTCAGCTCGGGGAACCGCTCGAACACGTCGCCGTGGCTCAGAAACTGCCCGGCCAGGTACTGCTCGGTCAGGAAACCCAGCTGATAGTTGTGCGGCACCACCCGGTACCGCCGGTCCAACGCGTTCGTGCCGTGCACGATGATCGGGACGCCGAGCTGTTGGCAGCGCTCGTACAGCGGATACCAGTACGGCTCGTGCATGCCCGGCGTCGAACGCCGGCCCGCCGGGTCGGGGCTCACGTACGCCGCGCCGAAGCCATATTCCCGCACGCCGCGGTCGAGCTCGTCGAGACAGTGAGCGAGGTCCGGTGCTTCGCTGACCTGCGGCAGCTGGCACGCCCCCACGAAACGGTCAGGAAAGAACGCACACTGCTGGTGGATCATGTCGTTCACGTACCGCGCCCACGCGGGAATCAGGTGGTCCTGCATCCAGCCCATCGTCGTGAACGGCCTGGGCCCGATCACCTGCACATCGATGTTCCGTTCATCCATGTAGTCCACATGTCGCTGCGCCGCCGCCCGAAAATCAGCCTCCGGCGGGGTGAACCGCCCACCTTCCGGCCGCCCGATCGGACTGTCGGCCGGCGTGTTCGACCCCATCATGAACACGAGCAGCGAGTTCGCCGACTGAGGCACAGAGACATGACCATGAACATCCAACACAGAAACACCGTCGTACATCCGCCGAATCCTTTCGGTGTGGATTTCTCTCCGTCGTGCCTTTCGACGCGCGCCGGCCGGCCGGCACGCGACGTCATCCCCAGTAAACGAAAGCCATCCCCGCCCCGGTGCCCGCGGGCGTACGGTAGCCAGGGATGTAATCGACCACCGTCGCCTCCAGCTTCTCCAGGGCACCGGCCGCGACGACCCAGTTCAGCATCTCCGACGTCCCCGACCGCATCCGCTTGCGGGACAGCGAGCCAAGCGCCCGCGCGGCACGCGCGGTAAGCCCGTCCAGAAACCTCCGATCCAGATCCTCGTCCACCACGAAGTGGCTCAGCCCGCCAGAGGCGATCACCGCCACCCGCGCGTCGCTCGGCCACGACGCCACCGCCCGGCCCACCGTCTGCCCCAACGCGTAGCAGCGCCGCGCCGACGGGACGTTCGGCGGATAGTAGGTGTTGATGAACAACGGCGCGATCGGTGTCTCGGCGGACAACCCCAGGCGGTACCGGGGAAACGTGAACGCGTGGCCGAGACTCCGCCCGTCCAGCTGCCGAGAGAACACCGTCACATCGAAATCCTCGGCGGCCAGCGTCTCCAGCACGTGGCGGCTCAGCTCAGCACACGTACGGTGGGTTTCCACGCGATCCGCGTGCGCCGCCCACGACGCCGCGCGAATTCCTTTGGGGATCTTTTCCAGCTGCTCGGAATCCGGAGGCATGTCGAACAGCTCCGTACCAAGAAAACACGCGAACGTGGGAATCCCCTCGTCCCGGAAGATCTCCCGCTGGTCGTCGCCGACCACCACCGCCACATCCACCCGGGCACCCGCGAGACGGTCCGTGAGCGCCGCGATCGCCTCCTGGCCGCGGCGGTACTTCTCCTCCCACACCGCCGGAGCCAACTCCTCCTCGACTCTGGGGTCGGCCATCTCCAGCAACTCGTCGTAAGTGTGGTACTCCGCGTCGCGACCCAACAGCCGGGGATTCCTGCGATCACGCTCCGCGTGATCCTCCCACATATCCACACCCGAACTCAGCTGAGGCGTATGCGACGAAGCAATACCAGCTACGATCTCTGCCACGACTGCGCCTCACTTCCGGCACCGCGGTTGGCGTGACACAGACGACGGCACGACATCGCCGCCAGTGTCGCCCAGCACCCGGCCACCTAACTCCCCATCGCCTCCGATAACGGCCGTATTCCGCGACCGAGACCACAGCTTCCGTCTGTCATTGTGGTTCTTACGGGGGTCGATTGTCAACGATCCTATCTACTTGTTCGTCAACTATTTGTCGCCACCGCCTCGGTCAGGTCCTCACTCCCCCGTCCCGGCCTCAAGCGAGTGGACGTCACCCCCGCCACCGCGTCAGCCGCCGCTCCACGCCCACCATGATCGTGTTCGCGACGAACGCGGCCAGGCAGATACCAAGCGCGAGCGCGTAGAGCTGAGGTCCCTTGAGGGTGGCCGACAAGATCAGCACCTGGGCCCCCGTCCCGCCTGCGGAGCTCAACAGTTCGGCGAGCAGGACGCCGACCAGGCACATCTTCGCGCCCACGCGCAGTCCGGTCAGGACCGAAGGAAGCGCGGACGGAAGCACCGCCCGCCAGATCACCGCGAGCCGGCCTCCTCCCATCGCCCTGACCGCCCGCGGCAGCGTCTCCTCGACCTGCCCGACCCCGCTCATGGTGCCAAGGACGATAGGAAAGACCGCGTGTGTCAAGCCGAATACAACCTTGGCGCCCGGCCCTATCCCGAAGAAGAGGAGGATGATCGGGTATATCGCTATTTGCGGCAGCGCCATGAGTACCTGGAGCAAGTCACGTCCCACCCCCCGCACTCTGGGTATGGTTCCCAACATCGCGCCGAGGCCGACTCCGATGAGCGTCGCCAACCCGAATGCGATGCCGTATTCTATAGCCGTCGTCCGCAGCGCCGCCAGTACGCCCTCCTGGGCGAATATGCGCACGCCACTGGTCAGCACCTTGCTCGGCGGAGGCAGAAACGCGCTGCCGGCGAAGAAGGCACGCGCCACGCCCTCGTATACAACCGCAAGCACCAGTACGGTAAGCCACCGCAGGACTCCCCTGCGGGTCCGCCGCCCGGTGACCGCACCGCGCAGCCACGCTTGCTGTCCCCGCGGGCGCCACCGTGGCCGCGGCGGGGTCACGGCGCCCACGCCCGCCCCTCGAGGCATCGAAGTAGCCGGCTTCTCCCGCCCTCGGCCAGTCAGTCGCCGCGCCATCTAACGTCCTCGGTTAGCCGACCCGCACAGGCACGAACTTGTCCGTGTAGTACTGATCAAGCTTGGGAACCTTGGGTGCGATCCCCAAGGCCGGAAGATATTTGGCGTAGGCCCGCACACCCTTGAGGTTCACCGACCCATCCGTGTTCATGTCACCGGAGAGGGCGTCATAGAGGTGCGTCGCGAGGCCCTTGTCCACGTGCAGCGCGCTCATGGGAGCCGTTCGGAAACTCGCTTCTCAGTAGCGCATGACTAAAGGATCCACCACATCGCTCGCTGATGTCCGCGCGTGGTTATCTCCGCCGCCAGCCGAAATTATTGTAATAATCAAATTGTGA
>JBOHCT010000236.1:0-5353 GCA_050699055.1 Streptosporangiaceae bacterium | reverse complement strand
ACAAGACCCGTTCCAGCGCGGCAAGCCGCTCCCGCAGCTCTTCAACCTCGCCAGCCCCAGACACACCACCAGCATCACCAACGCCACGCCGAGATCAAGCAGCCACGCCGGCAACCTGACCAGTTACCTCGGGAGCACGTGAACCGAAGCCAGGAGGCCCGCAGGGCCGACGCCCGCGAGGTCCACAAACAAGCTTCGGAGCCTCGGCGATGCCTACGGGATCACCGGTAGGTTTGCCTTCGTGAAGGGCGACCTCCTCGATCTCGTACTGGTGCTGCTCGCCGTGGGGTTCGGTATCTCGGGGCTGCGCCAGGGCTTCATCGTGGGGGTGCTCAGCTTCGCTGGATTTCTCGGTGGGGGTGTAGTAGGGGCCACCGTCGCTCCCGACATCGCCGCCCGGATCGCCGGCGGGGCCACCCAGGAGGCGCTTGTCGCCATCTTCGCGGTGTTCGTGGCCGCGACCCTCGGCCAGTTCATCACCTCGTCAGTGGGTGCGGCCGTACGGTCGCGGGTGACCTGGCGCCCGGCGCGTTTCTTCGACGCTCTGGGCGGTGCGGTGGCGAGCATCGTCTCCTTGCTGCTGATCGCCTGGCTGATCGGTACGGCCGTCGCGAACTCGCCGTTCACCAGCCTGGCGTTCCAGGTGCGCCACTCGCAGGTGCTGCGCTCCGTCGACCAGGTGATCCCCAGCTACGCGCGTACGTGGTTCGCGTCGTTTCGTCGACTTGTCGATCAAAACACCTTCCCTCCGGTGTTCGGGGATCTGGGGCCGACCCGCATCACCGAGGTCAAGCCGCCGAGCAAGTCGGTCATCCACGACCCGGACATTCGGCTCGCGCGGCGCAGCATCGTCAAGGTCGTGGGGACGGCTCCCGGGTGCTCGCGGCGCATCGAGGGCACCGGGTTCGTCTACGCCCCGCACCACGTGATGACCAACGCCCACGTCGTCGCGGGGGTGAGGGGCGGGCCGCGGGTGATCAGCGCGACGGGCGACGAGACCCATCACGCGAGGGTCGTTCTCTACGATCCGAACCGTGACCTGGCCGTTCTCTATGTCCCTCAGCTGAGCCGTCGGCCCCTCGAGTTCAACGGGTCGGCGGACTCCGGCGACGCGGCCGTCGTCGCCGGCTATCCCCACAACCACGGCTTCACGATCGTCCCCGCGCGTGTCCGCGGCGAGCAGCGGGCGACCGGACCGAACATTTACCAAACCCACCAGGTCACCCGCGACATCTACGCCCTGCGGGCGAAGGTGGAACCTGGCAACTCCGGCGGGCCGCTGCTCACCGCCGATGGTGGCGTCTACGGCGTGGTCTTCGCCGCGGCGGTCGACGACCCGGACACCGGGTACGCGTTGACGGCCCAGGAGGTGGCATCAGACGCACGCAGCGGAGCCGACAACACCGAGCCGGTCTCCACGCAGAGCTGCGACTGAGACCCGTGCCCGACCCGCGAGTGAGTCCCGCGGCGTAGGATCCTTCGCTCTTGGACCACCAGCGCGGATCATGACCCGGGGCGGCGGCCCCCTTCCTGTCGAACAGGCGCCTCTGGTAACTGGGTGTCGGCGAGCCAGGCAAGCAGCTCGGCGTCGAACACCTCGGGTGCCTCCTCGTGCGGGAAGTGGCCCACGCTGTCGACCAACCGCCAGCGGTACGGTGCTAGGACGAAGCGCCCCGATCCCTCGGCGCTGCGGACCAGTACGCACGGGTCGCTGTCACCGTGGACCTGGAGCGTCGGGGCCTCCACGGGGGCACGCATCGCCCGTGCGTAGCCCAGGCCGTCCGGGCGTATCTGGGAGCGGAAGACCCAGCGGGGGTATTCCAGAGCGCTGTGGGCAACGCCAGGAATGCGCATGGCATCGCGGCACATCCGCTCCGTGGAGGGGTCCGGCCAGTCGGCCCGGCCCGACCACGCGCGCAGGATGCGACAGACCAGGTCGGCGTCGTCCCGGACGAGCTGACGCTCAGGCAGGACGGGCACTTGGAAGCCGAGCGCGTACACGCTCGCTCTGCCCTGCCCGATCGGGTCGCGGAGGATAGACCTGCGCATGGGCAGCGGGTGTGGCACGGAGACAACGACCAGACCACGGACGATCTTGGGATGCAGGGTCGCGCACGTCCACCCGATCAGCCCGCCCCAGTCGTGCCCGCACACGACCGCGTCCGCCTCGCCGAGAGCCCGGACGAGGCCGGCGGTGTCACCCGCGAGCGTGGTGAGGTCGTACCCGCGTGGCGGCTTGTCGCTTCCGCCGTACCCGCGCAGATCGACGGCCACGGCCCGGTACCCCGCGTCCGCGAGTGTGACGAGCTGGCGGTGCCAGGACCACCAGAACTCGGGGAAACCATGGAGCAGCAGCACGAGGGGTCCCACCCCGGCCTCGACGACGTGGAACTGGGTGCCCCCGGCACTGATCACGCGGTGGGTCCACGGCCCATTGATGTCCACGACCGAGGGGTCGGGCGCTGGCATGCTCACCAGCGTGTCACATCGTGGGGTCCTCCATCGGGTGGTGGTTCGGAGCGTCCAGTTTTCTTGAAGCATTCAAGATCCCGCTAGGCTTGCCTCGAGCGTCGTACGCGGACCCTCGCCGGTGACGCGGCCAGGCAGCACCTGAGGAAGGAGAGACGTGAGCGAGCAGCGTCCACCCACGACCCCCACCGACGCCGGTAACCTGACCCCCAGCGATGAGCACTCCCAGTCTGTGGGGCCGAACGGCCCGCTGCTGCTGCAGGACCACTACCTCATCCAGAAGATGGCGCAGTTCAACCGCGAGCGTGTGCCGGAGCGGGTGGTCCACGCCAAGGGCAGCGGCGCGTTCGGCTTCTTCGAGACGACAGAGGACGTCAGCCAGTTCACCAGGGCCGACGTCTTCCAGAAGGGCAAGCGCATCCCGATGCTCGCCCGCTTCTCCACCGTCGCCGGGGAGCTGGGCTCCGCGGATACCCAGCGTGACCCGCGTGGGTTCGCGCTGAGGTTCTACGCCGAGCACGGCAACTACGACATGGTCGGCAACAACACGCCGGTCTTCTTCATCCGCGATCCGCAGAAGTTCCAGGACTTCATCCACTCGCAGAAGCGCCGCGCGGACAACGGCATGCGTGACAACGACATGCAGTGGGACTTCTGGACGCTGTCGCCGGAGACCGCACACCAGGTCCCTGGCTGATTTCGGCCAGCCAGGGACGATGTACCGCACGGTTGTGGACGAGCCAGCGCGGGAGCGCCTCGTCGGCAACATCGTCGGACACGCCACCCAGGGTGTGACGGCCGATGTGCAGAAGCGGGTCGTGGAGTACTGGCGCAGGGTCGACGGCGACCTCGGCGCACGGGCCGCAAAGGGCTTGAACGCTTCCTGAACACCCTCGACATACGCTGACGGGGCCCGGCCAAGAGACCGGGCCCCGTCGCTTGTCGGCGTTCGTCGCGGTTCCTTGGGGGTGAACGACGTGGGGGTGGCGTTCGCGCTGATCGCCGCCCTCGCTTTCGGTGTCTCGGACTTCGTCGCTGGTTTGATGTCGCGGCGGGCCGCGGCTTTCGCGGTGGCCGTTGTCGCCCAGGCCGCCGCGACAGCCATGATCGCCGTGATCGCGCCGTTCTCCGACTGGACGACGAGCCTGTCGGCCTTCGCGTGGGGGGCGCTGTCCGGTGTCGGCAGCGGCGCCGGTACCGCCTTCCTCTACCGCGGGCTCGGCTCGGCGCGGATGAGCGTGGTGGCGTCGCTCAGTTCGGTGTGCGCCGCCGGGCTGCCCGTCGTCGTGGGCGTGGGGCTCGGCGAGCGGCCCTCGCTGCTCGGGATCTGCGGCATCGCGATCGCGATCCCGGCCGTTTGGCTGGTGTCCAGGAGCGGGGACGCGAGGCCAAGGGGAGTCGCGAGCGGAGTCATCGACGGCGCCGTCGCCGGAGGTGGCTTCGCGCTCCTGTACATCGCCCTCGCGCAGGTACCCGCGGAGGCGGGTCTGTGGCCGCTGGCCGTCGGGCAGGCGACCTCGATCCTCGTCGTCTGGGCCTTCGCGGTCAGGGGCGGGGTCCGCCTCCGCCTCCCGCCTCGCCTGGCGCTCGGCGGAGTGCTCGTCGGTGTACTCGGCGGCGGCGCGACCCTGCTGTACATGCTCGCCACCAGGCAACAGCTGCTCGCGGTGGTGGCCGTACTCACGTCGCTGTACCCGGCCTCGACGATCCTGCTCGCCCGGATCGTGCTGCGCGAGCGGATCACCGCCGGGCAGGGGCTGGGTCTGCTGTGCGCGGCGGCCGCGGTGTCGCTGATCGCGGTCGGCTGACGCTCGCTGCTACGCCGCCTCGGGCTCCTCCGGCTTCGGGCGCTTGATCACCGCCATCGTGGCCTGCAGCGCGGCCTTGGTGCGCTGCCCCTTGCTGAGCTTGCGCAGGAACATGATGCCAACGAGCGCGAGGATCAGCATGACGACGAAGTATCCGCCGGCGATGATGCCGAACGACACGGCGTACGGCAGTCCGGCCATGGAGATGGCGAACGCGGCGGCGGTCGATCCGAAGATCACGAAGAAGTACAACATGATCACGACGCCGACGAACATGCCCGCACCGATGCCGCCGCGCTTGACGTCGCCCTTGATCTCGGTCTTCGCCAGGGCGATGTCGGAACGCACGAGCTTGGTGGCGTCCTCCTTGGCTAGCGCGACAAGCTCGCTGAGCGACTTGTCCGCATGCGCCGAGGCGGCGGTCTCCTCGGTCGCGACGGTCTCGGGCCGGATCTCAGGCATGGTCCCCTCCTCCACGCGGGCGTCCCGCGCCTCCTGCGGAGTCGCGCCGCTCATGACGTGCGGCAACGGATGATCTACCCGTCGCGAACGATGACGACACGGTACCGATGATGATCACGACCCTAGCGCGGCCGGGCGGGCATCGGAACGCCCGCGCCAGGTGGGTGTCGGTGGTGAGCTTGCCGGCGGTGCCGAGCTCATCCCATAGCTCGGAGGGCGATCATGATGCTGGTCATACGACCATCCTGATGCTCACCACTCGCCCCACTCTGTTCCGCGTGCAGTCCGCGAGTGGAAATGGCCCAAGAAAGAGGGGGTGCCGTCAGGTCCGTACGGCACCCCCTCCGAGGTTGGTTGCTTACTCCTCGCTGCTGGTCGGCAGTTTCTCCTTGATGGTGTCCATGACGGTGGAGTCCTGGAGTGTGGTGACGTCCCCCATCTGGCGGTTTTCCGCGACGTCGCGAAGGAGCCGTCGCATGATCTTCCCGGACCGTGTCTTCGGCAGCTCGGACACTGCGAGGATCTGCCGGATCCTGGCGATCGGGCCGATCTCCTTGCGAACGTGATCGCGGAGCTCCTGGGCGAACGTCGCGCCCGCGGCGACATCCTCGCCG
>JBOHCT010000235.1:0-5358 GCA_050699055.1 Streptosporangiaceae bacterium | reverse complement strand
AGTACCCCATCCGCCGGCCGGACGTGATGGCGCTGATCGACCTGTACGGCGTGTCCGACAAGCGGCGTCGCGACGGGCTGCTCCGGCTCGCCGAGGAAGTATGGCAGAAGGGCTGGTGGGACGGCTATGGGGAGGACATCGGAATCTGGCCGATGGACTACGTGTGGCTGGAGAACCGCGCTGACGAGATCCGCACGTTCGACGTCGTGCCTGTCCATGGTTTGCTGCAGACGCGGGGGTACGCGGAGGCGGTGATCCGCGCGGTCGACCCCGACGCCGCCGACGAGCAGGTGGAACGCTGGGTTGGCCTGCGCATGGACCGACAGCGGATTCTCGACCGATCCGAGCCTCCACGCTTGTCGGCCATCGTGGACGAGGCGGTCCTCCGCAGGGCGGTCGGCGGACCCGCCATCCTGCGGGCGCAGATGGAACACCTCGTGCATTGCGTGGAGCGCTCGAATATCGAGATCCGCGTACTTCCATTCAGCGCCGGCGCGCACGCCAGCCCGGACGGCGCGTTCAGGATCCTCAAGATGGCCGACCCCCTCCCCGAGGTCGCCTACGTCGAGAGTCCCGCGGGAGCCGTGTACGTGGAGACGCCCGAGGCCGATCGGCTGTTCGCTGTGTACGATCGACTTTGGGGGATGGCTCTCGGCACCCGGGAGTCGGCCAAGTTGATCTCGGCGGTCGCGAAGGAGTCGCGGTGAACGCGGTGCCGGCAGGCGATGTCTCCGGTCACGACGGGCTGACCGGCGTCGCCTGGCATATCAGCACCCGCAGTTCCAGCGGTGGGCAGAACTGCGTGGAGGCGGGACCGCTGGCCGACCGCAGCGGCCGGGTCGCCGTACGCGACAGCCGCGACCGCGACGGCGGGATCATCGTGTCCAGCCACGAGGGGTGGGCGGCTTTCGTCGCCAGCCTGAAGGTCGGCGCCTTCGACCTCACCTGAGGGAGCCCGATCCCATCCACCCGTGGCGCGCGCCGTCACCCGTTCGCGACCCTGTTTGGGCCGTGGGCATCTAGCATGTCAACCTTCGTCCTCACGAAGGGATCGAGCGCGGTGCCGCGAGTGTCGGCCTTCTACGGAATCGTGATCACCCTCTATTACAACGACCACGCTCCGCCCCACTTCCACGCCATCTACGGTGATCACGAGGCACAGGTCCGCATCGACACGCTGGGCGTACTGGCCGGCTCACTACCACGTCGGGCGCAGGCTCTGGTCCTGGAGTGGGCGCAGATGCGACGATCGGATCTCTGGAGCGCCTGAGCGAAAGCCCGCCGCCACGAACCGTTGCCTACAATTGAGCCACTGGACTGAGAGGAGGTCCGCGATGAGCGACAGGCCCGCCCGGGTCCGCACCGTTGAGGTGCTAGAAGGGCGTCGCGTGCGGGTGTCGTTTACCGACGGCCTGGCTCGCACCGTCGATCTCTCTCCCCTGCTTTGGGGGCCGGTGTTCGCTCAGGTACGTGAGGACGACGCCACGTTCGCCGCCGTCCAGGTCGATCCCGAGCTCGGAACTCTTGTCTGGCCGGGCGGCGTCGATGTCGACCCTGACGTCCTCCACGGGGATCACAAGGCGGTCGACCATCCAGCCACAGCCGCGTAACCGAGTGCTCTTGCTAGCGGAGAGGTCGGCACACTGCCTCGGCCGCAGCGGGACTGCCGGCCAAGGCAGTGAGCGGGAAGACGCGTCCGCAACGGCGGCGCGATCGTGTCCAAGGTTCTGCGGTATTCACCGTTGGCTCGCGCTCCCGGATGGAGGCCGATGAGGGTCCCGGAGGCGGGTCGCTGACGTACGTACGTCCCCGGGGGCCCCCGACCTCGCTACGGGGGCCAGCGTCCTGGTCTGGGGATGTGGTAGGTGACCCGTCCGTCGTGACCTCGGGTGATGTGGACGCGGTCGGGGTGGCGGGCCTTCCACTTGTTATGGAACCCGCACGCCAGGGCCATGTCACGCACTGACGTGCGGCCGCCGAGGGTCCACCCGGTGATGTGGTCGGCCTCGCACAGGTGGGCGGGGATGTCGCAGCCGTCGACCGCGCAGGTGGGGTAGGCGTGTTCCAACGCCCGCCGGATGGCGCCGGTCACCAGGCGGTTCTCCCGCCCAACATCCAAGGTCAGCGACGGCGGGCCGCACAGCAGCCGGGCCGCCTGCGGTCCGCACAGGTGGCCGATCGCGTCGGCGGCGGCGTGTCGGGCGGCTTCGGCGCATTCGGGTGTCCACCGCCCAGGCGTCGTGGCCTGCCGGCTGTCTGTGGGCTGACCCGGGCCGGGGTCGGCCTGCCCGTCGAGGCTGCCGCTGGCGTCGGTGTCGAGGCCGGGCGGTCCGGCCACGAGCCGCGACAGGCCTGCGTTTGCGGCGATGCGGCGGGCGTCTTCGGCGGAGATCGGCTGCCGTGTTGGGCCGAGCCAGGCGGGCCGGTGCCCGCCGGCCAGCAGCGCCTCCAGGTCGACGATCACCGTCATGTGCGTCAGCTGGTTACCGCAGATCACCGTGTCCAACGCGTCGGCGTTGCGCTGCGCCTGCGACCGGCCGTCGTCGGCGCCGGCCGGCGTCGCCAGCGGATCGAGGGAGGCCTTCAACCGGGCGGTCAGCTCCGGGTCGAGCACACCCTCCACATGCGACCCGCCGTCGGAAAGGTCGGCGAGGGAGAACCAGCGGCGGTCGAAACCCTTGTCGTCGTCGCCCAGCGACCCGTCGGGGTCCAGCACCCGCCGCAGGTGGCCGCCGGCCTTCGCCACCTCATCCACCGACGCTCGTTCCGCGAGGTCGGTGAGGATCGGCTCGGCCTTCTCCGCGTTGTCGGCCGACAGGTGTTTGGTGGTGTGGGCGATCGCGGCGGTGGACCCGTAGCCGAGGTCGCCGGCGGCGAAACGCTTCGCCACCTCCGGCAGCCGCCGCAGCTGCCGCGCCAGCGCCGTACGCTCCGCCGCCCGCCCCGATCGCATCCCACACGCCTGCCGCAGCCACGCCGACGTCGACCCGAACCCCCAGGCTTTCACCGTCTTGTCCGCGTCCACATGATCGACCCGGGCGGCGATCGCCGCCTCCACCAGGTCGATCACCCGCGAGGCCCGCTCCGCCTCCTCCATCGCCACCCACCCGCGCGGAGCGGGGTCGGTCGCCAGCTGGCCGGCTACCGCCTCCAGCCGGTCGAGGACATCTCCCCCACTCGAAAACATGTTCGAATACTATCGCGGAAGCGTGCCAGCTACAAGATCATACGGAGCCCCCCAGTGGAGACCACCTAGGTGGCGTTAAAACGCCTGGTCAGGCGCGTGTTCGCTGGACAGGGTCGGCGCGGTCGAGCATCCTTGATCGTAGTTGCCGCCGCTCTGCGGAGCGGTTGGAAGTGAGCCCGGGAAGGTCCTGGTCGGCCGGGGTCCCGGGCTCGCGGCACGTAAGGGGCCGATGTCGTGGATCTCGACCACGCTGGCCAGCGGCTCAAGGTACTCCGGCTCGTCGTACCAGCGCAGCTTGCGCGCGCCCGGGAAGCGCAACGCCCGCAGCGCCTCACGGGTAGGCCCACAGGCCTCCTCGTCGAGGACCGCGCCCGCGAGGAGATAGGTGTCGGGGTCGAGGCGCCGGTTGGACTCGGGCTCGTCGACGTACGCTCGCCACACTACGGGACCACCGTCAGAGCGGGACGACGCTCGGAGTGGTCGAGTAGCTGGCTGAGCAAGCTGGTCGGCCATGCCAGCCTGTGGGCCAGCTCATGCAGGCTGAGCCCATGCTGGGTGGCAATGTCGAAGGCGCGGGTGAGCAGTACGGGCTGCTCACCGGGGTAGTTGCCGACCGGTTCGGGGGCGAAAGCGCCGGCGCCACGCAGAGCGTTCAGTCTTCTCCACGCGCGGGTCGCGGCTGGCCCTGAGAGCAGCCCCAGCTCACGGCATCGATAGAGCAGGGCGCCGACCGAGACCCCCCACGTCTGTTGCAGTCTCGCCAGCTTGGTGAAGTCGGCGTGGGCCGGCAAGGCCGGCACGATGCGCGCGGTAGGCGTGAGGAACTCGGCCGCGAAGGCGTCCGCTTCCCTCTCCGAGATGGATGCGGAGCAACCCACCGTGGACGTTGCTGGCGTACGCCACCAGCACGATGCTCGCCTCGCCGAGCTCGGCGAAGGTCTCGCGGCAGTCTCGTACGCCCCCTCCCGCGGTCTTCCTCGCTCCCGACGGGTTCCTGGATGGCGTCGATGAGCGTGCCCTGCCACCACGTAGGCTCGAGGCCGCAGTTGGTGAATAGTTGGGCGCGAAGCTGGGAGATGGGCCGACGCAGCGACACTGCCTGCACATCTCCCGCGCCAGCGACAGCCTGGCCACGACGGCCAGTATCCCCAACCCCGGCGAGGACCAGGCAGTGCCGTTGCGGGTGATCGTGACCCACATGATCGAAGAGACCGGGCGGCACGCCGGGCACGCCGACATCCTGCGGCCGACATCCTGCGAGAGCAGATCGACGGCGCCACCGAACTATGAGGCGCCTCGCGCCCGGTCCGCCAACGATCCAGCGTCCGCTGGCGGACCGTCGTCCCGGGGCGTCAGCTGACCTAGGGTCGACTCGTGGCGCCTGCTGACCGGCTGGTCACATGGGCCGTGACGGTGCTCATACTCGTCACCGTGCCGGGCCCGAGTGTGGTGTTCACCATCAACCGGGCCCTCACCGCGGGGCGGCGCACCGCCGTACTGGTGGTGGCCGGTAACGCCGTCGGTGCCTACCTGCAGGTGGTGGCGGTGGCCTTCGGCGTTGGTGTCTTGGTGGAACGCTCCGTTGTGGCCTTCACGGTGATCAAGTTCGTCGGTGCCGCCTACGTCATGTACCTGGGCGTGCAGATGATTCGGCACCGCCGGTCGATGAGCGACGCGTTCCACGCTCGGCTCACGTCGACCAGCCCGGCGAGGTCGGTCTGGGACGGGTTCGTGGTGGGGGTGTCGAACCCCAAGAGCATCGCGTTCTTCGTGGTCGCCCTGCCCGGATTTGTCAACCAGGCCGCCGGGCACGCCTCGGTGCAGATCCTGATCCTCGGGGCCCTGTTCCCCATCATGACGCTGATCGTCGCGAACGTATGGGCGCTTGTGGCGGGGGCGGCGCGTGACTGGTTCGCCCGCTCGCCCCGCAGGCTGAAGATGATCGGCGGCGGCGGGCTAGTGATGGTCGGTCTGGGCGCGAGTCTGGCATTCACCGGCCGCAACAGCTGAGGTGTCCCTCGCCGGCTACGACGGGCGAGGTGAGAAGCCGCGCATTGCCTCGTAGCGCGTCCGGCTCCAGCGCAGGAGCTGCCGAATGCTGGTATCCACTGCCGTAACGAGCCCGGCGGACGAACGACCGCTCGGGTTGGCCACGAATCAGCCTACGGAGG
>JBOHCT010000234.1:0-5425 GCA_050699055.1 Streptosporangiaceae bacterium | reverse complement strand
GGTACGAGAACACCCCGCCACCGCCGCCGCCACCGCCGCCACCGCCGCTACTGCTTCCGCCACCGCCACCGCCGGAGGAAGCGGCCGCGCGATGGCGCTTGCGCGCTTTGGCCGCCTCGCGGGCGGCGATCGCCTTGAGCTTCTTGCCGATCCGGTTCCGCTCGGACTCCAGCTCGTTCAGGTGCGCCAGGTCCTCCGCCTTCGCCGAGGCCGCCTCACTCTTCGCGGCGGCAGTGTTGTCGACGAGTACGGCGACCTTCGCGGTCTGCTTCTCAGCGGCGGCCTCGAGCTTCTTCTGGCGCTCGAGGTTCTCCGCCGCCGCCGCACGCTGTCTGGCGACCTCGTCGCGGAGCCTGGTCACCTTCTCCTTGTTGAGCTCGAGCATCACCTTGGACGCGTCGAACTCCTCCATGTTCGCGAGCTGCGCGTCGCCGATCGAGTCGTTGATGCTCATCTGCTCGCTGAACTCCATCGGGTCCGCGCCGTCCATCAGGTCCCCGAACGCACGCAAACCGGGGTCGCCGTTCTGCAACCGCTCGAGCGTGAACCGGCGGACGCGCCGCTTGGACTTGCGCAGGTCCTTCTTCCCGGTCTTCAGCGACGCCTTCGCCTTCGTGAGCGTGTTCTGCGCCTCGACCAGCTTGGCCTGCATCTGCGCGTCCCTGGCCCGCGCGGCAGCCAGCTGGCCGCGGGTCTTCGTCAGCACGCCCTTGGCCGTGCTCAGCTTGCCCTCCGCGTGCTTGAGCGCGTGCGCGGCCTTGGTCAACCGCGAGCTCGACTGGTCCAGATCCGACTGCGCGCCGTTGATCCTGCCCTGCACCTTGTGCTTCTTGTGCTTCAGGCCGTCCTTGTCGTCGGCGCTGGACGGGCTCGTCATCGCGCACGACAGTGACAGGGCGAGCACCACGGCGAGGAGTGCGCGTAGGCGTCGTCGAGGGCGGACCTGCACAGTGCTCGCAGCGGCCGAGTTCGTGGCCCGCTGGGGGCACCGTGGACGACCGAGGGGGAAGTGTCGAGCCACAGTGATGCCTTCGCTATAGGTTGCGTCGTATGACGCTAACCCACACTGCTCACACTTTGAGGTATTTCCGTGTCATCACGAGTGTCGGAATCAACGCGAGCAGGAGGGCCAGGATCGAGGTATAGACCCCGACGCCGAACGCCTCCTGCCATCGCACCCAGGTCGTGATCTGCCCCAGCCTCGGTCTGAGGAACCCGTACACGACGAACTGCATGAACCCGGCGAGCCCCGCGCACGCCAGCACGGCGGAGATCACCGCCGCGACGAGGGACTCCAGGATGAACGGCATCTGGATGTGCCAGCTCGACGCGCCGACCAGACGCATGATGCCGATCTCGCGGCGTCGCGCGTACGCGGTCATCCGGATCGTGTTCGACACCTGCAGGACCGCGGCGATGATCAGCAGCAGCGAGGTGCCCAGGGACGCCCACCTCAGCTTGCTCAGGGCCTCGAACAGGGGTTTGAGCAGGTCCCGCAGGCTCTTGACGTTGTTCACGCCGTCCATGCCGGACACCTGGCTGACGACGCCGTCGAACTCCTGCGGGTTCTTCAGCGTCACCATGTACGACACCTGGAACGACTTGGGTCCGAGCGCCTTGAGCTGCTTGCGTCCGGTCTCGGTCTGACCGAGGAACTCCTTGGCCTGCTCGTAGTTCTCCTCGGGAGTCTTGGTCGTGAACGACTTTACCTGCGGGTTGGAGTTGAGCGCGTCCTCGACGGCGGCCTGCTGCTCGTCGGTGGCCTTGCCCCCCAGGCACTTCCCGCCCGGTGAGTTCTTCGTGCACATGTTCACCTGGAGCTGGAGCCGGTCGCCGAAGTACTTCTCGGTTCGGTCGGCCTGGCTCTGGATCAGCAGACCCAGCGAGGCCAGCAGCAGCGAGACCGTCATCGTGACGACGAGCGAGACGGTCATCGAGGAGTTGCGCCGCAGGCCCGTGCCGAGCTCGGAGAGGATGTTGCGAAATGCCATCAAAGAAGTCCCGGTTTCAGTTCTGGTAGCCGTAGACGCCGCGCGACTGGTCGCGGACGAGCTTGCCCATGTCAAGCTCGATCACGCGCTTGCGCATCTGGTCGACGATGCCGGCGTCGTGTGTGGCCATGAGGACGGTCGTGTCGGTCCGGTTGATCCGGTCGAGCAGCTTCATGATGCCCACGGAGGTCGCGGGGTCCAGGTTTCCGGTGGGCTCGTCGGCGATCAGGATCATCGGCCGGTTGACGAAGGCGCGAGCGATCGCGACCCGCTGCTGCTCACCCCCGGACAGCTCGTCGGGCATCCGGTGCCCCTTGCCGTCCAGCCCGACCAGCTCGAGCGTCTCGGGCACGACCCGGTTGATCTCGGTACGAGACTTGCCGATCACCTGCAGCGCGAAGGCGACGTTCTCGCTGACGTTCTTGTTCGGCAGCAGCCGGAAGTCCTGGAAGACGGTGCCGACGTCACGGCGCAGCTTGGGGACCTTCCAGTTCGCGAGCCGGTTGATCTCCTTGCCGGCGACGTACACCCGCCCCGAGGTGGGCCTGGCCTCACGCAGGATCAGGCGAAGGAAGGTCGACTTGCCCGAGCCCGAGGCCCCGACGATGAAGACGAACTCGCCCTTCTCGATCTCGGTACTGAGCGTGTCGAGAGCCGGGCGCTGTTGGCCCGGGTACGACTTGGTGACGTTCTCGAATCGGATCACTGGCACTCGAGGCCGGGAGTAGGAGACAGGGGGATGGTCCCGCGGCGCCGCGGGCCCGACCAACGACCGAGTCTACGTGCCCCGCGCGAGGATGCCGCGAACGGCGCGCCCGGCGTGCCCTCGCTCACACCGGTAGCCTGATCGACATCGGCCCAACCCCGACAGGAGGCAACCCGTGTGCGGCATCGTCGCCATCCACGACCCGTCCGCAGGCCCCGCGCGTCACGCGACGCAGGGCGGGCGCATGCTCGAGCGGCTCCGGCACCGCGGGCCCGACGGCTCCGGGACGCGGCAGGTCGGGCCGACCTGGCTCGGGCACACCAGGTTGTCGATCGTCGACGTCGAGGGAGGGGACCAGCCGCTCGGCTCGGCCTCCGGCCACTGGGTGGTCGCCAACGGTGAGGTCTACAACCACGAGGAGGTCCGCGACGAGGTTCCGCACTCCTTCCGGACCGAGTCCGACAGCGAGGCGATCCTGGCGATCGTCCTGACCGGCGGCATCGAGGCCGTCGGCCACCTGCGCGGCATGTTCGCGTTCGTCGTCGCACACGACGACGGGACCTTCCTGGCCGCGCGCGACCCCCTCGGCGTCAAGCCGCTGTACTGGGCGCACGTCGGAACCGTGACGTACTTCGCGTCCGAGCTCGGCGCGTTCGACCCGGACACGCGCACCCACGTCGAGGAGTTCCCGCCCGGGCACGCGTGGACCCCGGACGGAGGTCTCGTACGCTTCCGCGCCCTGCACACCCCCGCGCCCGAGCTGACCGACCGCGCCGCGACGGTCCGCCGCGTCCGCGACACGGTCGTCGACGCGGTCCGCCGCAGGATGATGGCCGACGTACCCGTCGGGGTCTTCCTCTCCGGCGGCCTGGACTCCAGCCTCGTCGCGGCCGTGATGGCGCGTCACGCCGACCCCGCGTGGGGCCCCGTGCACTCCTTCGCGGCCGGCACCGAGGGCAGCAGCGACCTCCTCGCGGCACGGCGGGTGGCCGCGCACCTGGGACTGCGGCACCACGAGCGGGTGTACACCGCCGACGACGTCGTCGAGGTCCTCCCCCGCGTGGTCGCGCGGATGGAGTCCTACGAACCGTCGCTCGTCCGCAGCGCCGTGCCGAACTACCTGCTGGCCGAAACGACGTCGGAGACGGTCAAGGTGGTGCTCACCGGTGAGGGCGCCGACGAGCTGTTCGCGGGGTACGACCACCTGCGGGCGATCGACGACCACTCCGAGCTGCGGGACGAGCTCCTGCGCGGCCTCGAGGGCCTGCACAACCTGAACCTGCAGCGCTGCGACCGGGTCACGATGTCGCACGGGCTCGAGGCGCGGGTCCCGTTCCTCGACCGCGACCTGGTGCACCTCGCCCAGCGCATGCCGGTCGCCTGGAAGCTGCCCGGCGAGCACGGACAGGAGAAGGCGATCCTGCGCGAGGCGTTCGAGGGGTGGCTCCCGCACGACCTGCTGTGGCGGCCGAAGGAGCAGTTCGGCGACGGCAGCGGCACCGCCGACGTGATGGCCGAGCGTGCCGCCGCGCTCGCCCCCGACAGGGACTGGCGGGCGGTGCGCGTGTCCGGCCTCCCCGCGCCCCGCAGCCGCGAGGAGCTGGCGTACCAGCGGATGTTCGCCGACCACCTCGACGGTGTCCGTCCGGGGCTCCTCGGCCGCTTCGCGACGGCCTGATCGCCGGTGTCGGACAGTACGCGCGACGACGTGCTGCACCGCCTGCTCACGCACGAGCCGGCGATCAACTCGATGGTGCACGTCGACGACGCCGCGTCCGCGACGATCGAGGCCCGCACCGCGCCACAGGACGGCCCGGTCGTGGTGGTCAAGGACAACATCGCCGTAAGCGGCGCCCCTTGGGGGTGCGGCTCGGCGACCCGGCGCGAGGAACCACCGGCGGCCCGCGACGCCGAGGTCGTGGGCCTGCTGCGGCAGGCCGGCGCGGTCGTGCTCGGCACCACGAACATGGACGAGTTCGCGATGGGCGCGTCCACCGAGAGCTCGGCCTGGGGGCCCACCCGCAACCCGTGGGACCTCGCACGCAGCCCGGGAGGATCGAGCGGCGGGTCGGCCGCCGCCGTCGCGGCGTACGGGGTCCTGGCCCTCGGCACCGACACCGGCGGGTCGATCCGCGAACCCGCGTCCCAGTGCGGCGTCGTCGGCGTCAAGCCCACCCACGGCTCGGCGAGCGTCGACGGCGTCGTCCCGTTCGCACCGACCCTGGACGTCGTCGGCCCGCTCGCCCCCGACGTGGCCGGCGCCGCGTGGCTGCACGACGTGATCGCCGGCACCGGCACGGCGATGGCCGACGCCGCACGGGACGGGCGCAACCGGCCCGGCCTTCGGGGCCGGACCGTGGGCGTGATCACGCAGATGTCCGGCGACCGCAACGCGGCCGAGGTGGTACGGCGCTTCGAGCACGCCTGCACGGTGCTGTCCGAGCTCGGCGCCGACCTCGTCCCGGTCTCGTTGCCGCGCACCGGTCACGCGCTCGCCACGTACTTCACCCTGTCGTCGGTCGAGGCCCTGGCGGTGCTCGAGAGCCACGCGCTCACTCCCGGCCTCGGGCCCGAGGCGGTGTACCGCCTCACCCGGGGTCGCGAGCTGCGCGAGACCTCGTCCTGGGAGGACGCGGAGGCGGCGCAGGGCCTGATCCGCGACGACCTGGCGCAGGCGTTCACCCAGTGCGACCTGCTGGTGAGCCCGACGATGCCGCTCGTCGCGCCG
>JBOHCT010000233.1:0-5607 GCA_050699055.1 Streptosporangiaceae bacterium | reverse complement strand
GACAGTCCGACACCCCCGTGGCCTCCCATGGACACGGGCGCCTCCTGGCGTGGGGATCATCGTCTGCAGGCTGACAACGTCCGTGCGCCCGCCGTACTTCCCCTTCAGCTACGAGCGGAACAACGCGCGGAGCCGCTCCAACTGTGCATGCCGCTCGGCGGCGAGCTGCTCCTCGTACGAACGCCCGGCCGCGCCCAGCAGCAGCCTCTTGGTGTCCGCGACGGCGTCGGCAGGAGCGGCGACGAGGGCGGCGACGAGGTCGCGGACCGCACCCTCGAGCTCCGCGGAGGGAACCACCAGTTCGGCCAGCCCCAGGCCGGCCGCCTCCTTCGCATCGACCTCGCGTCCGGTCAGGCAGATCTCGAGTGCCCTCGCGAGGCCCACGATGTCGACGAGGGGCTTCGTGCCGCCGAGGTCGGGCACGAGCCCGAGCGTCGTCTCCCTCATCGCCAGCCGCGCGTCCGCGGCGAGCACCCGCAGGTCGCACGCGAGGGCGAGCTGGAAGCCCGCACCGATCGCGTGCCCGTGGACGGACGCAATGGACACGATGTCGGGGCGCCGCAGCCAGGCGAAGCCATCCTGAGCGGCGGAGACGAACGACTCGACCTCGTGGTCCGGGCGACCGGCAAGGTCGAGCAGCGAGTCCTCTCCCGGGGCTCCCTCCGGGCTGAGCATGCGCACGTCCAGGCCGGAGGAGAACGTGGGACCCGCGCCGCGGACCACCACGATTCGAGTGTGGGCAGGCAGTTCACGGGCGATCCGGCCGAGCCCGTGCCACGTCGCGGGCGTCTGCGCGTTGCGGCGCTCGGGCCGGTCCAACGTGATCGTGGCGACCTCGTCGTCGACGTCTAGGCGCAGGCCCGCGACAGCGAGCCACTCGGCGTCCGCTCGCGGAGGTGGTGCGGTCATATCCTCTCCCCGCGGCTCCTCTTCCCCGCAGGCGACAGGGCATGCCCGGCGGGCCCACGCCCGTCGGGCACGCCGGGCGTGGCGCTCAGACCTTCGCCCGGGTCTTGGCCCTGCCGCGCGTCGCGCCGCCCCTGCCGCGAAGGCGTGCACCGGACTCGGTGAGGATACGGTGAACGAAGCCGTACGAACGGCCCGTCGCGGCGGCGAGCGCGCGGATGCTCTGACCCGAGTCGTACTTCTTCTTGAGTTCGGCGGCGAGCTTATCGCGCTCGGCGCCAGTTACGCGGGTGCCCTTCTTCAAAGGCTCAGCCACGACTTCCTCCCCATCTTCGACGGACGATCGCAGACGGTGTCTCACGCCATGATCAGTCATACCCCACCTGATCGGCTACCCGCACCGCGGCAAACCCGGGAAAACCTCTCATCCGGTCGGCGCGCGGGAGCATGCCACACGGTCTGTGGCGTCAGCCGGTGGTCAGCTGGCCCAACGTCACCTTCACCGTGTCCTGCGAGCCGTCCGGCTTGGTCACCGTCACCTGCACGGTGTCCCCCGGGTCGTGCTTGGCCAGGACGTCCTGGAGTACCTGGGTGTTCGGGGTCTTGTGGCCCGCGACGGAGGTGATGACGTCGCCGGACTCCAGGCCGGCCTCGTCCGCGGCGCCGCCCGGGCTCACCCGGACGATACCGACCCCGACGGGCTCCCCCGCGGCGCTGACGACGGTCTGGACCCTCACGTTGAGGGCGGCCCGGTTCGTGCGGGTGACCTTGCCCTGCTCGATCAGCTGGTCGGCGACGTTGGTCACGGTGTTGCTCGGGATCGCGAACCCGATGCCGGGCGCCTGGCCGCCGAGCTCGGGGTCGGTCGCGGCCAGCGTCGGTATCGCGACTACGTCGCCGGACAGGTCGACGAGGGCCCCGCCGCTGTTGCCGGGGTTGATGGACGCACTGGTCTGGATGGCGTTCGGCAGCACCGCGCCGGGTGAGTGACCACCCTGCGGCTCGTTCACTGTGCGGCCGAGGGCCGAGATGATCCCTTCGGTGACGCTGCCCTGCAGCCCGAGCGGGTTGCCCATCGCCAGTACGATCTGACCGACGCGAAGCCGACCGGAATCGGTGAAGTGGGCAGGGCGGGGGTGCTGCGCGCCCTCGGCGTGGATCACCGCGAGGTCAGCGGGCGTGTACGTGCCCACGAGCGAGGCCTGAAGCTCCTTGCCGCCGGTCGCCAGTCGGACGGTGAAGTGGCGGTTGTTGCCAACGACATGGGCGTTGGTGACGATATCGCCCTTCTTGTCATAGATAATCCCCGACCCGAGGGCGTTGCCGGCCTTGATCTGCACAACCGAGGGCAGCACCTTGCGGACCACCGACTCGTACTTGTGCTGCAGGGCGACCCCGGTGGCGGAAGGGGGCGTCGTCGCCGCCGCGGAGGAGGCGCTGGACTTGGGCGCGGCGGACGATCCGCCGCTCGTACATCCGGCCAGCAGCCCCGCGAGCCCTATCAGCGCCCCGAAGACAGCGAGCGACGAGCGCGGCGCGTGTCCGCGTCCAGCGTGCGACACCTCACCGACCTCCATCCAAGTCCGCCTCGGCACCCGGATTCTTACCCGATGCCGCGTGCTCTACCGATCGCAACGAACACACCTTCCCGCAAGATCCCCGCCGCTGCCTGATCCCCGGGTGTCGGGGCGCTCGCGACACCCTTGAGGCGATTTTCAGACACCAGCCAGTCGTTGCGCGGGGGGTCCGAGTGCTCGCGCTGGCGACAGCGCGCTCCGTCAGACACCCGCCTCGAGGAGCCGGACGCGCACGGCGCGGAACTGTGTCGGGGTGCGCTCCAGGATGGCGCGCTTGGGGTCGGGGACGGTGAGAAACCGGTCGGCGGCGAGCGCGGCGAGTGGTCGCAGGCGCGGGTCGTCCAGCACCGCGGCTACGGCGCGTCGGTCACCGCCGAGGACCACGGCATCAAGCCTGTCGGCGTACGGCACCATGACACGGACCACCGTCTGCTGGGCCGCGGCGGTGGCCTGGCGCGCCTGCTGATCGCGCCGGCGTTGGAAGCGGGCCTGGGACTGGCCGCCTGCCTGGTTGCGGCCGTGGACGTACCGCGAACCGACCTTCGAGGCCACGAGCTGCGATCCCTCGAACACGCCGATGGCGTGTCCGCCAAGTCGGGCGAGTAGAACACCGACGGTGCGCCGGCGCAGAATGTGATCGACGAGCGGCCCTGCCCGCGCGCCCCTGCCGCCGGCCGGGCATGCCAAGGGCGGGAACGGGGGATGGCACTCGGCCACCGCGGCGTCGGCGGCCTCGAACCGCACGATGCCGGATTCGTACATCGTAAGGACGACATGGTGCCGGTCATCGAACCCCCGCAACCATCGCTCGAAGCGCTCGGGGGCTATGTCCAGCCACCGTCCGCCACCCGCGGCGGGCCGGGTGCTCACGCGGACGCCCGACCTACGAGACACGCAGGAGCGCCTCGTGGCTGCAGGACGGGGGTCTCACCGCCCTGTGGTCACACGTTGAAGCCAAGGGCGCGCAGCTGCTCGCGGCCCTCGTCGGTGATCTTGTCGGGTCCCCACGGCGGCATCCACACCCAGTTGACGTGGAAGTCGTCGACGACGCCCTCGAGGGCGGCCCTCGACTGCTCCTCGATCACGTCGGTGAGGGGACAAGCCGCGCTGGTGAGGGTCATGTCGAGGGTGGCGACGTTGTCGTCGCCGACCTCGACGTCGTAGACGAGCCCGAGATCGACGACGTTGATGCCGAGTTCGGGGTCGACGACGTCGCGCATCGCCTCCTTGACGTCGTCGGTCGTGGCCTTCGAGGCATTTGTCACACCGGGGTAGTCGCTCATGACCGGGCCTCCTCGCGTGTGTCGTCCATGGCCTGTGCCGTCGCGTCCTTGAACGCCATCCAGGCGAGCAGGGCGCACTTAATGCGGGCGGGGTACTTCGAAACCCCCTCGAAGGCGACGGCGTCCTCCAGGATGTCCTCGTCGGGCTCCCCCTCCCCCTTGGACCGCATGAGGGCGAGGAACGCGTCGCTGATCGTCCCCACCTCGTCGAGGCCCTTGCCGATCGCCAGGTCGGTCAGCACCGACGCGCTGGCCTGGCTGATCGAGCAGCCGAGGCTGTCATACGACACGTCGGTCACGGTGGCCTCGCCGCCGTTTCTGTCGAGGCGGACCCGCAGGGTCACCTCGTCGCCGCACGTCGGGTTGACGTGGTGGGCCTCGGCGTCGTATGGCTCCCGCAGCCCCTTGTTGTGGGGGTTGCGGTAGTGATCCAGGATGACCTCCTGGTACATCGAGTTGAGCTGCATCAGCCGAAGAACTCCTTCACGTGCTCCAGGCCGGAGACGAGGGCGTCCACTTCCTCCTGCGTGGTGTACAGGTGGAACGACGCCCTGGTCGTCGCCGGGACCCCGTACCGCATACACGCGGGGCGGGCGCAATGATGCCCGGCGCGCACGGCGACGCCGAACTCGTCGAGGAGCTGAGCCACGTCATGGGGGTGGACGTCCCCGAGGGCGAAGGAGATCGCGCTGCCACGGGACGTCGGCTCCGTGGGCCCGATGACGCGCAGCCCCTCGACCTGCTGTAGGGCCCCGAGCGCGTATGTCGTCAGCGCATGCTCGTGCGCCTCGACCGCGGGCATGCCGATCTCGGAGAGGTAGTCGACGGCGGCGCCGAGCCCGATGGCCTGCGCGATCGGAGGCGTGCCCGCCTCGAACTTGTGCGGCGGCCCCTTATAGGTCGTCCGTTCCATGGTGACGGTCTCGATCATCTCGCCGCCGCCGAGGAACGGCGTCATGGCGCTGAGCAGCTCCCCACACCCCCACAGCACTCCGACACCGGTCGGCCCGAGCGCCTTGTGCCCGGTGAAGCCCAGGAAGTCGACGCCGAGCTCGCCCACGTCGACCGGGCGGTGCGGGACGGACTGGGCCGCGTCCAGCACCGTCAGCGCGCCGACCTCCCGCGCCCGCTCCACGATCGTCGCCACCGGGTTGAGCGTGCCGAGCATGTTGGACTGGTGCACGAAGGCCACGACCTTCGTGCGCTCGGTGATGAGCTTGTCGATGTTGGCCAGCTCGAGCCGGCCGTCGTCGGTCAGACCGAACCACCGCAGCGTCGCTCCGGTGCGCTGGCAGAGCAGTTGCCACGGCACGATGTTGGAGTGGTGCTCCATCTCGGTGACGACGACCTCGTCGCCCGGGCCGACCCGGAACCGCGGATCTGTCGCATGCGGGCCGAAGGAGTACGCGACCAGGTTGAGTGCCTCTGAGATGTTCTTCGTGAAGACGATCTCGTCGCGGTCGGGTGCGCCCAGGAAGGCGGCGACCTTGTCGCGCGCTTCCTCGTACGCGGCCGTGGCCTCCTCCCCGAGCGTGTGCACGGCCCGTGCCACGTTGGCCGTGTAGCGCTCGTAGTAGCCCTCGAGCGCGTCAAGCACCTGGCGGGGCTTCTGCGACGTGTTACCGCTGTCGAGGTAGATCAGCGGGCGGTCATGCACCTGCCGTTCGAAGATCGGGAAGTCCTTGCGCACCCGCTCGACGTCGTAGGAAAGACCATGAGAAAGAGTTGCCATCGGCGTGTCGCCTCCCTGCCCGCGATCGGGGCTCACGCGGCTCCGGACTTCACCCGCTCGACGAAGCGCTCGTAGCCTTCGTCCTCCAGCTGCTCGGCCAGGTCGGCCC
>JBOHCT010000232.1:0-5638 GCA_050699055.1 Streptosporangiaceae bacterium | reverse complement strand
GCACTACACTCATGTGAACCGCCAGGAGTCGTCTATCGGAGGTAGGGATGGCGGCTGCGCCTCGTGCCGTAACCGCCCCCGGGAGCCCCGCTTCCGGGCGTCCCGTGGTGTACCTCCACATCGGAGCGCCCAAGAGCGGCACGACGTTTGTGCAGGATGTGCTGTGGCACAACCGCGACGCCCTGGCCCGCGATGGCGTCCTTTACCCCGCGGACAGTCCGGACGATCACTTCCACGCCGCGCTCGACCTGCGGCGAACGCGGTTCCGCGGCTACGACGACCCAGCGGTACCTGGGACGTGGCAACGGGTCGCGGACCGCGCAAGAAACTGGCGCGGTCCGGTCGCCGTGATCTCCCATGAGCTGCTCGCCTGGGCGAACGAGGACCAAGCGCGGCGGGCGGTCGAGTCGCTGGCACCGGCCGAGGTCCACATCGTCTACACCGCGCGGGACCTCGTCCGACAGATCCCCGCCATGTGGCAGGAAGCGATCAAGAACGGCCGCGTCGTCAGGTTCCCCCGGTACCTGCGGAGCCTGGCGAGACCGGAGCGGCGGGGCCCCTTCGCGCGGATCTTCTGGGGTTCCCAGGACGCCGCGGACGTCCTGCGCCGCTGGGGCGCGGCGATTCCCGCCGACCGCGTCCACCTGGTGACGGTGCCTGGGCCTGGTGCTCCCCCTGGACAGCTCTGGGAACGCTTCGCTTCCGCGGTTCGGCTCGACCCGGCCAAGTACGACATCCAGATGGGCGGTTCCAACGTCTCCCTCGGTGTGGCTGAGGTGGAACTGCTGCGTCGGGTCAACACCCTCGTGCGCGAAGCTCTCGAGTGGCCGGTGTACGCGGAGGTCGTCAAGAGAGGGTTCGCGGAGCGTACCCTGGCCAGCCGGGCGGGGAAGATCCCGATCACACTGCCGCCAGCGTGGCACACGTGGGTGGCGAAACGGTCAACGGAACTCGTCGAGGCTCTGCGGGACGAGGAGTACGACATCGTCGGCGACCTCGAGGATCTGCTGCCTGAGCCGGAACCCGAACCCGGTCCCGCCGATTCACCGGGCCCGGGACCCGCGGGCGCCGACGCCGTACGGGACGTCGCCGTGGAGACCCTCGCCAGCGTCCTCATGGACACGGCATCGGCGCGGTCAGCTCCGCGTGCCGCGTGGCGACGCCGGGTACGGGTCACCAGACGACGAGCCCAGGGCATGCTACGGCGCCTGGGCACCCGCGGACACGTCATCTCACGCGGATGAGCCGACGCCCCGCGGTACGCGCGCTCCGCAGCCGTCATCGTCAGGCCATGCGTCGAGTCGGGCCATCGCTCGCCGGACCCGCCCCTCGCCCCGCGGCCCACCAGCGGGCGGGCGGGCAGCTCCTCGCGTTCGTCCTCCGGCACTGGCTGTTCCTGCTCGTCTTCGCCCTCGGCGCCGAGCTGCGGGCCGTGGTCCAGCTCGCGTACGTGCCCGCCATCCTGTTCTACGACTCCTACTCCTACCTCGCGCGCGCGTTCGAGCCGCGGCCCGGTGCGCACTGGCCGGTCGGGTACTCGATCCTCCTTCTGCGGCCGGTGCTGTCCTTCCACAACATCGCGCTCATCCCGCTCGTCCAGCACCTGATCGGCCTCGGGATGGCCGTGGCGATCTACGCACTGCTCGTCCATCGACGGGTCCGCCCGTGGCTGTCCGCACTCGCGGCGACACCCGTGCTGCTCGACGCGTACATGCTGCAGATCGAGCAGAACGTCATGTCTGACACGCTCTGCGTGGGACTCGTGCTGGGCGCGCTGCTGCTGCTGTCCTGGCGAACACCCCCGCACGCCGTGGTGGCAGGGCTGGCCGGCCTGCTCTTGGGTCTCGCGGGGACTGTGCGGTTCGTCGGCCTGTTCCTGCTGATCGTGCCACTCGTGTACGTCCTCGTCGTCGACCGGCGGTGGAGGCGCCTGGCCGGCGGGACAGCCCTCGTGGTCGGGGTCGCACTTCCGCTGCTGACGTACTCGGCCTGGACCTATACGGAGACCGGACAGTTTCGGCCGGGAACCAGTCACAACTCGAGCGCCGTGCTCTACACACGCACGGCACCGCTGGCGGATTGCGCGAAGTTCGTCGAGGAGGACGTGCCACCGTACATGCTCGGGCTCTGCCCCGACGCCCCCCGAGGAGAGCGCCCGGCGTACCCCGGCTACTACGCGCAGAGCTGGCACCACGGGCCGGCGTTCACGACGGACTACCCGCCGGGCGTCCAGCGCTTCGAGGCACAGCGCCAGTTCGCTATCCAGGTCATCCTCCATCAGCCGCTCGACGTCGCGGGCGCGGTCCTCGGCGACTTCACCCACGTCTTCTCGCGGCGGCGATGGCAGCCCCCGGACGCGTGGAAGCTGAAGAACTGGCACTTCGAGAGCGAGGTCAAGACCTACGACCCGAAGCACAACCCCTGGTTGGCGGTCGACGAGTACGGTGGCCCCCAGCCGAGGGTCGACCGGTCGGCGGCGGCCTGGCTGCGCGACTACCAGACGTGGGGCTACACTCGCGGCCCCGTCTTCGCGGCGGGAATCCTGGTCCCGCTGATCGCGGCCGCGCTGTACTGGAGAACCCGCGTCTCCGGGCTGCTCGCACCCGCCCTCCTCATCGCGGGGACCTGCACGGTCCTGCTGCTCACCGCCGACTCTTTCTCCTTCTCCTGGCGCTACCAGCTCCCCGCGATCGCGCTTCTCCCTTGGTCAGGGGCACTGGGCTTGGTCGCGCTCTTCCCGAAGGCGCTGCGGGTCAGGCGCGATGGCAGGCCCGCCGCGCGCCACGAGCACGGGACGTAGCTGCGGGCGGGTCAACCCATCGACCCCTCCGAGCGTCTTCTTCGCGAGCGCGGAGACCGTCTCGCCGGGCTCGGCCGCTGCACCGGCGTGGGCCGCCGCCTGGCGTGGGTCAGCGCACCTCTCCTGCTGATCAACCCACTGCTGGTCGTCCCCGCCCTCGGTCTGCTCGCCGGCATGCCGCGGCCGCTCACCGAACGCAGTCGGTCGGATCCACTCCTGCGCATCAACTATGCTCGACTGCACGGGGATATGCTCCGCCGGGACCCGGCCCGCTTCCGGCTACGGTGGAGACGCGGGCTCGACCCCTCACCGCGAGGTTGGAATGTCTACAGTCCGCGCCGGGGGTGGGGGCATCTGAGACTCATCCGGGGTCCACCGACACGCGTGACCTCGGACAAATGACACCCTTCAATGTCAACCCTGTGGGACCATTTGTCGTCAATAGGTCGGGCACTGACAGTCGCCGGGCAACGGGGGCTGAGTCGGGTCGACGGAAGGGCGGATCGGTGTCTCGACAGCCGCTCGTGGTCGCGGTCGTGGTCACCCACAACCGATGTGACCTGCTGGTCGAGTCGCTGAGCGCCGTCCGCGAAGGGACCCGGGTCCCCGATGCGGTGGTCGTCGTCGACAACGCCTCGACCGACGGCACGCTCGGCACCGTCCAGGAGCGCTTCCCTTCTGTCGATCTCGTGTCCCTCCCCCGTAACACCGGCGGCGCGGGAGGGTTCGCCGCTGGGCTCGCGCGCGCGCTCGACCACGACGCCGACCTTGTCTGGCTCATGGACGACGACACCGTCCCCCGGCCGCGCGCCCTCGAGGCGCTGCTCGAGGGCCGCGCGCACTACCCAGGCGAGAGGCGCCCCGCTTTGGTGGCGAGCAGGGTGGTGTGGACCGACGGACGCGACCATCCCATGAACACGCCACGGGAGAAGCCGCGGGCCTCACGTCGGGAGCGGACCGCCGCCGCGTCCGCGAGCTGCGTGCCCATCCGCTCGGCGTCCTTCGTCTCCGTGCTCGTGGACGCTCGGGTGGCACGCGAACGCGGTCTCCCCGTCGCCGACTACTTCCTGTGGAACGACGACTTCGAGTACACCACCCGTCTCCTCCGCGATCGCGTGGGTCTGCTCTGTCCTGCCAGCCTTGTGGTGCACAAGACACGGACGTTCGGGGACACCGGCGCCGACCCTGGGGAGCGCTTCTTCTACGAGGTCCGCAACAAGGTGTGGCTGTTCACCCGCAGCCCCGGGCTCGCCCCCGTGGAGCGTGCGCTCTACCTCGGATCGACCCTCCGGCGCTGGGGCCGTACGATCGCCCGCTCGGGCCGGCGCGGCGTCCTGTACCGGGCGCTCGGTCGCGGGCTCGCGGCTGGGGCGCGGTCCGGGCCGGTGCCCAATGAGGTCCTGCTGGCCGACGTACGGGACAAGGGCTCAGTTCCGCCACTTCATGCGAGGCCGGGACGACGCGTGGCACACTCGGGGACCGCTACAGACCCTATGCGCGGGGAGAGGGCATGATCGCCCGCGAGCCGTTCTCGCTGCTGCTCGCCGTCTACCGCGGTGACCGACCCGACTTCGTACGCGTCGCCTTCCGCAGCGCGGTCCACGACCAGACCAGGCGACCCGACCAGGTCATCGTCGTCAGGGACGGTCCGGTGCCCGCCGTCCTCGAGCACTGCGTGAAGCAGCTCGAAGAGTCCAGTCCGGTCCCCGTGACTGTCGTCCGGCTCGAGGAAGGCAGCGGGCTCGGTCCCGCGCTCGACGCCGGTCTCGCCGCGAGCCGCCACGACGTCGTCGCGCGGATGGACGCCGACGACGTATCGATGCCGCACCGGTTCGCGGTCCAGCTCCCGATCATCGAGTCGGGTGCCGACATCGTCGGCTCGGGACTGCTGGAGTTCGCCGCCGACGTGAGCGACGTCGTCGGACGCCGCACCCCGCCCTGCGATCCGGCGGAGATCGCCCGCTACGCCCGCTTCCACGACCCCTTCAACCACCCGACCGTCGTCTACCGGCGCAGCACCGTCCTGGCCGCGGGCGGGTACCGTCACCTCCCGCTGATGGAGGACTACTGGCTGTTCGCCCGGATGCTCGCGAACGGTGCCAGGGGCGTCAACGTGCCTGAGCCCCTGGTCTTCTACCGCATCGGCGCGGGAGCGTACGCGCGGCGCGGCGGCACCCGGCTGCTCAGGTCGGAGTTCCGGCTGCAGCGGTCCTTCCGCGAAGAGGGATTCACCACAAGCGGCCAGTTCCTGCGCAACGTCCTCGTTCGCGGTGGGTATCGTCTGTTGCCGGAGTGGTGCAGGCGGCGCGCTTACCGCAGGCTGATCGCGACCTACGGCGAGCGCCGGGAACCAGTCGACATCGGTTCCGGCCCGGTCTCCGTGCCGGAACCGATGTCGCGGCGTAAGGTGCCCGCCAGCCCGCCCGCTGACCCGTGACCGCTCGTTCCCAGGGGTAGAGTTCGTGAACGTCGATCTCGTCGTCGTCGGATCCGGTTTCTTCGGCCTGACCGTCGCCGAGCGCTGCGCGACCGAGCTGGACCTGCGCGTGCTCGTGCTGGACCGCCGCGACCACATCGGCGGCAACGCCTACAGCGAGCCGGAACCCGAGACAGGCATCGAGATGCACAGGTACGGTTCGCATCTGTTCCACACGTCCAACCGGCGGGTATGGGAGTACGCCAACCGGTTCACCGCGTTCACCGGCTACCGCCATCAGGTCTTCACCACCCACAAGGGCCGGGTCCTGCAGATGCCGATCAACCTGGGGACGATCTGCGAGTACTTCGGCAGGGCCTTCTCTCCGGACGAGGCCCGCGCGCTTGTCGCCGAGCAGGCGT
>JBOHCT010000231.1:0-5642 GCA_050699055.1 Streptosporangiaceae bacterium | reverse complement strand
GCCGCGAGGCGCCGCCGCGGGTCCGCCTCGGCGAGCAGGCGGGCGCCGAAGGCGACCCCGAGCAGCACCCCGCACTCGCGTAGCGGGGCGACCCCGCTGATGGGGCTGAAGGTGAGCGCGGTAAGTACGAGGATGTACGACAGCGGGCTCAGCACCCCGCCGCCGATGACGCGCCAGCGGTGCGCGGCCCACGCCGCGCGCACGGCCGCGCGTCGCCGTGCCATCACCGGGGCGAGAAACACCGTCCGGCCCACGTCGTTGCCCCACATGAGCGCGATCGGTGCGGCGTTCCAGTCAGCGACGGCGTGCCCGTCCCATACCGTGTAGATCCCGATGAAGACGCCGATGACCAGCCCGTACATCAGCGCGGCCCGCGCCATGCCGGCCGACGCGTCCTTTCGGCGCTCGAGTAGCCCGAGGGCGAGCACGCCGCCGCAGATCAGCACGATGCCCGCGACGCGAACGGGGGCGGGCCGCTCCGCCAGCAGCACGACAGCGCCGATGCTGGCGAGGGCGGGGCCGGTGCCCCGCGCGACGGGGTAGACGACGGAGAGGTCACCGTGGGCGTACCCCCGCTGGAGCGTGAGGAAATAGGCCGTGTGGATGACTGCGCTGACGGCGAACGCCAGGATCGCGGCTCCGGTGGTCGGCGTCGTGAGGAAGACGTACGCCGCCGCGGGGGCGTAGATCGTCGCCCCGGCCAAGGCCATCAGCCAGACGAACGCCGCGCCCGACGCTTCCGCCCGCTTGGCGAAGAGGTTCCATGTGGCGTGGCAGACCGCGGACGCGAGGACGAGGCCGATCCCCAGCGGGCTCATGGCGACCTACCCGGCCGGAGCGTCGTGGGCGGAGCGTATGGACGGTTCATGAGCCGAGGGCCACCCTATCCGGCGGGCCTCCACCGGTCCGCCCGAGCGGGTGGCTAGGGTGAATTCCGGGATCGTCCGTACAGACCCGAAGGAGCGCCCGTGGCGTCTATCGATGCCGTCTCGGCGCGGGAGGTCCTCGACTCCCGCGGCAACCCCACCGTCGAGGTCGAGGTTGAGCTCGACGGTGGGATCGTCGCCCGCGCCGCCGTGCCGAGCGGGGCGTCCACCGGCACCCATGAGGCCGTCGAGCTGCGTGACGGCGGCGAGCGTTACTCCGGCAAAGGCGTCGAGAAGGCGGTCCTTGGCGTCGTGGACGAGATCGCGCCCGAGCTGCTCGGCTATGACGCCGACGAGCAGCGGCTCATCGACCAGACGCTGACCGACCTCGACGGCACCCCCGACAAGTCCCGGCTCGGCGCCAACGCGATCCTGGGCGTCTCGCTCGCCGTCGCCAAGGCCACGGCGGAGTCGGCCGACCTGCCCCTGTTCAGGTACGTCGGCGGCCCCGGCGCGCACACCCTGCCCGCCCCGATGATGAACATCCTGAACGGCGGCGCCCACGCCGACACCAATGTCGACTTCCAGGAGTTCATGGCGGTGCCGGTCGGGGCGGCGACGTTCGCGGAGGGAGTGCGCTGGGGCGCCGAGACCTACCACACGCTGAAGTCGGTCCTCAAGGCCCACGGTCTGGGCACGGGTGTCGGCGACGAGGGCGGGTTCGCCCCCGACCTCGACAGCAACCGGGTCGCCCTCGACCTGATCGTCGAGGCGATCACCAAGGCCGGTTTCACCCCGGGCGACGACATCGCGCTGGCCCTCGACCCCGCGGCGAGCGAGTTCTACGACGACGGCGCGTACGCCTTCGAGGGCACCCGCAAATCCGCCGAGGAGATGACCGCGTACTACGAGCGGCTTCTCGGCTCGTACCCCATCGTCTCGATCGAGGATCCGCTCGCGGAGGAGGACTGGCCGGGCTGGCGAACGTTCACCGCGACCCTCGGCGAACGGGTGCAGATCGTGGGCGACGACATCTTCGTGACCAACCCGGAGCGGATCCAGCGCGGAATCGACGAGCGTGCGGCCAATGCCCTGCTCGTGAAGGTCAACCAGATCGGCACGCTGAGCGAGACCCTCGACGCGGTCGCCCTCGCCCACAGGTCCGGCTGGCGATGTGTAGTGAGCCACCGTTCCGGTGAGACCGAGGACACCACCATCGCCGACCTCGCGGTCGCCACCGACTGCGGCCAGATCAAGACCGGCGCTCCCGCGCGCTCGGAGCGGGTCGCCAAGTACAACCAGCTGCTGCGCATCGAGGAGCTGCTCGACGACGCCGCCCGCTACGCCGGTCCGTCGGCGTTCCCGCGCTTCACCGAGGTGTCCCGGTCGTGAGCGACCGCGACCGGCGGGGCCCCCGGCTGACCGGGCGGGTCGGGATCCTCGCGATCGTGCTGTGCGCGGTCGCGCTGAGCCTCGCCTACCCCGTACGTGAGTACATCGCGCAGCGGCAGCGGATCAGCGAGCTCGGCACCGAGAACCACCGGCTCAGCCAGCACATATCCGCCCTCGAAGCGCGTAAGCATCAGCTCGCCGACCCCGTTTACACTCGGCGCGAGGCACGCGAACGGCTGCATTTCGTCATGCCCGGGGAGAAGAGCTACGTCGTCATCGACGGTCGCGACCGCGCCCGGCAGCGGGCCCACGACAGCGGGGTCGCCGACGCCGAGGGTCGCCCGTGGTTCGTGAACCTCTGGCGGTCGATTGAGCGCGCGGACGATGGAGCGCAGTGACGCCGAGGCGGTGGCCGCTCAGTTGGGCCGTCGCCCGCGCGGGCTCCGCCGGGTCGCCCACCGGTGCCCCTGCGGACTGCCCGACGCGGTCGAGACCGCGCCCCGCCTCCCGGGCGGTACGCCATTTCCGACCCTGTTCTACCTGACCTGCCCGAGAGCGTCCTCCGCCGTCGGCCGGCTGGAGTCGGACGGGCTGATGCGGGAGATGACGGCGCGGCTGGCCGGCGATCCGGCGCTGCGGGCGCGGTACGCCGCCGCCCACCGCGACTACCTGGCACTCCGCGACGCCATCGAGCCACTCCCCGGCTCGCCCGGGGTGGGTGGCATGCCGGACCGGGTGAAGTGCCTGCACGCCCTCGTCGCCCACGAGCTGGCCGCCCCCGGAGCCAACCCGCTCGGCCGGGAGGCGCTCGAGCTGCTGCCGCGCTGGTGGGAGACGGGGCCGTGCGTGTCCGTCGCGGGGCTCGGACCGTGACCAGCACCGCGACCAGGGTCGCGACAGTCGACTGCGGCACGAACTCCGTACGCCTGCTCGTTGCCGATGTCGACGCCAGTGTCGGTCGGCTCGCCGACGTCGAGCGCCGTATGGAGATCACCAGGCTCGGGCAGGGCGTCGACAGTACCGGGCGGCTGGCGCCCGAGGCCCTGGACCGTACGCTGCGGGTCCTGGGCGACTACGCGCACGCGGTTGGGGCCCACGGCGCGGAGAAGGCGCGGGTGGCCGCGACGAGCGCGACCCGAGACGCTGACAACCGCGCCGATTTCGTCGACGGCGTCATCGACATCCTCGGCGTCCGGCCGGAGGTGCTGACCGGTGAGGAGGAGGCCGCGCTGTCGTACGTCGGGGCGACCCGCGAGCTCGCAGGCATGGTGGACCTGCCCCCGCCGCACCTCGTCGTCGACATCGGCGGGGGCTCGACGGAGTACGTGCTCGGCGACGGCGAGGCGAGGGCGGCGCGGTCCGTCGACGTGGGGTCGGTCCGCCTCACCGAGCGCCACCTGCACGACGACCCGCCCACGGCTCTCCAGGCGAGCGCCGCGGCGGACGACGTCGACCGGGCGCTCGACCTCGTATCCGACACGGTGTCCTTGGTCGAGGCGCGGTCGCTCATCGGGCTGGCCGGTACGGTCACCACGGTCGCGGGTATCGCGCTCGGGCTTTCCTCGTACGATCCTGAGCGCATCCACCATTCGCGGCTGTCCGCCGCCGATGTGCATGACGTGACGGAACGGCTGCTCGGGATGTCGCGGGAGGAGCGCGCCGCGATGCCGGTCATCCATCCGGGTCGGGTGGACGTGATCGCCGCGGGCGCGCTCGTGCTCTCGCGTACGATCCGGCGGCTGGGCCTGCCCGAGCTGCTGGTCAGCGAGCACGACATCCTCGACGGCCTGGCCTGGTCGCTGGTGTGACGCTGAGGGGATCGGTAGTCGTTACACCGCTCCTGGACTCGCCGCTGGCGGCTCCCAAGGGGCCTCAAGCCAGGCGGGAACACAGTCCCCCGGGCTCTCCTCGGATGCGGTGAGCGCGTGAGTGTCGCCGCTTCCGCGGGTGATTGGTTAGAGGCTGTCGGCGAGGCGGACGCCGCGACGCCAAACACCCTTGGTGGAGAGAGTGTCGCTGATGGTGGCGGTGGGGTCACCGTCAACGAGGAGCAGGTCGGCGCGGAGGCCCTCGGCGATCCGCCCGCGGTCGGTGAGATTGAAGCGACGTGCGGGCACGGACGTGGCGGCGCGGAGTGCTTCGACGGGGGTGAGGCCGGCCTGGACGAAGAGTTGGAGTTCGTGGTGGACGCTGGCACCGTGGGCCATGCCGCCGAAGGTGGGGACGGGGACGGAGACGTCTGTGCCGGTGAGGAGGTCGACGCCTGCGTGGTGCAGCGCTTTGACCGCGGCGAGGATGTCAGCGAGACGGCCCTGCGGGTATCGGTTGAAGCTGCCGCGGATCGTGGCCCGCCAGGCGTCGTCCAGCCGGGAGTCCACGCGAGGGTCGTGGGCGAACGCTTCGCCGCTGATCCCTAGCATCGAAGCGTTCAGGACAACGCACGGGTGACGAACGCGCCCGACGAGGCGATCAGGTCGATGATCTCAGGGGTATGGGGCTGGTCCATGAACACGTGGGCCAGGCCGTCCATGCCGCCTTCGATCGCGGTGCGGCTCGCGTCGATCGTCAGGGTGTGGGCGACCGTCAGCATTCCGAGGCGGTGCGCTTCCGCCACACCCGCCTCCACGGTGGCGGCGTCCAGCATGGGGGTGCCAGGGGCACCCTCGACGGAGCCATCGTCGCTCATGAACTTGATGTAGTCCGACCCGGCGGCGATCAATTGCGGGATGAACGACGCCGCTTCGTCCGGAGTGCTGGAGTACGGCATGACGATGTCGCTCCAGCCCTCCTGGCCGCCCTCTTCTTCAGCGATCGATCCGTCGCGGTCGGGGCGACCCGCACTGAACAGCTCACTGGGGTGACCGCCGGGAGGGGTGATCGCGAAACCGGAGGAGCGGACGTCGGCGAGGGCGTCGTTGATCTCGGCCCGGTTGTTGTTCGTCGACGTGCCCGCATCTCGAGCTCGGTGGTCACCCCGAAGCGAAGTGCGAGGGTCAGCGATTCCGGCGACGTATGCACGTGGGCGTCGATCAGCCCTGGGAGCAGAGTCGCACCCGCCGCGTCGACGACCTCTGCCGCGTCGGTCACCGGTCCACCGACGGAGCGGATCGTCGCCGCTTCGATCGTGACCGAGGTCTCGTCGAGCACACGCTCGCCGTCGAAGATCCTCGCGTTGGTGATCACTGTCGTCATGGTTGCCTTCCGGTTCTGGTCGATCAGTTCGAACGCCTGCCGGTACTGCTTGCGGAACACTCACTTCACCAAGGAAGTACATCCAGCGTCCAGATCTAGGGTCTGTTCCCTAAATCCAGGCTCCGTGTTGACGCCTCAGGCCGCGTGTTCGGGTAGGAGCCCGGCGACGTCGTATCCGTCGTGCTGCAGCTC
>JBOHCT010000230.1:0-5707 GCA_050699055.1 Streptosporangiaceae bacterium | reverse complement strand
GACAGGGACAGGTCCGACTCGATGGCGTGGTGCTTGACCTGCTTGATCAGCCCGATCGGCAGGTACACGTTGAACTGCTTGACGTCCTCGCCACCCACAACACGATGCTAACATCCTAGCGGCCTATGGTCCGGGAGCGATCCTCGACCCGGTCTGCCGACTTGCCGCGGCACGGCGAGCTCGCTCCGTGGCGAGATCATTTCTGCATCTCCACTTCCAGGGATACTCGCGTCTCGCGGATGTCGGAAGACCCGAAGCTCGTCTGGGAGATGAAGTCCTGGAACTGCTTCCTGGTGTATGCCCGCCTGGGGAGGAAGAAGCGGAGGGTGAACTTGGTGAAGGCCCCGCTGACAGCGCCCAGACCCATGTGGGCGACCTCATCGTCCACGGCCTGCTTGGACACATCGTGGCGCAGGTCGATGATGAGGGTCCTCCCGCCGGGCCGCAGCACCCGGCACATCTCCTGGAGCGCGCGTACCGGCTCGGAGAAGTTCTTGAAGGCGGCGTAGCACACGACGAAGTCGAAGCTGTCGTCGTCGAACGGCATGGCCGACGCGTTTCCGTGGCGGAAGTCCACCCGCGCGCCCGCCTCGGCCGCGTTCTTCCGCGCGATCTCGACGAACGTCTCGCTGATGTCGAGACCTGTCACAGCGTAGTCACCGGTCCTGGCCAGCGCGATGGACAGATACCCCGGCCCTGGGGCGACCTCCAGGATCTTGCTACCGCTGCGCGCGCGTTCCGCGACCTGTCTCGCCTGCTCGTCGTTCCTCTTCAGGTCCTTTCCTGTGCTGGTGGTGTACCACCGGGCGATCGGGCCTTCCATCCCTACGCCCTTGTGTCCCTTGTATCCCTTGTGGGTCCGTACCGCCATGTCCCGTCCTCCCGTTTGCCTCGGTGACCTCATGTCTCGTTCTGGTCTGTGTTCTGGTCCGCGTCGGGGCGTGCCTCGCGGCCGCCTTCGTGGTACTCCCGCCACCCCCGGACGCCGGTGATGGTGCCGGCCCGGAGGGCGGCGACCAGGCCGCGGAGCCACTCCAGCTCGGCCCGGTCGAGCGCGAGCCGGTAGTCGTCCTCGACCAGGAAGATCTCGGCCACCCCCTGGTCGGTCGTCTCGGCCATCCGGGACCGGTACATTTCCATCCGCTCGGCCACCCGCGCGGCCCGCCCCTCCAGTAGCTTCGCGACCTCGTCGAGGGGGAGCGCGGGCATCAGTGACAGCCCCGCCAGGAAGTGCGGGAACTCCGGTTTCAGCTCACCGAGCAGCTCCCGCAGCCAGTCGCCTATCTCCCGCCGACCCCGGTCGGTCAGCGCGTACACGGTGCGCTCCGGACGGCGGCCCGCCCGTACGGTCTCGGACTCCTCGACGAGGCCCTCTCGGCGCAGCGCGCGTACGACCGTGTACAGCGACCCGTACTTGATGTTGATGCTGTCCTCCTTGCCGCGCGCCCGCAGCGTCGCGACCATCTCGTACGGGTGCATCGGGCGCTCCTGCAGCAGCGTCAGCACCGCCAACGCCAGCGGGTTGGCGATCTTTCGTTCCGATGTCACGCGGCTCCTTATAGACGTAGCCAACTACACTGCAGAAACTAGTTGTAGCCAACTAAATGGCGCGCGTCAATGTTCGCACATCGCAGCACGACGCCGGATCCGTACGAGTGCCACCACAGATGCTGGGAAAGTGCCCGGGCGGCGGCGGACAGGCCGCCTGCGGCCACGGACCCGAGGGTTACCGCACTCCCGGCCCGGCTGATTCTCGCGGTGTCCCGGACCGCGCGTCCCTTTGGTGAGGGACTCGCGGCCGGGTCATGAGGCCCCGAACGATCGCTTCGTTGGCGAGCCGCCCGCGACGTCGGGGGCCTTGCTCGACGTGAAGTTTCTGGTAGAGCCGGACGAGATGGTTCTTGACATCGCCGCAGGAGACATCCAGCCGGACGGCGAGAAGATAGAGGCTGTCGTAGCCCTCCAGCGGATGCCCGGTGCGCAGGAGTTGGCACAGGGCGGTCAGCAAGTCCGTCTCGCGTGTGGTGATCTCCGGGAAGTCACCCTGGTGGACGGCCAGCGTGTCATCCGCCTCGGCAGGCGGAAGACCCCCGACCCGGCATTGTATCCTTCCGAAGCTGATGGCGTCGCCGCTGTAGAGCATCGTCCGCACGCCGCGTTGGCGGTGATTGACCTGGGTGTTGAAACGCGGCGGGGCGAGCGGTTCCAGGTATGCGTACGGACCCCTGCGCACCAGTTCGGCATGCAGCCTGGCCACCGTCGGGTCGGTCAGACGGATGTCGACTCCGCTCCCGGAGCCGACAGTCATCGCCCCGAGCCGCAGGCTGATACCCCTGCGGCCCCCCGAGACCTCCAGATACGGCACGCCCACGCGACGGGTCCTCGGACACGGCGAACAGCCTCTTACGTGTCGTCTCTACCCCGCCGCGGACACAACAGCAACATGTAGCGACTGAGATCCCTTTGCGTGGTCGGAGGGGATCGGTTTCCTCCGCTTGCCCGCCGCAGAGCGGATCTTGACCAATGGGGGGCGAGGGCGCAGGCCCCCTTCATGCCCGCCTCAGATCCAGCTTGGAAACCACATGCGGGCGTGCCACCCCGCGTACGGGATCACGTCGGCGTTGAGGATGGGCGTGAGGTACCAGAAGTTCGCGATCACGACGAGCAGGTACGCGCCCGCGATCGCCGCCCCCATGCCACGCCGCATGGGGGAGGAGCCGGCGCGGCCCAGGATGATGCCGAGGCACAAGGTGAGGGCGATGGCGAAGAATGGCACCGCCGGCAGCATGTAGAAGAGGAACTCGGTCTGCCGGCCGGTGGCGAACCACGGCAGCCAGGTGGCCGCGACGCTTACGACCACCGTCCCGGCACGCCAGTCCCGGCGAACGAGCCACAGCCACAGCATCACGAGCAGGGCGGGCATCGCCGCCCACCAGATCGCCGGGGTGCCGATGCCGAGGATCGCGCTCGAGCAGTTGGGCGCGCCACAGCCGTGCGGCGACGTGTAGTAGTACGCGACCGGGCGGATGAGGAGGATCCACGTCCACGGCGCGGAGGCGTAGTTGTGCGGCTTGGCGAGAGTGGAGTGAAACTGCCACGTCTGGACCTGGTAGTGCCACCACGACTGGAATACCGCCGGCACCACGGGGACCAGCGTGCCGGCGTGCGACGCCGCCCAGTGCCGGTCCCACCCCTCGCCGGAGAGGAACCAGCCGCTCCAGGTCGCGACGTACACGGCCATGGCGACGATCACGATCGAGACGAACGCGGGGGCCGCGTCGCGCAGGAGCGCGCCGGTGTAGGGGCGCCGGACACCCGCGGCGCGGCGGTTGAAGATGTCCCAGCCGACGCTGAGCAGGCCGAACGCGGCGACGAACGGGATCGCGTTCCACTTCGACGCGCACGCGAGACCGAGGCAGACCCCCGCGCCGAGCCGCCACAGGCGGATGCCCCCACCCGGCCCGAAGGTACCGGCGCCGGCCGCCGAGACCCTGTCAGCGAGCCGCGCGCGTACCGCGTCGCGATCGGCCACCAGGCAGGCGAAGGCCGCGACGACCCAGAAGGTGATGAAGATGTCGAGCAGCGCCAGCCTGCTGTGCACGAAGTGCAGGGCGTCGAGCGACAGCAGCAGCCCGGCGACGCAGCCGAGCAGCGTCGACCTGGTCATGCGCCGCACGACCCGGGCGAGCACGAGGACGGACAGGCTGCCGATCACCGCCGCGGCGAACCGCCACCCGAACGGCGTCGCCCCGAACGCCCACTCGCCCACGGCGATCAGCCACTTGCCCATCGGGGGGTGCACGACAAAGCTGCCCTGGCCGGTGAAGATGTGGCTGTTGCCGGCGAGCAGTTGGGAGTTGGCGTGCTTGACGGTGTCGTGCTCGACCCCGAACCGCAGCAGCGCCAGCGCATCCTTGGCGTAGTAGGTCTCGTCGAAGACGAACGCGTGCGGGGCGCCGAGCCGGTAGAAGCGCAGCACGGCGGCGAACACGGCCACGAGAATGGGGCCGCCCCACCCGATGAGCGCCCGACCAGGCATGGGGGGAGCGAGCCGGTCGCGAAGCGAACGCGATCTCGTCATGGTGTCGTGGCTTGTGTCGTCACCTTGCCAACCGAGCTGGGTCGCCGCCACCCGGCAATCGTACGAGCGGACGCGGGTCGCGCACGCACATACCTGCCCATGCCGTGGCCATACTGGGGACTGCGGCGTCGCTTCGTCCATTTCGGTGGTCTCACGGCATTCTCCGCGTGTCGCGCGGGAACGGCAGCGGCCATGACCGCGGGCTGAGGGGACGAACGTCCCGAGGGTGGAGGCGGGCCCGAAGGTGGAGGCGGCCCGAAGGGACGCGCGACGGAGGGATGGCCGATGGCGACAGGGGGCACTCTCGTTCTCGCGGGCGTCCCGATCGGCCGTCCCGAGGACGCCTCACCCCGCCTGCGAGCCGCGCTGGCCGAGACCGCGGTCGTCGCCGCCGAGGACACCCGTAAGCTGCGTCGGCTCGCCCGCGAGCTCGATGTCAACCCGGCCGGCCGGGTGGTCTCGTACTTCGAGGGCAACGAGGAGCGGCGGACGCGGGAGCTGCTCGGGGACCTGCGCGCGGGCCGCGACGTCGTGCTGTTGACCGACGCGGGCATGCCGGGCGTGTCGGACCCCGGGTACCGTCTGGTGGCCGCCGCCGCGGAGGCCGGGATATCGGTCACCGTGCTACCGGGCGCTTCCGCTGTCACCGCGGCGCTCGCCGTCTCGGGCCTGCCGTGCGACCGGTTCTGCTTCGAGGGCTTCCTTCCGCGGCGCGCGGGCGAGCGGGCCTCCCGCCTCGCCGAGCTGGGCGCCGAGCGGCGGACCATGGTGTTCTTCGAGGCGCCGCACCGGCTGGCGGCGACGCTCGCCGCGATGGCCGAGGTGTTCGGGCTCGAGCGGGCAGCCGCCGCCTGCCGCGAGCTCACGAAGACCTACGAGGAGGTGCGCCGCGGCACGCTCGGCGGGTTGGCCGAATGGGCGGCGGCCGGCGTACGCGGCGAGGTGACGCTGGTCATCGGCGGCGCGGCGGCGGCGTCCGCGGGCTCGGCCGACCCCGACGATCTCGCCGCGGACGTGGACCTCAGGGAGCGGGCGGGGGTGCCTCGCAAAGAGTCGATCGCGGAGGTCGCGCGCGAGCGCGGCCTGCGCAAGCGCGTCGTGTACGACGCCGTGGTCGCCCGCCGGCTCCGCTAATCTAATGCTCGTCCGCGGGCCGGTGAGCGTCGAGGGCGGGGGCTGAGCGAGGCTGTCCTGCCGGGTCGACCGGCGGCCGGCCCGCCGGAGCCGTCATCCGTGCTCGACCGGCAAGGAACGAGTACCTGCGTACGCCGCTAGCTCGTACTACGATACTTGGCTAGGAGGGGTACACCATGCGCGACGTGCTTGTCACCGTCGAGACCTGGACGTTCGACTGCGCGACCTGCTCTCGGATCTGGTCTCAGGACTACGAGGTCTGGCATACCTACGACCACAACGGCGGCGAGGTCGTGGTCTGGCATCGCGGGGGGTTCGCGTGTCTTCCTCCCTGGTCGGGCATCGCCTGCCCGCATTGCGACGGGCTGCGGGTGAAGATCCGGCCGAACCGGACGTCGCCGCACGAGGTCCGCCGGATCCCGGGTGACACCGTCGACGAGGCGAGGCGTGCCGCGCCCGCCGCAGCCACGGCGCGCGGCGACACCTGACACC
>JBOHCT010000229.1:0-5730 GCA_050699055.1 Streptosporangiaceae bacterium | reverse complement strand
CGTCCCAGACCCGTGAACGGGTCGGCGCGATCCTCGGCCGCGCCCGCACGACGGTCGTCGTCGACGAGACGATGGCCGAGCTGTCGCTGGACGTCGACGAGGCCGACCTCCCTCCCCCGCTGGCGGCATTCGCGCCCGACGCGATCACGATCGGCTCGGCGAGCAAGACGTTCTGGGGCGGGCTGCGGATCGGATGGGTCCGCGCACCGCACGACGTGGTCAACCGGATCCTCGCCGCCCGCAAGTCGCTCGACCTCGGCGCGGCCGTGCTCGAGCAGCTGGCCGTCACCGAGCTGCTGGCCGACCGCGCCGCGATCGTGGCCGAGCAGCGTGCCGAGCTGCGTACCCGGCGCGACCAGCTGCTCGACCTGCTCGCCCGTCACCTCCCGGACTGGCAGGTCTCGCCTCCCCCGGGCGGCTTGAGCCTGTGGGCGGCGCTGCCCGAACCGACCTCGAGCAGGATCGCCGTCGCTGCCGAGCACCAGGGTCTGATCGTGACCGCCGGACCACGGTTCTTCGTCGATGCCGGGGGCGAGCGTCGCCTGCGGCTCCCGTTCAGCCGGGAGTCCGACGACCTGGCCGAGGCCGTACGCCGCCTTGCGCACGCGTACCACCATGCGGCCACGATGCGGCCCCACCCGCAGGCCGACGGCGACGTGGCCCTGACCGCCTGAGCCCTCGCCCTCTCCCGGTTACGCTGCCGGCCAGGACTCCCCACGCCAGGCGGCGTCCCAGAACATCCACTCGTACCGCGTGGCTTCCTGGTACGCACGAAGCATCTCGGCACGGCGATCCTCGGTCGTCCCGCTCGCGAGCCGGTCCGCGAGCGCCTCGGTCGCGCGGACGGCCTGCTCGAACTCCGGGTCGGCATAGGTGTCGATCCACGCCCGGTACGGGTGGTCCGCGGGCGGCGCACCGGCCAGGATCTGCGCGCCCACCTCGGCATACACCCGGAAGCACGGCAGGATGCCGGCGACCGCCACCTCCACCGGCGCGAAGGCGGAGGCCACCTGCAGCGTCGAGACGTAGGCCCTGCCGGTCGGGCTCGGCTCCGAGGCATCCGGCCCGTCCGGGTCGATGCCCAGCGGCTCGAGGAACCCGCGGTGCAGCATCCGCTCCGCCTCGACAGCGGCGGCCGCCGATCGGGCCAGCAGCGCCGCATCCGCGGGCGCACCCACCCGCGCCGACGCCGCAGCCAGGGCCGAGGCGTAGCCCAACAGGTAGTGCGAGTCGTCCACCAGGTAGCGCACGAACACGTCGCGCCCGAGCGAGCCGTCGGTCAGCGCGACGATGAACGGGTGCGTCGTGATCGCGTCGTACCACGGCTTGACGGTGGTCCAGGCGTGCTCGGAAAAGCTCATCGTTCCCTCCAGAGATGGTCGACCGGGCCGCTGCCCGCGCCGACGTGCAGGTCGGCGCCACCGCGCAGCGCGCCGGTCACGTAGTTCTTGGCCTCCTCGACCGCCTGCCTCAACGGCAGCCGGCGCACGAGCATGCTGGCGATCGCGGACGACAACGTGCATCCCGTGCCGTGCGTGTTGCCGGTCGCCACCCGCGCCGACGCGAACTCCGCGGCGCCCTCGGCGTCGACGAGCACGTCATCGCTCGTCGTGTCGGTCAGGTGGCCGCCCTTGACGAGCGCGGCACCGGCCCCGAGCTCGCGCAGCGCGGCGGCCGCGGCCGCCATCTCGCCGCGCTCACGCGGCGCGGGCCACCCGAGCAACGTTCCCGCCTCGAGCAGGTTGGGGGTCACGACGCTCGCGAGCGGAAGCAGGTGGGTACGGATCGCGTCGACGGTGTCCTCCGGTACCAGCCGGTCGCCGGACGTCGCGACCATGACCGGGTCGAGCACCACGTGGCGTACGGGGTACCTGCGCATCGCCTCCGCGAGCGCGACGACGACGTCGGCACTCCCGAGCATCCCGATCTTCAGGGCGTGCACGTCGAGGTCGGTCACCACGGACTCGTACTGTCGGGCGACGAACTCCGCCGGCACCCCGAAGATGCCCGAGACCCCGGTGGTGTTCTGGGCCGTGAGCGAGGTGATGACGGCCGCGCCGTACACGCCCAGGGCGGTCGCCGTCTTGAGGTCGGCCTGGATCCCGGCCCCACCGGACGGGTCCGAACCCGCGACGCTCAGCATCACCGGGACGGTCATCGCGCGCTCCTGCGGGCGAGGGCGTCGTCGACGATCGCCCGGAGCCGCCGCGCAGCCGCCCCTGGATCATGGGCGGCGCAGATCGCGGAGACCACGGCGACGCCGTCCGCGCCTGCCTCGATCACGCTGGCCGCGTTGGACTCGTCGATCCCGCCGATCGCGACGAGCGGCAGGTGCGCAGGCGCTTCGTCGCGCAGGGCCGTGAGGCCGTCGAGGCCCATCGGCGCGGTCGTGTCGGGCTTGGTCGGGGTCGCCCAGACCGGGCTCGCCGCGAGGTAGTCGCACGCCGCGACCGCGGCGGTCTCGGCGAGCTGCGCCCGGTCGTGGATCGACCAGCCGATGACGGCGTCGTCGCCGAGGAGCTCGCGCGCCGTGCCCGGGTGGACGTCGTCGGGCCCCAGGTGGACGCCGGCCGCGCCGCACTCGTACGCGAGCTGGGCGTCGTCGTTGACCACGAACGGAACTCCGGTACCGCGGAGACGTGCGGCCAGGCTCCCGGCCGCCCCGCGGACGGCGGCCGCGTCGCCGTCCTTGTCCCTCAGCTGGACGATCGTGGCCCCACCGTCGGCCGCGGCGGCGACGACGTCCGGCAGCGAGCGGCCGGCCCCCACCTCGCCCGTGACGAGGTAGACGCGGACGTCGACGCTCATGCCGGGCTCACCCTGCCGTCGAGGTCGTCGGGCCCGATCAACGTGATCTCGTCGAGCAGCCGCCACCGCAACGACCCCGGTCCCGCAGCGTCGCGTCCCGCGCGCTCGCCGGCGGCGGCGAGGATCGCCAGCGCGGCCGCGGACGCGACCAGCGGGTCGGGCTGCACCGCACAGCACGCTCCGACGAGAGCGGACGCCGAGCACCCGAGGGCGGTGATCAGCGGCATCCACGGGTGCCCGCCCCGGACGACCAGCGCGCGCTCCCCGTCGGTCACGAAATCCTCCTGCCCGGTGACCGCGACCACCGAGCCGCTCCTCGCCGCCAGCGCACGGGCGGCGTCCACCGCCTCCGCCGACGCGGCCGAGCTGTCGACGCCCCTGCCCCCGGCCACCGACGTCGCGATCGTCAGGACCTCGCTCGGGTTGCCGCGGATCACCGTCGGGTCGTGCTCGAGCAACGCGGCGACCGTCTCCCGCCGGTACGACGTCGCGCCGACCGCAACCGGGTCGAGCACCCACGGCGTACCCCGCTCATGTGCCACCCCCACGGCGGCGAGCATCCCCTCGACCCACGGCGGCGACAGCGTGCCGATGTTGGCGACGACCGCGGAGGCGAGTCCGGCGAACTCCCCGGCCTCGCGTGCGTCGTGCACCATCGCCGGCGAGGCGCCGGCCGCGTTCAGGACGTTGGCGGCAATGTCCATCGAGACGTAGTTGGTGAGGCACTGCACCAGCGGCGACCGCGCACGCAGCGCCGCGTGCGTGTCGCTGATCGATCGCTGCTCGAGGTTGCTCATGCGGGCTCCCTTGCGCCGGTATGACCCGGATCAGGTTCGGCGGGTGTGGTCTCAGCCCCGTACGGGGCACCCCGGCCATCTGGCAGCGACCATAGCAAAGCGCCGGGCGGCGTGCCCTGGCCGGCCCGGATCGCTCCGGTCCGGCCACCCCACGCCACCCGGCGCCTGGTCCCGGGTCAGCGCGCGGCGCTGCCCTCGACGTAGTCGTCCTCGCCGGTCTTGACCCACGCCATCAGGCCGCGCAGGTCCTTGCCCACCGACTCGATCGGGTGCTTGGCCGCCTCCTCGCGGAACTTGGTGAACTCCGGCTTGCCGGCGTCCTGGTCCTTGATGAACCGGTCGGCGAAGCTCCCGTTCTGGATGTCCTCGAGGACGGCCTTCATGTTCTCCTTCACCCGCGCGTCGATGATGCGGGGCCCGGAGACGTAGTCGCCGTACTCGGCGGTGTCCGAGACCGACCAACGCTGCTTGGCGATGCCGCCCTCGTAGATCAGGTCCACGATGAGCTTGACCTCGTGCAGGCACTCGAAGTATGCGACCTCGGGCTGGTAGCCCGCCTCGATCAGGGTCTCGAACCCGGCCTGGATGAGCGAGGAGATGCCGCCGCACAGGACGGTCTGCTCGCCGAACAGGTCCGTCTCGGTCTCCTCGGTGAACGTGGTCTTGATGCCGCCGGCGCGCAGGCCGCCGATGGCCTTGGCCTACGACATGGCCAGGTCCCATGCCTTGCCCGAGGCGTCCTGCTCGACCGCCAGGAGCACCGGGACGCCACGCCCCTCGGCATACTCACGGCGTACGAGGTGGCCGGGGCCCTTGGGCGCGACCATCGCGACGTCGACACCCTCGGGCGGCTGGACGTAGCCGAAGCGGATGTTGAAGCCGTGGCTGAAGAACAGCGCGTCGCCCTCGACCAGGTTGGGCGCGATCGACTCGGCGTACAGCGTCCGCTGCACCGGGTCCGGAGCGAGGACCACGATCAGGTCGGACTCCTCACACGCCTCGGACGGCGTGAGGACGCGGAGACCCTCGGCCTCGGCCTTCGCGCGGCTCCGGGATCCCTCGGGAAGGCCGACGCGTACGTCGACCCCGGAGTCGCGCAGTGACAGCGCATGGGCGTGCCCCTGGCTGCCGTACCCGAGCACCGCCACGTGGCGTCCTTGGATGATGCTCAGATCTGCATGGTCGTCGTAGAACAGCTCGGGCACGAAGATTCTCCTCGTTGACTAGTCGGTTGTCGCCGTCGGATGTGGACGGTCGCCTTGTCAGGCGGTCTGTGTGGTGTTGCCGGTCACGGTACGTAACGCCCGGTCGGTGATCGATCGCCCCCCACGGCCGATCGCGACCCGGCCGGACTGGGCGATCTCGCGGATCCCGAACGGCTCGAGCACCCGCATCATCGCCGCCAGCTTGGCGGGGTCCCCGGTCGCCTCGACCGTCACCGCGTCCGGGGCTACGTCGACGACCTTGGCGCGGAACAGCTGCACGGTCTCCAGCACCTGGCCCCGGGTGTGGCTGTCGGCCTTGACCTTGATCAGCAGCAGCTCCCGTTCGACCGCCGCGTCGGTGTCGAGCTCGACGATCTTCAGCACGTTGACCAGCTTGTTCAGCTGCTTGGTGACCTGCTCCAACGGCAGCTGGTCCACGTTGACCACGATCGTCATCCGGGAGATCTCCGGGATCTCGGTCGGCCCGACCGCGAGCGACTCGATGTTGAACCCGCGACGCATGAACAGGCTCGATACCCGCGCCAGCGCGCCAGGGGTGTTCTCCACCAGCACCGAAAGGGTGTGTTGACTCATAGCTCGTCCTCATCGCTGTGTCTCATAGTTCGTCTTCGTCGAAGTCGGGCGCCATGTCACGCGCGATCTGGATGTCGTCGTTGCTGGTGCCCGCGGCGACCATCGGCCACACCATCGCGTCACGGTGCACCACGAAGTCGATCACGACCGGGACGTCGTTGATCGACATCGCCTTCTCGATCACGGCGTCGAGGTCCTCAGGCTTCTCGCACCGCAGCCCGACGCAGCCGTACGCGTCCGCGAGCTTGACGAAGTCCGGGATGTGCCGCGTCTGCCCGCCGGTGTGCAGGTCGGTGTTGGAGTAGCGGGCCTCGTAGAACAGCGTC
>JBOHCT010000228.1:0-5743 GCA_050699055.1 Streptosporangiaceae bacterium | reverse complement strand
CCCCCGCGCAGCAGGCACCGCGCCCGGCGGGGCAGGCTCCGCCGCAGCCCGCCCAACCCGAGGGGCCGCCCGCCCCGCCTGAAGAGCCGCCCGCTCCGTACGTCACCCCGCTCGTCCGCAAGCTCGCGGCCGAGCATGGGGTGGATCTGTCGCGGGTCGGGGGCACCGGTGTCGGCGGGCGAATCCGCAAGCAGGACGTTCTCGAGGAGGCCCGGGCCAAGCAGGCGCCGCCCGCACCGCAGGCTCCTCCGCGCGCGGCCGCCGCCGCACGGCCGCCTGCCCCTCCCACACCTGCGGCCCCCTCCGCCGCGGCCGGACAGCTGCGCGGGCGCACGGAGAAGATGTCGCGCCTGCGGTCGGTCATCGCCCAGCGCATGGCCGAGTCGCTACAGGTGTCGGCCCAGCTCACCACCGTCCTCGAGGCCGACGTCACCACGATCGCCCGGCTCCGGGAGCAGGCGAGGGCCGACTTCGAGGCGCGGGAGGGTGTGCGGTTGACGTTCCTTCCGTTCTTCGTGCTCGCGACCGTCGAGGCGCTCAAGTCCCACCCGAAGCTCAACGCGAGCATCGACACCGAGAGGGGCGAGGTTACCTACTACGACGCTGAGCATCTCGGCATCGCGGTCGACACCGAGCGGGGGCTGATCGTGCCGGTGGTCCACGGGGCCGGCGATCTCAACCTCGGTGGGCTCGCGCGCAAGATCAGTGACCTCGCCGAGCGCACCCGCGCGGGGAACGTCCAGCCCGACGAGCTGTCCGGAGGGACGTTCACCCTCACGAACATCGGCAGCCGGGGTGTGCTGCAGGACACGCCGATCATCAACCAGCCGCAGGTCGGCATCCTCGGCACCGGCAAGGTCGTCAAACGTCCCGTCGTCATCGACCATCCCGAGTTGGGCGAGACGATCGCGGTGCGTCATATGGCGAACCTCTGCCTCACCTACGATCACCGGCTGGTCGACGGCGCGGACGCCGCGCGGTTCCTCACGGCCGTGCAGGCCCGTCTCGAAGAGGGCAACTTCGAGGCCGATCTGGGTCTGGCCTAAGGGATGAGTATCGACGGACAACGGCATATCGTCGCGATCAGCGGGGGCTCTTTCGAGCCCGACGGCCGTTTTGGGCTGCGTCCAAGTGCCCTGCTCCGGTATGCGCTGGACCTCACCGGCGCGGATCGCCCCCGCGTCTGTTTCCTCACCACCGCGGTCGGTGACGCACCCGACGCCGTTTCTCGCTTCTATGCCGGGTTCACCCGCCTCGATGTCGAGGTCACGCACCTCGCCCTCTTTCCGATGCCCAACCACCCCGATCCGCGGGCGCACCTGCTCGCCCAGGACCTGGTGTACGTCTCCGGGGGCAGCGTCGCGAACCTGCTCGCCCTCTGGCGGCTGCACGGGCTCGACGCCGTGTTCCGCGAGGCGTGGGAGGCCGGAGTCGTGCTCACAGGGCAGAGCGCGGGCTCGATCTGCTGGCACGCCGGCGGCACCACCGACTCCTTCGGCCCGGACCTGTGTCCTGTCGCGAACGCACTGGCGTTTGTCCCCTATGCCAACGGCGTGCACTACGACGCTGAGCCGCAGCGGCGGCCGGTCTTGCATCGCCTCATCGCCGACGGCACGCTTCCCGCCGCGTACGCCGCGGACAACGGCGTCGCGCTGCACTACGTCGGGACTGACCTGGTGCAGGCGGTGTCGACGGGCGAGGGGGTCGCGTACTGGGTGGAGGAGGACGGCACGGGAAGTGCTCGCGAGAAACTGATCGAGCCGCGCCGGCTGGCATAAGATTTGGTAGGTGACTGATCTCACGTATATCCACGCCGGATTCGGCGATCGTGCCGTGCCGTACCAGCAGGCATGGGTCGAGCAGCGCCGACTGCACGAGCGACGGGTGGCCGAGGAGATCCCTGACACCTGCCTGCTGCTCGAGCACCCGCCCGTCTACACCGCGGGCAAGCGCACCGAGCCATGGGACCGCCCGGTCGACGGCACTCCGGTCATCGATGTCGATCGGGGCGGCAAGATCACGTGGCATGGTCCGGGCCAGCTCGTCGGGTATCCGATCGTCGAGCTCCCCGATCCGGTCGATGTCGTGACCTACGTCCGCCTGGTCGAGAAGATGCTAATCCGCAGCTGTGCCGACCTGGGCCTCGAGGCCGTACGCGTCGACGGGCGCAGCGGCGTCTGGGTTCCGGGTCCGCCCGACCGTAAGATCGCGGCCATCGGCATCCGCGTCTCGAAGGGCGTGACCATGCACGGGTTCGCCTTCAACTGCGAGTGCGACCTCGGCTGGTTCGACCGGATCGTGCCGTGCGGCATCCGCGATGCGAGCGTCACATCACTCTCGACCGAGGTCGGGCGCCAGGTCACGGTCCGGGAGGTCGTCCCGCTGGTCGAGCGGCACCTCGCCGAGGTCCTTGGCGCCACGGTCTACCCCGACGCCCTCGTGTAGGCCCCCGCTCCCGCGGAGGCGCCCCGCCCAAGCGTCCCGCCTCCGCCGATCTTGAAGTTGTTGCTGTCTCAACGGCCCGCGAGGGGTCAATATCTTCAAGATCGGCGCAAGGGGACCCGGAGCCTGGAGCGCGCCGGGGCGTGTTGGTTGGGCCGACCGGCCGGACGTACGCTGGAGTCGCCTACCGAGCAAGCATTGCGACCGAGGGGGATCCCCGCGTGACAGCTGTCGCACCCGACGGCCGGAAGCTTCTTCGCCTGGAGGTCCGCAACAGCCAGACCCCGATCGAGAAGAAGCCGCCATGGATCAAGACCCGGGCGCGCATGGGGCCCGAGTACCGCCAGCTGAAGGACCTCGTCCACCGCGAGGGGCTGCATACGGTCTGCGAGGAGGCTGGCTGCCCCAACATCTTCGAGTGCTGGGAGGACCGTGAGGCGACCTTCCTCATCGGTGGCGACCAGTGCACCCGCCGTTGCGACTTCTGCCAGATCGACACGGGCAAGCCCGCAGAGCTCGACCGCGACGAGCCGCGCCGCGTCGCCGAGTCCGTACGCACCATGGGGCTCAGGTACGCCACGGTGACCGGGGTCAACCGCGATGACCTCGACGACGAGGGCGCTTGGCTGTACGCGGAGACCGTACGCCGGATCCACGCGATGAACCCCGGCGCCGGCGTCGAGCTGCTCACCCCCGACTTCAGCGGCCGGCCCGAGCTGTTGCGGCCGGTGTTCGAGACCCGCCCCGAGGTGTTCGCCCACAACATCGAGACCGTGCCGCGGATCTTTCGCCGTATTCGCCCCGGGTTCCGCTACCCGCGGTCGCTCGACGTACTCCGGCAGGCGCGGGAGTTCGGCCTCGTCACGAAGTCGAACCTGATTCTCGGCCTGGGCGAGGAACGTCACGAGGTCCACGGAGCCCTGGACGACCTGCACGACGCCGGCTGTGACCTCGTCACGATCACCCAGTACCTCCGCCCCTCGCTGCGTCACCATCCGGTCGTGCGGTGGGTCCGCCCCGAGGAGTTCGACGAGCTGCGCGACGAGGCCCTGGAGCTGGGCTTCGCGGGGGTCATGTCCGGCCCGCTCGTACGCTCCTCGTACCGCGCGGGCCGACTCTACCGCCAGGCCATCGCCGCGCGCGAGACTCCCGAGGCGTCCCTCTCCACGGGCGTCTGACGGGTCGCGTCACCGGCGGCCCGCCCACTCAGACACCGATTTGCGGGAAACCGACTGCAGGGACAGACCCCTCGAAAGTCCCGTGGGCGAAGTCGGGAACGGATGTCCACACGTGGTAGGTGACCAGCGACACGCTCGCCCGCGCGTGCGCGGTGTCCGCCGACGCGGCGGGCGCGAGAGGCGCTACGAGCAGCACCGAGCCCGCGAGTCCGATGATCGATGCGAGGAGACGGCGCGGTCGACGCGAGAGCATGCGCCGACGCTAGATCCGGAACGTGGCGAAGTCAATACTTTGCGTATTCCCCACTGAGTACGTGACTGATTTACCACGCCTGCCAGGCCTCCTACGATCTCCGTTCCGCTTACCCGTATCCTGCGGAACATGGCGAAGAAGACAGAGCGCCCGGGCCGCATCGCCCAGCTCCGCACGGTCATCAAGGTCGTACGCCAGCAGGACCCCAGGGCCCTCCCACTGGTCGCGCTGGCCGGCGTCGGGGCGTTCGTCGTCTTTCTCATCATCGGGTTCGCCACTGGAAACCTGCCCTATTTCGGGGCGCTCGGCGTCCTCGTCGGCATCGCGGTCGCCACGTTCGTGTTCGGGCGGATCGCACAGAAGGTGCAGTTCCGCATGCTCGAAGGCCAGCCCGGCGGGGCCGCGGCGATCCTCGACGGCCTGCGGGGCAACTGGAGCGTCACCCCCGCGGTCGCCGGCAACCGCAACATGGACGTCATCCACCGGGCCGTCGGGCGGCCCGGCGTCATCCTCGTGGGCGAGGGCACATCCGCCCGAGTGGCGAGCCTCCTCGCGGCGGAGAAGAAGCGGACGGCCCGCGTCTTGTACGACATCCCGATCTACGACTTCCAGATCGGTGACGCCGAGGGACAGGTGCCCATACGCAAGCTGCAGTCCCGCATCACGCGGCTCCCGCGCAACCTGCGGCGCCCTGAGATCGACGAGATCAACAACCGACTGAAGGCGCTCCCCCAACGTTCGCCCATGCCACGGGGTCCGCTGCCGAAGAACGCCAAGATGCCGCGGATGCCGAAGGGTCTGGGCCCGCGCTGACGCCCGCCTTCGGACTCAGGCGCGGACGACCACGGTGTTGGACGCCCTGTCGTGCAGGCCGCGATAGTCGCGGTCCCAGATCAGGGCGGGGATGATCAAGCACAACAGGACCGTACGCACCAGCCCCCAGAGAAAGCCGACGGGGCGACCGTCGAGGCGAAGCACGCGCACCCGGCAGACGATCTGTCCCGCGCTCGCGCCGATCAGCGAGGTCAGGACTAGAACCTCCACGAAGAAGACCAGCGCGTTCCAGTACGCGACGCTGGGCAAGAGGAAATGGGCGACGAGGTCGGAGAGGACGGCATCGACGACGAACGACAAGAGCCGACGCCCCGTCCCCGCCACCGACCGGGACCCAGAGTTCGCAAGCCCGAGACGCTCCCCCGGATAGCCGACGGCACCGACACCGGCTGAGCGCGGCCCGCCGAGCCACGAGCCGATCCAGCGACGCTCCTCCTCCACGACTCCACACTAGCGCCGCGCGGCGATCGGGCCACGACGCGGGCGCCGCGTAACACCCGCGAAACATCGGTGACACGGCGGAGAAACGGCGGCCGGCTAACGTCTCCTACCGGTAGGTGGCCGTAGAGGGAGGTTGGATGTTCACCAGCGCCGACGAGTGTCTCGCGTTCGTACCCGACCGAGGGGTCGAGTTCATCGATGTGCGGTTCTGCGACCTGCTCGGAATGCTGCAGCACTTCACGATCCCCGCGTCGGCGTTCGACGAGGAAGTCTTCACCGAGGGGCTCATGTTCGACGGGTCGTCGATCCGGGGCTTTCAGCAGATCCACGAGTCCGACATGGCACTGAAGCCCGACGTCACGACCGCGTTCGTCGACCCTTTCCGAACCGACATGACCCTTGCCCTCAACTTCTTCATCCACGACCCGGTGACGGGCGAGGCGTACAGCCGCGACCCGCGCAATGTCGCGCGCAAGGCCGAGGCCTACCTCGAGGGGACCGGGCTGGCGGACACGGCGTACTTCGGGCCGGAGGCGGAGTTCTACGTCTTCGACGACGTGCGGTTCCAGACGAAGGAGAACACGGGCTACTACGC
>JBOHCT010000227.1:0-5769 GCA_050699055.1 Streptosporangiaceae bacterium | reverse complement strand
CTCAGCGCGCAGATCAAACACCATCGTCACCGCACGTTCCCGCAGCTCCGCGGGGTAAGCCTTCGCAGATGCCATGAGCCCTCATCCTCCCAAAGCTCACAGCCTCCAAGATCCCCGGGGCGGTCCAGCGCCAGCCGCTCGCGCGGCAGCTCGCTGCGGTTACCGGTGTCTGGGCTCCTATGAAGCCACCCGCCCGGCACGTACGGGTCGCCGCAGGGCCACGCGGTCGCAGACGTCGCAGAGCCGATGCAGGAGGGCACCGGACTCCGGCAGGTCGCGGATGCGGGTGAGCGGCGGACGTACCCAGCGGTAGGCGCCGGCGGCACCCAGGCTCGAGGGCGGCGCGAGGACGTACGTTCCCTCCCTCAGCACGCGCAGGTCGACGTCGCAGAGCGAGCAGCCCTTGCGGCCCAGCAGTACGGCCAGCTCCACCTCGGCCCCGGGAGCCGCCCAGAACTGATAGCGCCCGGACGGCGTGATCGCAACGGGCCCCACGTAGTGCTCGGGGAGCCAATGCAGCGCCTCCTGGGCCATCCCGGGCGCGACCTCGACGACGTGAAAGCCGCCGAGCAGTGGAACGATGATGCCCGCCTGCGGGCACTCCCTCCACCACCGGGCGACGGTGTCAGGATCGGTGGTCGCGTGGAACAGCCAGCCGGAGTCGGCGGGATGAGCCGCCGAGGTGCGGCACCCCCGGTCGCCGCAGGAGCAGCGGCCGTCGGCCGTGGGATAGGCGCCCGGCACGACCGCGATGCCAAGCTCCGCGAGACGCAGAGCTTGCTCGGCTTGCTCGGCTTGCTCGGGCGTGTCGGCGACAATGCGCCTGATCACGATTTTCCCCCCATCTTCACGCACGCCTATTCAAGATCGTCCTTATGCGTCGTTGTACGTGCGCGAACCAACGGAGCATTGCAAGCGAACCCCACGGGGTCAAACATTCTCGTGTGGGCCGGGCGTCAGCTTCGTGTCCCAAGGTGCAACAAACCTTGTACAGCTTCCGCAAGGTCATACCTTGGCTCCCTTTTTGTCGAGGCTCTGACCTGCGGTACTACCAACAAAATCCGATATACGCTGGCGTTTCCTCGTCTGTGCCGTTACGCTCCTGTAATGCCATGAGACGTGGCTCAGGGGGGAGGCCCACGCGGCCATGAGCCAAGCGGACGAAAGGGACATCGCTCGCAAACTACGCGCCCGCGGTCTTGCGGAAGGCCGATGTCCGCAGCAGATCGCGCGCGTCATTCACGCGGAACGCGCCTCGGTGCGGCCTACGAGCCTGCTCAAGGCCCATCGCCTCGCCTGGGGCGTTGCGCTCGATGACGTGGTCGAACAGGTCAGAGCCCTCTTCGAGACCGACGGCCGGCAGCCGCGTGGTCTAACGACATCCCTGCTGAGCTGCTACGAGAGCGGTCGCAAGAGCCCCGGAGCCGAGTACCTGCACTACCTGTGCCTTGTCTACGGCGCCAGTCCGCGCGAGCTCGGCTACGACCGTCCCTGCGTCTGCGGCGAGGGACACCGCGACAAAGGCGCGAGGGTCGATGCCCCGGCGAAAGGAGAGGCGCAGGACGGGGCCACGGCTCGCGCGCGGGCCTCGTCGGGTGCCAGCGATGCGATACGAACGCGGCACGGGAGCTGGAGTTCGACAAATCAGGTGGCGGCCGCCTCGGCTCTCGACGGGGGTGAGGAGGAAGACGACGACACGCTGCGCCGGACGATGCTGCAGATCCTCGGTGGAGCGGGATTCGCGCTCAGCGGATCGCTCCTCGGTTCCATTGACCGTATTCGGGGGCGCATGGACGAGACTCTGGCCGACGCGACAGTCTCACCGACGATGCTCGACGAGTGGGAGGAGACCGTCGCGGGCTACGGCCGGCAGTACATGAGCGTCCCTCCGCTCTGGCTGCTCCTCGAGGTCACCCTCGATTTCAGCGAGGTGCGCGGCCATGTCCGCCGCCGCCAGCCGATCGAGGTCCAGGAACGCCTGTGCCGACTCGCGGCGGGCCTCGCCGGCCTCACCGGGATCATCATGATCGATCTCGGCGACCCGCGGCTGTCCCGCTCGTTCTTCCGTACCGCGCGTTCCGCGGCCGACGAGACAGGCGACCGCGGCCTCCGGGCGTGGGTGGCCGTGCGGGAGGCTGTCGTTCCGCTGTACTACGGCGATCCGTCCAAGGCGGTGGATCTGGCGCGGCGCGCGCAGGGCCTCGCCGGTACGACCCCCTGCGCGGCGAGCGCCATGGCCCCCGCCCTGGAGGCGCGGGCGCTGAGCCGGCTCGCACGTCTCGGCCATACCGACGCGGCAGGGGAGGCCGAACGGGCCATCCAGCGTGCGGACGTGGCGTTCACCCGCCTGCCGGAGGGGGAACAGCACGACACGGCGTTCGGGTACACGTCGCGCCAGCTGCGCTTCCACCAGGGCAACGCCCTCACCCACCTCGCCTCCAACAAGGCTCGCGACGTACAGGCGGAGGCCCTGTCGCTGTACTCGAGCTCCGAGGCCCTCGACCGCACCCTCATCCGCTTCGACGAGGCCACGTGCTACCTGCAGGACCGGGAGGTCGAGGAGGCGCTGCGCCTGGGTCGCCAGGTGTTGCTCGACACCCCGCCAGGACACCGCACCGACATCGTCGTCAGCCGCGCGCGGGAGCTCGCCGCGGCGGTGCCGGCCTCCTGCGACCGTTTGCCTGCGACCCGCGACTTCCGTGAGGTGCTCGCCCTCGGCCCGGCCAGTGTTGACGCGTGAGCTGTGCGTGCGGCGGTACCGGCCCCCCGACCAGGCTGCCGTGTTCGCCCTGCACCGGCTCGCCCTGGACCGGGTCGGCATCCGTCCCGGCGACGGCGTCTACTACGACGACGACTTCGCTCGCATCGAGGAGGTCTATCTGCACGGCGCGGGCGGCTTCCTCGTCGGCGAGGTCGACGGTCGCCTCGTCGCCATCGGGGCCGTGCGCGCGGTGACCTCGGATATTGCGGAGATCGTGCGCATGCGGGTACATCCCGACCTACAGCGACACGGGTACGGGTCGGCGCTCCTGCGCCGTCTCGAGGAGCGTGCCCTGGAACTCGGGTACACGGTCGCGCGGGTCGACACCACCGTGTACCAGCGGGCGGCGCTGGCGCTGTACCGCAAGCAGGGCTACCGCGAGACGGGCCGCCGCGTGGTCGCGGGCATCGAGAACGTCTACGCCGAGAAGTGCCTGCGGTAGGCGCACCCGGGCACTCCTGCGCGTCCAAGATCCGCGGTTGCGGTCGCGAGCGGCAGAAGACCACGGTCTCGGACCACAGGAGCGGATCACGAGCTACGGACCGCGCCCGGCGTCTGAAGGAGTGGGCCGGGGGTGGCGCGAATGCTCAGACGAGGCCCGTGTCCTGCGCCCGGTGTTTGAAGGAACGCGTCGGGAGTGACGCGAGTGCTCAGACACGTGGTCGGCGGCGATATGGCGGGTCCGCAGGAGCGGGCCGCGGGTGACGCGAGCGTTCAGACGCAGCCGTGGAGTCGCGTTGGCGCTAGGCCGGGGAGAGCCAGAGCGCGCCGAGTGGCGGCACCCGCAATATGACGGAGGCGGGCTGGCCGTGCCATGAGACGCTCTCGGCCCGAACCGCGCCGAGGTTCCCGACCCCGCTGCCGCCGTACGCCTCCGCGTCGGTGTTGAGGACTTCCTGCCAGGTGCCGGCGTACGGCAGCCCCACCCGGTAGCCCTCGTGCGGCATGCCCGCGAAGTTGACGACGCAGGCGATCGCGGACCCGTCCGGTCCCCACCGCAGGAACGAGAGCATGTTGCCCGCGGCGTCGTCGGCGTCGATCCACGCGAAACCGCTCGGGTCCGAGTCCCGGGCCCACAGCGCTGCCGTGCGGCGGTAACACCGGTTCAGATCCCGCACGAGGTCCTGGACGCCACGATGCCCTCCATCATCGAGCAGCTCCCAGTCGAGGCTGCGCTCCTCCGACCACTCGCGCTCCTGGGCGAGTTCGCCGCCCATGAACAGGAGCTGCTTCCCGGGGTGCGCCCACATGTAGGCGTACAGGGCGCGCAGGGTCGCGAGCCGCTGCCACCGGTCGCCCGGCATCTTCGACAGCAGCGAGCGCTTGCCGTGGACGACCTCGTCGTGGGAGAGCGGGAGCACGAAGTTCTCCGAGTAGGCGTACATCATCGAGAACGTCATCTGGTGATGGTGGTACTGCCGGTGCACCGGGTCGTGCGCGAGGTAGTCGAGCGTGTCGTGCATCCAGCCCATGTTCCACTTGAAGCCGAAGCCCAGCCCGCCGACGTACGTCGGCCGCGAGACGCCGGGCCACGACGTCGACTCCTCGGCCACGGTCACGACGCCGGGCGTGCGCCTGTAGCAGGTCGCGTTGGCCTCCTGGAGGAACTCCACCGCGTCGAGGTTCTCCCGGCCCCCGTAGGCGTTCGGTGTCCACTCGCCCTCGCGCCTGGAGTAGTCGAGGTACAGCATCGACGCGACCGCGTCGACCCGCAGCCCGTCGACGTGGAACTCCGACGCCCAGTACAGCGCGCTCGCGACGAGGAAGTTCCGGACCTCGCGGCGGCCGAAGTCGAAGACGTACGTGCCCCAGTCCGGCTGTTCGCCGCGGCGTGGGTCGGGGTGTTCGTACAGCGGGGTGCCGTCGAAGCGGCCGAGCGCCCAGTCGTCCTTGGGGAAGTGGGCGGGCACCCAGTCGACGATGACGCCGATGCCTGCCTGGTGCATCCGGTCGACCAGGTAGCGGAAGTCGTCAGGCGACCCGAACCGCGAGGTCGGCGCGAAGTACGACGACACCTGGTACCCCCACGAACCGCCGAACGGGTGCTCGCTGACCGGCAGCAGCTCGACGTGGGTGAAGCCCATGTCGGTCACGTACGGCACCAGCGTGTCGGCCAGCTCACGGTAGGACAGGCCGTGGCGCCACGAGCCGAGATGGACCTCGTAGGCGCTCATGGGGCTGGAGACGGGGGCACGGCCCGGGCGCTGCGTCATCCACCACTCGTCGCCCCACTCGTACCGGGACGTGAACACGACAGATGCCGTCGCGGGCGGATGCTCGGTGGCGAACGCCAGCGGATCCGCCTTCTGCCGCCAGCGCCCGTCCGCGCCGAGGATCGTGTACTTGTACGTCGTACCGTCCCCCACCACGGGCACGAAAAGCTCCCAGACCCCGCTCGCGCCCATCGCGCGCATCGGGTGGGCCCGGCCTTCCCAGTGGTTGAAGTCACCCACGATCCGCACCCCGCGGGCGTTCGGCGCCCATACGGCGAACGACGTGCCGGCGACCTGGCCGGACGGCGTGTCATAGGCGCGCGTGTGCGCGCCGAGCACCCGCCACAGGTGCTCGTGCCGGCCTTCACCGATCAGGTGCAGGTCCAGCTCGCCGAGCGTCGGCAGGAAGCGGTACGGGTCGTCGACCAGATGCGTCGCCTCCTCGTAGGTGACCTCCAGCTGGTATCCGGTCACCTCGCGGGTCGGCAGCAGGCCGGCGAAGACCCCTTCGTGCTCATGCGCGAGGGGGAAGCGACGCCCGTCATCGAGCACCACCACGACCGAGCTCGCCCATGGCCGCAGCGCGCGTACCGTCACGCCATCTGGACCCCGATGGGCGCCGAGGACGGCATGAGGGTCGTGGTGGGCACCGCCGACGAGACGGTCCAGCTCCTGCCGCCCGATCGGGACGGGGGAGTGGGTTGTCTCGGTCACCGGACCTCCTCCACGTACGCTCACCACGTGCCGAGGCTAACGCGCGAGAGAATCCAAGCCGAGACGCGGTGCAGGTCGGTG
>JBOHCT010000226.1:0-5830 GCA_050699055.1 Streptosporangiaceae bacterium | reverse complement strand
GGCGTACACGAAAAGATCGGCCACCGCTGACGGCGGCAGGATCGTCTCGTAGCGCCCGGGAGGCAGCTCGATGCGGCGCTCCGCCCACGCGAGACGCCGGGCGAGACCGCGGTCGAGCAGAGCCGCGTCGACGTCGGAGAAGTCGCGTGTCCGCTGGCCTACCCAGGCCGAACGCCCGAGGTCGGCGGACTTCGCGTTGAGCTCGATCTTGCCGCCGGGCTGGTCGTGGCGCAGGCGCACACCGCTCGAGGTGGCCAGGTAGGTGGAGACCAGCGAATGCTCCGCGTAGCCGTACAGCCGACGGTCCCCGGCGTCCGCGCGACCGAACGCCTCGCCGAGTGCGGGCGCGAGGCCCTCGAACACCCCAATCGACGTCTCCGCCGCGGGCTCGTCCCAGGCGGACCCGGTGCCCGCGTCGGCGGACCCTACGAGCGGGCGCGCGTCGGCTGCCGGGAGGTTCTCCCGCGCGGCCGACTCCGCCGCGCGTACGACGTCCTCGGGGTCGGTGATGTCGCCGGAGCGCGACACGACCCCCACGGAGGCGCCGCTCGCGCCCCGGCGGATGGCGACGACGGTCAGCCTCCGGTCCCGCGCCGTGCCGTTGGTCGTGAGCGTGTTGTCGGCGAACCGCAGGTTGGCCGTGCTGGTCTCGTCGGCGATGACCACGCAGTCGTCGGAACGTGAGAGGGCGAGCGTCCGCTCGACCGCCTCCTGAGGGGTCATCGGCCGGCCTCCCGTGCGGTGTTGAGGATTCGCACGCCGCGAAACAGCGTGGACGGACAGCCGTGGCTGACCGGAGCGACCTGGCCCGGTTGACCTTTGCCGCAGTTGAAGGCGCCGCCGAGCACATAGGTGTCCGGTCCGCCGACCGCCTCCATCGATCTCCAGAAGTCCGTGGTCGTGGCCTGGTAGGCGACGTCGCGCAACTGTCCCGTCAGCCGCCCGCCGCGGATCTCGTAGAAGCGCTGCCCGGTGAACTGGAAGTTGTAGCGCTGCATGTCGATCGACCAGCTCTTGTCTCCAACCACGTAGACACCACGCTCGATCCCCGCGATGAGATCCGCCGTGGAGGGGCCGTCGGCAGCGGGCCGCAGGGAGACGTTGGCCATCCGCTGGATCGGCATGTGGGCAGGCGAGTCGGCGAACGCGCAGCCGTTGGATCGCCCAAGACCTTTCAACCGGGCCATCCGACGGTCGAGCTGGTAACCCACGAACACACCGTCACGGACGAGATCGAAGCGCTGGCCCGCCACGCCGTCGTCGTCGTAGCCGATCGTCGCCAGGCCGTGCTCGGCGACGCGATCGCCGGTGACGTGCATGACGGGCGAGCCGTAGCGAAGTGAACCGAGGGTCTCGAACGTCGCGAACGACGTGCCGGCGTAGGCGGACTCGTACCCGAGGGCGCGGTCGAGCTCGGTCGCGTGTCCTACCGACTCGTGGATGGTGAGCCACAGGTTCGAGGGATCGATCACCAGGTCGTACGCGCCGGGCTCGACCGCGGCGGCCGCCATCTTCTCGGCGAGCAGCTCGGGGATCTCCGCCAGCTCCGCCTCCCAGTCCCAACCGGTGCCTGTGACGTACTCGTACCCGCGCCCCACGGGGGGCGCGAGCGTACGCATCGTGTCGAAGCGCCCGGACTCTCTCTCGACCCGCACCGCCATGAGCGCCGGGTAGAGACGCACCCGCTGCTGGGTGGTCGTCGTGCCGGCGAGATCCGCGTAGAACTTGTCCTCCTTGACCTGGAGCAGAGAGGCATCCACGTGATCGACACGGTCGTCGGCCAGCAGACGGGCGCTGCGTTCGGCGAGGAGGGCGATCTTGTCGTGGAGTGGAACCTCGAAGGGGTCGACGTCGTACGACGACGTCCACGTCACGGCGCCGTGCGGCGGCTCGTCGGCCAGCTCTACCCGCTCGGTGTTGATGGCCCGGCTCACCTTCGCCACCTCGACCGCCTGCTCGGCGAGCCGGGCGGCGGCCTCTGGGCTCCGCTCGATGTCGGAGGCGAAGCCCCATGTCCCGTCGCGGATGACGCGAACCGAGAGTCCGATGTCGTCGGACTCGTCGACGCTTTCGACGGCGGCGTCGCGCAGCCGCAGGCTCTGGTCATGGATGCGCTCGAGTCGGAAGTCGGCGTGCTCCGCGCCGAGCGCACGTGCTCGATCCAGCGCGGCGTCGGCCAACCGCTGCGAGGGCAGGTCGAGGAAGGAGGCATCGATCTCGCGCACAAGGGCAACCTATCGGTTTCGCACCACCTGGGCCGTCGGGATGGTGGTGGGATGGGCCTGTCGCGGTACCCTCTGGTCCGATCGAGAGGCCGCGACACGGAACTCTGAGCGAGGTGACAGATGAGCGACACGGAGCTGGAGCCGGGGACATGAGCCGCTCCGCCATTGTCACAGGCGGGAGCCGAGGGATCGGACTCGCGGTCGCGCGTGCGCTCGCGAGCGGTGGGGACACGGTCGCGGTTACGTACCGCACGAGCGACCCGCCGGCGGATCTACTGGGCGTGCGGTGCGACGTGACGACCGGGCACGAGGTCGACGCGGCCTTCGAGAAGGTCGAGGCGGAGCAGGGTCCGGTCGAGGTGCTGGTGGCGAACGCCGGGGTCACCCGCGACCAGCTCCTCGCACTCATGAGCGAGGAGGACTTCTCCGCCGTCGTCGACACCAACCTCGCGGGCGCGTACCGCGTCGCCAAGCGTGCGATACGGCCGATGATGCGGGCGCGCTACGGCCGGATCGTCCTCGTCTCCTCTGTCGTCGGCCTGCTCGGCTCGGCCGGCCAGACCAACTACGCCGCCGCGAAGGCGGGCCTGGTCGGGTTCGCCCGTTCCCTCGCGCGTGAGGTGGGTTCGCGCGGTATCACGGTCAACGTCGTCGCTCCAGGTTTCGTCGACACGGCCCTGACGGAGGTGCTGTCGCAGGAGCGGCAGGAGGAGGTGCGCAGGGCCGTCCCGCTGCAGCGGTTCACGACCCCGGAGGAGGTCGCCGGGGTCGTGCGCTTCCTCGCCAGCGACGACGCCGGCTACATCACGGGGGCGGTCATCCCGGTCGACGGGGGCTTGGGCATGGGCCACTGACAGTACCGTTGACAGCCAGTCGACGACCGACCGCAACGAGGTGAGGGGAACGACCATGAGTGGGCTGCTGGAAGGCAAGCGGCTGCTGGTCACGGGGGTGTTGACCGAGGCGTCGATCGCGTTCTCCGTCGCCCGGCTCGCGCAGGAGGAAGGCGCCGAGGTCGTGTTGTCGTCGTACGGACGCGTTCTCCGGCTCACCAAACGGATCTCGTCACGGCTGCCGCGGGAGGCGCCCGTCATCGAGCTCGACGTCACCAGCGGGGAGGACCTCGAGGCCCTCCCCGAGCGGGTCTGCGACCACGTCGACGGTCTCGACGGCGTCATGCACGCGATCGCGTTCGCCCCAGAGGGTGCGATGGGCGGAAACTTCGTCAACACCTCGTGGCCGGACGTCTCGACCGCCCTGCAGGTGTCGACGTATTCCCTCGCCGGGGTGGCGCGTGCGGCGCTGCCGCTGCTCGGGTCGGGCTCCTCGATCGTGGGCATGGACTTCGACGCGTCCGTCGCGTGGCCCGCGTACGACTGGATGGGTGTCGCCAAGGCCGGTCTCGAGTCGTGCGCCCGCTACCTCGCCCGGGACCTCGGACCGCGCGGCGTCAGGGTCAACCTCGTCTCGGCGGGGCCGGTGCGGACGATGGCCGCGCGCAGCGTCCCCGGCTTCGATGACCTCGAGGACGGGTGGAAGGAGCGCGCCCCACTCGGCTGGGACATCACCGACGCCGAGCCCGCCGCGCGCGCGTGCCTCGCGTTGTTCTCCGACTGGCTCCCGGGGACCACCGGGGAGATCATCCACGCCGACGGCGGCGCCCACGCGATCGGCGCCTGACAGCCTCACACGTAAGCTCTGGCGGCGGGCGCGGAGCAACGCCTGCACGACTCCCACGTGCCCGGCGGCGACCGACCCCACGACGGCGGTCGCGGCGATCACGATCAACCCGGGGAGCGCGGGGGCGTCGAAAGGCGTGCTCGCTTCCGCGCGCATCGTCTGGGGACTGGTCGCGTCGGACGGCGCGACCCGCGGTGGTGCGGGGAAGGCCGGAGGCGTCGGCCCCGTCCGCGGCAGCGGTGAGGGGGCCACCTCTGGCAGCGGCGGGAGCGGCGCGACGCCCGGCTGCGATGCGGACCGGCTGGCGTTGGAGGCGGTCAGCCTGAACGCGCCGGAGGGCTGGAGTGAGGGGAACGAGGATGTTCGCATGACCGCGAGCGGTGTGACCCATGTCGCTGACTGATGTGTGCTCCGCTGAGACGTCCGATGGCCAGAACCTGTCCCACCGGAGGCGTCGTCGTGTCGGGCCCGTGGGGAACCGTCGGTGTTTCGAGCGCTGTCGCCACCTTGGTCGGCGGAGGGCTGTCTCGCCGTCGTGGTCGGGGTGGGCGTCGGTCCGGACGTAGGGGAGGTGGCCGACCCGAGCCTGCGGGCGGTGTCGTGCACGGTCTTCGTCGCCCTGTCGGCGGTGTCCTCGACGGCGCCGGTGAGATCCTTGGTCGCGCCGCCGGTCGCGTCATCGATCGACTTCTGCACAGTGCTTGTGAGGCCGTCTGTCGTGTTCGTGACCGTTCCTGTCAGGTCAGAAGCGCCACCCCCGTTGTCGTCGGCGAACGCGGGCGCCGCTCCAGAGAGAAGGAGCGCCAGCGTACCGGCGGAGACCGCGCCCGCTCGGTGCAGGTGCGTACTCCTCATGCGCCACCCCACTTTCGTGCCGCACCCCGCGAATAACGACACTCACATGCAATAACGACCCTCGGCGACGAAAGTGACGCGTCACGCGACACCTGTGCCGTCCCGCAGCAGCTCGGTGAGACGGGTGCGCCTCGGACGCTCACCGATCGTACGGACGGCCCTGGCGAGCGCCGGCCCGGACGCGTGGACGATGGAGAGGTGGCGCCGGGCACGGGTGAAGGCCGTGTAGACGAGCGGCTTCGACAGCATTCCCGCCGCCTCGCCGGGCAGGACCGCGACGACCGCCGGCCATTCCGAGCCCTGGGCGCGGTGGACGGTGACGGCCCAGCCGTGCCGGAGGTCGGCGAGGAGCCGTCGGGGGACAGTGACCGGTCCTCCCGCGAAAGATACCGCCAGCCCGTCTTCGGACGTACCCGATACGACACCGACCTCACCGTTGGCGAAGCCCTCGTCTGTGTGGTTGGCTACGGCGACGACGCGATCACCGATATCGAAGCCGCCGTGCACGCCGTCTCCCGGGTTCAGGATGCGCTTCAGGGCGGTGTTGAGCGCCAGCGTCCCGGCGGCTCCCCGATGAACGGGCGTCACGACCTGGGTCTCCTCGGGTGGTACGCGGAGCACTCGGGGGATCGAGTCGGTGACGAGTTGGACCGTACGATGCGCGGCCTCCCCGCCGTCCCTGGCCGGGACCACCACGACCTCGCGGTCGGGCGAGTCGATAGGGGGAAGCTCGCCGCCGCGCACGGCGGCCGCGAGGCCGGCGATCGCGCCGCCTTCCTCCTGACGGTACAGCGTGCGCAACTCTGTGACGGGCACCGTCGCCGACGCGATCACGTCGCCGAGTAGGCGGCCTGGACCGATCGAGGGCAGCTGCGCGGGATCACCGACGAGCAGCAGATGGGTGCCGTCCGCACACGCCTCGAGGAGGGCGGCGCCCAGCTCGACGTCGAGCATGGAGGTCTCGTCGACGACCACGACGTCGGCGTCCAGCGGCCAGCCCTCCCCGCGGGCGAACCCGCCGCCCGCCCCGCGGGCGCCCAGCAGGCGGTGCAGCGTCGTGGCTTCGGCTC
>JBOHCT010000225.1:0-5916 GCA_050699055.1 Streptosporangiaceae bacterium | reverse complement strand
GGCCGGCCCGCTCCAGTCTGCAGACCGGGATGTACGCCACTTCGACGGGCTGCTTCCGCAACGGCATCGCGCTGCCGGGCGGCCAGCGGACACTCGCGCACCATTTCCGGGAGGCGGGCTACGCGACCGCCTACATCGGCAAGTGGCATCTCGCGGGGGAGGGGGTGATCGGCCCCGTCCCGTCCGAGCAGCGCGGCGGGTACGACGAGTGGTTGGCGTCGAACATCCTCGAGTTCACCTCGGGGCCGTACGCGACGACCGTCTACGACGGTGCCGGGCGGGCGGCGCGGCTGCCCGGCTATCGGGTGGACGCGCTGGCCGACGCGGCGATCCGGTACATCGACGGGCACCGACACGAGCCGTTCTTTCTCTTCCTGTCCTTCCTCGAGCCGCATCACCAGAACACGACGGGCGACTACCCGGCCCCCGACGGCTACGCGGAGCGGTACGCGGGCCGGTGGATGCCGCCCGACCTCGCGGCCCTCGGCGGGTCCGCGCCCCAGCATCTCGGCGGCTACTTCGGCATGGTGAGGCGGCTCGACGAGGCCTTCGGCCGGCTTCTCGACGCGCTGACCAGCCTGGCGCTCACCGACCGCACGATCGTGCTGGTCACCTCCGACCACGGCTGCCACTTCCGGACCCGTAACGCGGAGTACAAGCGTTCGATCCACGACGCCTCGATCCGGGTACCCGCACTCCTGGGCGGCCCCGGCTTCGATCGCGGGAGCCTGGTCGAGGACCTGGTGTCCACGGTTGACCTCACCCCCACGCTGCTCGACGCCGCGGGCTTGTCCGTGCCGCCGCGGATGCAGGGCCGCTCGGTCCTGCCGCTGCTGCGCGGGGAGCGGGAAACCTGGCCGGAGGAGGTCTTCATCCAGGTGAGCGAGGACCGGGTCGCGCGCGGCGTGCGCACGCACCGGTGGAAGTACGCGGCGGTCGCGCCGGACGCGGACCCGGTGGCGGACGAGGGGGCAGCGCGATACGTCGAGGCGTTTCTCTACGACCTGCGCCACGATCCGTACGAGCTGACGAACCTCGTGGGCTTCGCGTCCCACCAGGAAGTGGCCGCGGTCATGCGGGGGCGGCTCATCCGCCGCATGGTGGAGGCGGACGAGCCCGCCCCGATGATCGAGCCGGCGCCGGTCGTACCGAGCGGCCAGCTCCGGGTGACGGCCGGGGAGGCGCGCCAGTGAGGATGCCTTCGGCGAAGGGAGACGGGCGAGCATGACCGACGACCGGTGGCCTGCCGGCGGCCTCAGCTACGGCGGTGACTACAACCCCGAGCAATGGCCGGAACAGATCTGGCACGAGGACGTACGGCTGATGCGCGAGACCGGGGTCAACCTGGTGACCGTCGGCGCCTTCTCGTGGGCGCTGCTGGAGCCGGCGGCGGGTGCGTACCGCTTCGGTTGGCTGGACCGCGTGCTCGACCTGCTGCACGAGGGCGGCATCGGCGTCGACCTGGCGACCGCGACCGCCTCCCCGCCGCCGTGGTTCTCGCGCGCGTACCCGCGAACCCTGCCCGTCACGGCGGACGGCCGTCGCATGTCCCCGGGCTCGCGGCAGGAGTTCTGCCCCAGCTCCCCCGAGTACCGCGCGGCGGCGGCGCGGTTGGCCGAACGCCTGGCCGACCGCTACGCAGAACACCCGGCCCTCACGGCGTGGCACGTGAACAACGAGTACGCCTGCCGTAACGCGCACTGCTACTGCGACGTGTCCGCCGACGCGTTCCGGCGGTGGCTGCGGCGGCGTTACGGCGACCTGGACGCGCTCAACGACGCCTGGGGGACCGCGTTCTGGAGCCAGCGGTACGGGGCGTGGGAGGAGATCCTGCCACCCCGGCTGACGCTTCCGCCGGGCGGCGTCGCGGTCGTGGGGGAGCACGGGCAGCCGCGACCGTCCGCGGGAGACCCGTCCGGCCGTGATCGGAGGTCGCCGTGAGCGAGTCTCTGCGCCGAGGGATACAGATCCTCGAGGCGCTGCGCACGTCCTCGACGCATCTGAGCGCGCGGGAGCTCGCGGTCAGGATCGGGCTGCCGAAGAGCACCGTGCAGCGTCTCCTGCACACGCTCGAAGCCTGCGACATGGCGACGCAGGACCCTCGCTCGCGGAAGTACCACCTGGGGCCCCACACCCTCACCCTCGGGATGGCCTATCGCAGCCGCGTGGACCTGCGTGGCATCGCGCTGCCACACATGACACGGCTGCGCGATCTGACCGGGGAGACCGTCGGGCTCACCGTCCCTGTCGGCGGCGACCGTATGTACCTCGAACAGGTCCAGAGCCGGTCCGAGCTGCGCACCACCGCCCCCGTCGGCCACCCGTACCCGCTGTGGACAGGTGCCCCCGGGCGCGTCCTGCTGGCCTCTCGGGCCGACGCCGAGATCGCCGACATGCTCAGGCAGGTGGGTCGACCGGCGCCGCGGGCCATGGATCCTCCCACGGAGGACGCCTTCTGGGCCGCGATCGCGGGGGTACGCGACCAGGGCTACGCGACGGCGTTCGAGGAGACGATACCCGGCATCAGCACGGTCGCGGCGCCCGTCCGCGACGACACGGGGACGGTCGTCGCGGCCCTCAGCATCGCCGGCTCCAGCGTGAGCTTCGACAGGGAGGCGATGACCGGCGTCCTGGCGGGACTGCTGCGGTCCGCCGACGCGATCACCGCAGAGCTGGGCGGAGACCCGGGTCCGCTGCTCCTTCAGCGGTGATGGACGTCGGTCCCCGACGATGGATCCGGCATGGCTCTGGCTCGCGGCCAGGTGCGGCGCCTCGTGTGTCGTGCCCGTCGGTACATTCTCGGCCATATGCGGACAACACAAAGAAGGCGCCCGCGGCAGGCCATCGTGTAAGGAAAAGGTCACCTCGGTTACGGGGTCTCGACGAACCCGGGGGCAGCCATTTGTTTCTGGATGGACGTAACGCCCCTGGTGGTAGGCCAGACCCTGGGTATGGGGCGGCACGGCCGTCATGTTCTCTTCCCTCACGGGCGGCATCTGCGGCAAACTCCTGCGATGTGGCCTTACGTGATGCCACGGTACGGCCAGACCTTAGGGGGGAAATGACATGGGGTCATGGAGTGGAAAGCACCGACCGGTGTGGGGCTGCCTGCTCGGGCGGCGTCGCTGGGCCGCGCGGCCGTCCTTCGGTGTCGTTGCTGTGGCGCGGCACGGCGGTCCGGTGTCCGGTCCGCGTGAAGGTGCTGTGTGCGCGGACTGTCGGGTGCGGCTGAGCGACGCGGAGAGAGCTGAGCACATGCGCCTGTGGGCCTCGGCGCCCGACGAGAAGGTGCCGCACGCGTTGTGTGACGCGTGCCTGGAAGCGTGGTGGGAAGCGCAGGAGGAGGCGTTCTACCGCGGGGTGCGGCGGCTTCGGGAGGCCGTCGCCGGTGTCTCCGCTGGGGCCACCTTGGCCTAAGACGTGTCCCGGATCTGTCGGGATCCGCGTCTGTGGTACGGGGTGGCAGTGTTCTTCGTGTCCCGACCGCGGGCGCCGATCATCGCCGCTGCTGCTCGCGGAACGTACGCGGGGATATGCCCGCCCGGCGGACGAAGACCCTGGTGAAGTAGGCCGGATCGTCGTAGCCGACCGTCCGCCCGATCTTGGCGATCGTGAGGTCGGATCCTGCGAGCAGCGTCTTCGCGCGGTTGAGCCTTGTGCGCAGGATGTACTCTTTCGGCGTGCACCCGGCGGCCCGTCGCACGATGTCACGCAGCCGGCCCGGCGGCACGCCGAGATCCCGCGCGTGCTGGGTCACCGTCAGCGGCCGGCAGGCGTCGTCGCGCAGCGCGGCGACGATCGCGTCGTCGTCCGGGTCCGGTGACCCGCCTTGCGCGTGGCGGGCGGCGAGGATGAGCGCGTGGACGAGCGCGGCGGCCTCGACGTCCACCCCGGGGGGCTCGCCCTGACATGTCTCGATCAGCCGCCTGAAGGCCCGGCGCAACGGCAGCGGGTCGGCCAGCGCTACGACGGGGTCCCCTCGGGAGATGTAGCCAAGATCCTCGTAGGCGCGTGCCACCCTGCCCTCGAACAGCACCCACGCCTCGGTCCACCCCGGCGGGGCAGGGGCGTAGGTGTGCGGCACCCCGGGCGCCAGCCAGAAGAGCGTCGGGGCGGAGAGGTCGTGGGCCGCGGCGGGCCGGCCCCATCCGAGCCGGCCGCGACCTTCTGTGACGAGGACCGCCCCGTAGCAGCCGAGCACCCGCGGCGGGCAGGGCGGAATCGCGCCGCGCTGGTGCCCTACCCCGAGACAGACCAGTCCGAGCCGTCGGTGCCCGGCCGTCGGCGTCAGGAAGCGGGCCCAGCGCCGCACCAGGCAATCCCCCCTCTTGGCCCCCGTCTGGGCGTCAGTCTAGTGTCGCGTGTCGGGAGTCTTCTTCACCTTGGCGGCGCCTCGCCGCGCCCCATCCCCACGAAAACGCTGCCGCGTTTCCGCGGGGACCCCGGGGTCGTCAGTCGACGCGGGCCCACTGCGCCTCCTTCCTCCGTCTTGCGATCCATCCGCCTGGATCGCCGCCACTGGCAAAGGACCTCCGACACACGACACTAGAAGTCCAACAACCCGGCGGGTTTGTCCATGGCGCGGCCGGCGTGGCCCGGCGATCGTGGCGGTATGTACACCTCCAACGGTTACGTGCTCGACGAGTCACCGTCCCGGCTCGGTGAGCTGAGACCCGTCCCGGCGAGAGAGCGCCACGATCGTGCGGCGCTGTGGCGCAGGCTGCGGCGGGACGGCTACCTCTTCCTGCGTGGGGCCCTGGAGGCCGACGCGGTGCGCGGGTTTCGGCGCTACTACTTCGGGAAGCTCGCGCGGACCGGGCTGGTGCGCGACGGTGCCGACCCGGAGGCCGGCCTCGCCGCCGACGGCCCCGTCGACAACGCCCGCCTGCGGCACACGCTGTTCCCTGAGATCGTCGCCGGACGAGAGTACCAGTCGTTCTGTACGCAGCCGGCGATCCGCGACTGGTACGCGTGGCTCCTCGGCGGCGAGACGTTCCTGCACCGCAGGAAGCTCATCCGCCACACCCGGCCGGGCGAGACCGGCATCGGCACCGCGACCCAGGCGCACTACGACCTCGTGTACATCCGCGAGGGAACCGACCGGGTGCTCTCGTCGTGGATCCCGCTCGGCGACTGCCCGATCGGGCGCGGCGGCCTCCTCTACCTGGAGGGCAGCCACCATCAGGTCATCCACGAGGAACGGATCGGGAAGCTGCGGCGGCCCGCCGCGTCGATCACCGCGGACCTGCCACGCCTGGCGGAGGAGCGCGACGCCCGGTGGCTGGTGGCCGACTACGCGGCCGGGGACATGGTGGTGCACTCCGCGTACACCATCCACGCGGCCCTCGACAACGTCGACCCGGGCGGCGTGATGCGGCTGTCGACCGACATCCGGTACCAGCGGGCGGACCAGCCGATCGACTGGCGCTGGCAGGACCACTGGCACGACCGCGACGGCCTCTAGCGGACGCCGCGCGCAGGGCGGGTCTACCCGTCCGTCCTGGAAGTCTGGCGACGCGGAAGACGACGTCGACTCTGGGTGATCATGCGGGCAAACACTTGGTGGGGGACCCGCTAGCGGGTCCCCCACCAAGTCCCTTCACTTAGCAGCGATCATCTCGGCCTGTCAACTTGACCGCGCCGGCCCAGTTGTTGTGCGCGCCCATGCGGCGGGACACTGAGTGACTATCAAGACAAATGTGGCCGCCTCCGCCGTTCGTGTAGTTGGAGAGGAAGGCATCGCTACCTCTAATGACTGGCTGATCTTCTCGTTCCAACGATGGATCGATCGTAGCTATTCAGCCGGGACCAGCGGGGGGATCGGCTGGCCTTGTTGAGGCTGGTACGGCGTGTCGGCTTGATCACTGACCAGATGTGCTGATCATGGTTGCTTGTGCCCGATACGCCCGCTGCGCC
>JBOHCT010000224.1:0-5978 GCA_050699055.1 Streptosporangiaceae bacterium | reverse complement strand
AGATCGGACTCGGCGAGGCAAGGAACGTGCGCGTCGCCCGACTATCGGGCGGCCAGCGGCAACGGCTGCTGGTCGCCACCGCGCTCGTGGCCCGCGCTCGGCTGACGGTCCTCGACGAGCCCACGACCGGCCTCGACCCGAACGCCCGCTACGACCTCTGGACGGCCATCCGCCGACGCCGGGACGCCGGCGGCGCGATCCTGCTGTCCACGCACTCGATGGAGGAGGCGGAGGCGCTCTGCGACCGCGTCGCGATCCTCGATCGAGGACGCGTGGTCGCCTGCGGCCCTCCGGAGGAGCTCGTCCACGTCCACGCGCCCGAGCAGCTCGTGGCGTTCACCGCGGACCCCGCACCCGAGCGGGAGACGCTCCGGACCTTGCCGGGTGTCACGAGCGTCGACACGCGACGCGCGCAGGGGCGTACCCGGGTCCGGCTGCGTACGACAGAGGCCGACCGCGTGCTGGTGGCGCTGCTCACCGGCGGCGGGCCGCGCATACGCGCCATCGAGACCAGGGACGTCGGCCTCGAGGAAGTGTTCCGGCGGCTCACCGGCCGCGCGTTCGAGACAGCCACGTTCGAGACTGGAGAGAGCTGATGGCCGCCCCCGCCTTCAGGGAGCTCGCGCTCGCGAACGCCCGCGAGCTGGTCCGCGACTGGAAGACCTTTTTCTTCGCCGCCGTCTTCCCGTTCTTCTTCCTCGTGATGTTCTTCGGGATGACGGCAGTGGTCCCGAACGACCCCGGCGGCCCCGATCTCGCCCGGATGAGCCTGCCGCTGGTGCTGTTCACCGCGCTCGCGAGCGTCGCCTTCTTCGGCACCGCCGTGCCCCTCGTCGCCCTGCGGGAGAAGGGCATCCTGCGACTGCTCGGCACCTCCCCCGTGCCGCGCCGTACGCTCCTGCTCGCGCAGGCACCAGCCAGGCTGCTCCTCGCGGCGGCCCAGATCACCGTCATCATCGCGGTCACCGCGATCACGGGGTACCTCGACGTATCCCGGATTCCCGCGCTCGTCGTCAGCTGCCTCCTGGGACTCGCGATGTTCGGCGCGTTCGGCTACCTGGTCGGCGGACGACTCCCCTCGGCCGAGGCGACGAGCCAGGCCCTCGCCATGCTGCTCGTCGTCCTCATGTTCGCGAGCGGGCTCATCCTTCCGCTCGACCTGCTCCCGGCAGGGGCCCAGACGGCGCTTCAAGCCCTGCCGACGACGTACCTCGCTGACGCGCTCGGGCATCAGCTCGTGGGCACTCCCGCGGCCTTCCCTGTGTGGCTGAGCTACGCCGTCCTCGCCGCCGGCGCGGCCGTGTTCGCAGGCGTGGCTGCCCGTACGTTCCGGTGGGAGTGACAGCCCGAACCCCCGGGTCATGCGCACCGGTGCAGGCGCCCCCCTAGACTCGCAGCGCGGGAGGAGGGACGTCGTGCAGAAGGTGCTGATCGCCAACCGCGGGGAGATCGCCGTCCGCATCGCGCGGGCCTGCCGCGACGCGGGCCTCGCGAGCGTGGCGGTCTACGCCGAGCCCGACCTCGACGCTCTGCACGTTCGTACCGCTGACGAGGCGTACGCACTCGGTGGCCAGACCCCGGCCGAAAGCTACCTCGACATCGAGAAGGTCCTGCGCGCGGCCAAAGACGCCGCCGCGGACGCCACCCATCCGGGTTACGGGTTCCTCGCCGAGAATTCCGACTTCGCCGAGGCCGTGATCGACGCCGGGCTGACATGGATCGGTCCGCCCCCGACAGCGATCCGCGCACTCGGTGACAAGGTGCGCGCGCGGAGAATCGCCGAGGAGGTCGGCGCTCCGCTGGTGGCCGGGACACCAGACCCGGTGTCGGGCGCGGAGGAGGTGACGGCGTTCGCCCGCGAGCACGGCCTGCCCGTCGCCATCAAGGCGGCATACGGCGGCGGCGGGCGAGGGCTCAAAGTGGCACGCACGATCGAGGAGATCCCCGAGCTGTACGACTCGGCGGTACGGGAGGCGACCGGCGCGTTCGGCCGCGGGGAGTGCTTCGTCGAGCGCTACCTCGACCGGCCCCGCCACGTGGAGACGCAGGTCCTCGCCGACCAACACGGTGGCGTCGTCGTCGTGTCGACCCGAGACTGCTCGCTGCAGCGTCGGCACCAGAAGCTCGTCGAGGAGGCGCCGGCGCCGTTCCTGTCGGAAGAGCAGGAGCGCGGGTTGTACGAGTCGTCCAAGGCGATCGCCCGCGAGGCGGGGTACGTCGGCGCGGGCACCTGCGAATTCCTCGTCGGCCAGGACGGCACGGTGTCGTTCCTCGAGGTCAACACCCGGCTGCAGGTCGAGCATCCGGTCACCGAGGAGGTCGCCGGCGTGGACCTGGTCCGCGAGCAGCTGCGGATCGCCGACGGCGAGCCGCTCGGCTACGACGACCCCCCGCTGCGCGGGCACGCGATCGAGTTCCGGATCAACGGCGAGGACGCCGCCCGAAACTTCCTGCCAGCGCCCGGCACCGTCACCAGCTGGCGGCCGCCGTCAGGCCCTGGCGTACGCCTCGACTCCGGGGTCGAGCAGGGCCAGACCGTCGCGGGGGCGTTCGACTCGATGCTCGCGAAGCTGATCGTGTACGGCTCGAGCCGGCGGCAGGCGCTGGAACGCGCACGCCGGGCCTTGGCGGAGTTCGAGGTCGAGGGGATGCCGACGGTGCTGGCGTTCCACCGCGCGGTCGTCAGCGACCCGGCGTTCACCACCGAGCCGTTCTCCGTCCACACCCGGTGGATCGAGACCGAGTTCGAGAACACGATCCCGCCCTATGACGCCGCGGTCGAGGCCGAGGAGGGAGCTGAGCGGGAACGTGTCACGGTCGAGGTCGGGGGCAAGCGGGTCGAGGTCGTGCTGCCCGCGGGCCTTGGCGCGAACGCCAGCTCGTCCTCGCGGCCACCGCGAACACGCGGCGGGGGACGAAAAGCCGCGTCCGCTACCAGCAGCGATGCGCTCGTCAGCCCCATGCAGGGCACGATCGTCAAGGTCGTCGCCGAGGACGGGCAGCAAGTGGCCGACGGCGACGCGATCGTCGTACTCGAGGCGATGAAGATGGAGCAGCCGCTCGCCGCGCACAAGGCCGGCACGGTCTCGGGGCTCTCGGCCGCCATCGGCCAGACCGTCTCGAACGGCGAGGTGCTCTGCGAGATCAAGGACTGACGCTTCGACCTCCCGCCAACCAGCCTGTCCGGCCAGAGACACGCACGATCCGCTTCTGCGGTCCAGTGGCTCGGTCGCCACCGCTTCTGGACCGTTCACGCGGATGTTGAACCGCGCCGAAGCGCGCGCCGAGGCCTGTCCGCTCTCCGCGAAGCGGGAACTCCGCGAGCCTTCCGGACGTCGGATGGTACGAAGCATGTCGCGAATGAGTAAGACTGGTGCCATGACCACGACTCGCCGGCGCATCCTGCCGCTCCTGTTGGCCGCGATGGTGGCCAGCCTGCTCGCGCTCGCCCCGTGGGCATCGTCCGCCCGCGCCGACACGACCACGTCGCCCGACGTCAGCGCCAAGACGATCGCGTCCGAGCTGCAGAGCAAGCCTTTGTACGTCGCATCCGGCACCGACATCCTGTCTTCTCAGGGACAGCAACAGGTGCGGCAGGCGATCAACAACGCCCACACGTCGATCTACGTCGCCGTCGTGCCAGCCATGACGTCGCAGCAGGCATCGCGGCTCGGTAACAAGATCGCCCGCGACCTGAACCTGGGCGGGACGCTCGCTGTCCTGACCGACAACAAGCAATTCGTGGCCGGCTCATCCGTGGTAGATGCGGGCGCCCTCGCGGACCGGGCCACGCAGAACCACCAAGGCGACCCGGCGGGAGGGATCGTCGCGTTCGTCAACAACGTCGACTCCGTCGCCTCCGGAGGCGAGCCCACGAGCACCGGCGGCGGAGGGGGAGGTGCCCCCGTGGCGCTCATCGTGTTGCTTCTCATCGTGGCCGGGGGCGTCTGTCTCTACGGCGTCTCCCGCTACCGCCGGCACCAGCGCGAGCAGGAGCAGCTCGAGCAGGTACGGCACGCCGCGCAGGAGGACGTCACGGTCCTCGGCGAGGACGTCGCCAGCCTCGACCTCGACGTCCGCCAGCCCGACCTCGCGGACGCGACCCGTGAGGACTACGAGCGAGCGCTCGACGCGTACGACACGGCCAAGCGACGGCTGTCGGGCGCGCGCAAGCCGGAGGACCTGCGTGGGGTCAGCGAGGCCCTCGAGAACGGCCGCTACGCGATGACGTGCGTGCGCGCGAGGCTCGACGGCAAGCCCGTGCCCGAGCGGCGCGCCCCCTGCTTCTTCAACCCCCAGCACGGCCCGTCGGTCATGGACACGGACTGGGCGCCGGAGGGCGGGAGCAACCGTGAGGTGCCGGTGTGCGCGGCCTGCGCCACCCGGCTCAACCACGGCCAGGATCCCGAGACCCGCGAGGTGCTCGTCGGCGGGGTGCGCCGTCCGTACTGGGAGGGCGGTCCGGCCTACGCACCGTGGTTCGGCGGCTACTACGGCGGCTTCGGCATGGGCGGCATGCTTCCCGGCTTCCTCATGGGCACGATGCTCGGATCGGCACTCACCCCCGGCTTCGGCATGGGCGGCTTCGGCGGCGGCGACTTCGGTGGAGGCGACTTCGGCGGCGGTGACTTCGGCGGCGGTGACTTCGGTGGCTTCGGCGGCGGTGACTTCGGTGGCTTCGGCGGCGGCGACTTCTGACGCCGCCGCACACCCAAGATCCGCACATGGTCGGGAGTGGGAGGATCCCACGCTCTTGGACCAGAAAAGCGGATCTTGAACGCTTGAGCCGCGTTGCCCCTACAGCGCGTGCGGCTTCGCCGCTGGTGCTAGTCGAGGTGCACGTCCATGAGCTGACGCGCGGCCTCGGTCATGCTGCCCGACAGCGAGGGATAGGTCGCGAAGGTGTGGGCGAGCTGGTCGACTGTGAGGTTCTGGTGGACGGCTATCGACACCGGAAGGATCAGCTCGCTCGCGCGGGGGGAGACGATCACGCCGCGCAGCACGATACCCGTACCCGGCCGGCAGAAGAGTTTCACGAAGCCGTCGCGGATTCCCTGCATCTTGGCGCGCGGGTTCGTCGCGAGCGGAAGCTTGACCTCGCGGGCCGAGATTTCTCCGGACGCGATGCGATGCTCCGCGACCCCCACCGACGCGATCTCGGGGTCGGTGAAGACGGTCGCCGCCACCGCGCTCCGCCGCAGCGGCTGGACGGCCTCACCGAGCGTGTGCCACATCGCGATGCGCCCCTGCATGGCCGCTACTGAGGCGAGCATCATGACACCCGTACAGTCTCCGGCGGCGTACACGCCCCGCGCCGTCGTGCGTGACACACGGTCGGTCTCGACGAGCCCACGTTCGTCCAGACGTACACCGACTTCTTCGAGACCGATGCCGCCGGTGTTGGGCAGCGAGCCGACGGCCATGAGGCAGTGCGTGCCCTCGAGCACGCGGCCGTCCTGGAGCGTCACGGCAACCCCGTCCCCGTGGCGTCGTACGGTCTCGGCTCGGGACTGGCTCACGACGCTCATGCCGCGGCGCCGGAACACCTCCTCGAGCACACCCGCGGCGTCCTGGTCCTCCTGGGGCAGCACGCGAACCCGTGAGGACACGAGGGTGACGTGGGAACCAAGCGCCTGGTAGGCGCTCGCGAACTCGGCGCCCGTCACCCCCGAGCCCACGACGATCAGCTCCTCGGGAAGCTCCTCCAGGTCGTACATCTGCCGCCAGGTGAGGATGCGCTCGCCATCGGGCTCGGCACCGGGAAGGACCCGGGGATGGGCGCCGGTCGCCACCAGCACGACGTCGGCCCCGAGCTCCTGGCCGCCGACGCGCACCACACCGGGGCGCACGAGCACACCAGAACCACGGATGACCTTCACCCCCTCGCTGGCGAGGCGAGCGGCTACGTCGTCCGACTGTGCCCGCGCGAGGGCCCGCACCCGCGCGTTGACCCGTGCCAGGTCGGTGCGAGCCCACCG
>JBOHCT010000223.1:0-5996 GCA_050699055.1 Streptosporangiaceae bacterium | reverse complement strand
GCTGTACGGGTCCCGGCTGTACGGGTCCCGGCTGTACGGGTCCCGGCTGTACGGGTCCCGGCTGTACGGGTCCCGGGCGGGCGGGTCCCGGGCGGGCGGGTCCCGGCTGTACGGGTCCCGGGCGGGCGGTGTCTGCCCGTAGCCGTACGGATGCCGCTCTTCGTACGCGTACTGCCGGGGGTCGTACGCGGACAGGCGTGGGCCGTGAGGGCGTTCCCGCGGATCGAGGGCGTCGGGACGGCGGTGGGGGCCATGTCGCGGCTGGGTGTCAGAGTTACCGATGTTGCTGGTATCGCCGGAGTGGCCGGTATCGCCGGAGTGGCCGGTATCGCCGGAGTGGCCGGTATCGCCGGAGTGGCCGGTATCGCCAGGGGTACCGGCGCCGCCCGGTTCGCCGGTATCTACGTGATTTGCGGGATTTGCCGGATTTATGGGGTTGGTGGGATGGGTGGGGTTGTCGGGCCCTCTCGAGGTCGCGCCGCTTCCGCCGCCCTGAGTGTCGTCGGGACGTCGCTCCTGCCGCCACTGATCGTCAGGCCGGCGTGAATCTCCCGGTCCCCCGCTGGCGCTCACGTGTCTCTCCTGCCGTCGACTCCGGGCGAAAGCGCGAGCATGTTATCCATCTCGACGCCCGCGATGTGCGCAGATGCGCGGATTCCGGCGTCGACGCGGCGCACCGCGCACGGCTCGGTCGACCAGCCGGTCCAACGCACGCCGCCCTCCGCCGGAGTACTCCGCGCGCACTGGACGACCACCAGTCCCTCTGGGGAAAGTGGTCCCCAGAAGATGATCGTGGTCCCCTCAGCGCTGCGAATCGCCCCCTATGTCCGTACTCCCGGGACCACCCGCGTTCTGAGTGGCCCACCTGCGGGCGTCCGGCCTCCGGCCGAACCACCCGGGCGGTCAGGCCGGCGGACCATGCTGGCACGGCACCTGGTCGGGCCAGGGGGCGGGACCAGCAGGGCAGGCCACGCGGGTGCCGGCTGAACCACGTGGGCGGGCCACCCCGGCGCGCCACCCAGACAGGCCAGGCCGGCGCCACCCGGTCGGGCGCCCCGAATCATTTGCTCGGGGGCCCATCTCGAGGCTGGCCACTCAAGCGTCGTCCGCCCCGCGGCCGCACGCGCGCCTACGCAGCCGTTCCCAAGCGAAGCGCTCGGCCCGTCTGGTCCCCGAACTGATCGAGTCGTCGCGCGATCACCTCGCCGGCCTCCCGCCGCACTGTCTCGGGCTCGCCGCGCAGCCGACGCGTCGTGAAGCGCACGGTGAGCCAGCCCAGCTTCGCCAACCTCGCGTCACGCCGCGTATCCCGCTCCCGGGAACCGTGCGGCGAGTGGGACGACGCGCCGTCGAGCTCCAACGCGACCATGGACGGAAGATGCGCGAGATCGAGGTAGTGCGCAACTCCATCGGCTACGACCCGGTACTGCCGGACAAGCTCGGGCATGCCCGAGCCGAGGAACACGTGGAGGTATCCCCAGATCTCGAGCTCGCTGTCGCACCCTGTCTCCAACAGCTCGGCGAGTCGGATCAGACCCCCTCGGTCGGGAACTGGACGTCCACGGAGCGCGGCTCTTACGCGGTGGGGGGTGGTGCGACGCTCGCGGGCCGCCGTTATGAAGGGTGCGCGCTGGTCGTCGCCCTGCCCGGAGCCCCACATGTCGATGAGACACTCCTCCAACGCCAGCACAGGTAGGCCCTGTCGTCGCACGACTCTGGGCCCGCTCAGGTCGAAGCCAGCACGCCGGTGCACGAGGAATCTGGTTGTGCCGCGCAGGCGTACGCTCCGGGCGACCGCCAGATGGGTCGCACGCCCCTCCCAGCCGGGCATTCCGTGAACAGCTAGCCCGCTCCCATGGCTGAGTGCGCCGCGCCCGCCCGCATAGGCGACCGCCGCGCGGCGAACCGTCAGGGGATCGTCGACCAGCTCCGGTGGGACATAGACCTGGGGAAGCAAACGGACCAGTCGGCCGCTCGTCACGACCCGTTGACGACCGGCCGCCCCGAAGGCACCCCCGAGATCCCTCCAGGTCACAACCCCGCCGCCGCGGGTGAGCAGTTGCTCCACGTTCATGGCCCAACGCTGTCGACCCGACAGTTCCCCCGCCAGAGCCGGAAGGCCATCTGTGGACAGAACCGTCTTGTGGATCGTCGACGAGTGGCGGGCCTCTGCGGATGGAGCATCAAGAAGATGTGGGCCCCGAGAAGACCTGGTCCCCAGAAGATGATCGTGGTCCCCTCAGCGCTGCGAATCGCCCCCTATGTCCATATTCACGGGACCACTTACGTTCTGAGTGGACCACTTGCCCTGGGGGGCTGGACCCGGCGTGGAGCGAGCACGGGACCCGGCGTGGAGCACGCGGGGCCACCGCCGGGGTACGCGGGCCACCGCCGGGGTACGCGGGCCACCGCCGGGGAACGACCGGGGGCGGCCGGGGGCGGCCGGGGCCACCGCCGGGCGACGCCCCAACACGACGCCCCGGTACCGCGCCCCAGCCCGGCGCCCCAGCCCGGCGCCCCAGCCGGTGCCCCAGCACCAACCCGTCCGAGACCACGAGCCGGCGCGGCAGGTGGCGGTAGCGCGGGTCCGCAGCGGCTCACCGGTGCGAAGGTAGCCTCAAACCATGAACGGGGCGCCGACGCGGGTGTTCATCGCACGGCTGGCCGGCATCGCGGTCTTCGACCCCATCGGCGATCAAGTGGGCCGGATACGCGATGTCGTCGTGTCGCTGCGCCTCTCCGGCGAGCCGCCGCGAGTTCTGGGGTTCGTCGTCGAGATGCAGCCCAGGCGCCGGGTCTTCCTGCCGATCACCCGCGTGACCACGATCGACCCCGGTGCGGTGATCTTCACCGGGAAGATCAACATGCGGCGCTTCCAGCAGCGCAGCACGGAGACGCTCGTCATCGGCGAGCTGCTCGACCGTACCGTCCAGTTCCGGGAGACCGACGAGGACGTCACGGTCTCCGACGTGGCCATGGAGTCCACCCGCACCCGCGACTGGGTGGTCTCGAAGGTCGCCGTACGCCGCCGCTCCCACGGCCGCGGCCTGCGCCGGCGGCACGGCGAGACGATCGTCGTCGGCTGGGACGCCGTGACCGGCTTCTCTGTGATCGAGGAGGGCCAGGGGGCGGCGAGCCTGCTCGCGGCGTTCGAGGACCTCCGCGCCGCGGACCTCGCCCACGTGGTCCACGAGCTGTCTCCCAAGCGGCGCGTCGAGGTCGCGATCGCGCTGGACGACGAACGGCTCGCCGACATCCTCGAGGAGCTGTCGGAGAAGGACCAGATCGAGATCGTGGGGATGCTGGAACAGGAGCGCGCCGCGCGGGTACTCGAGGCCATGGGACCCGACGACGCCGCCGACCTGCTCGCCGCACTGCCGGAAGACCAGGCAGAGGGGTTGCTCAAGCTCATGGAGCCCGAGGAGGCCGACCCCGTACGCCGGCTGCTGGTCTATCCCGAGAACACCGCCGGCGGCGTGATGACGACAGAGGTGGTGATCCTCCCGCCGGACGCCGCCATCGCGGAGGCGCTCGCCCATGTCCGTAGCCCCGAGTTGACCCCCGCGCTGGCCTCCCAGGTGTACGTCTGCCGTCCGCCGACCGAGACGCCCACCGGCCGCTACCTGGGCATGGCGCACTTCCAGCGACTGCTCAGGGAGCAGCCGTCGGCGATCGTCGGCGGCGCGGCCGACACCGATGTCGACCCCTTGCGACCTGGCGTCTCGCTGCCGGGGGTAGCGCGCTACCTCGCCACGTACAACCTCGCCGCCGCACCGATCGTGGACGAGCACGGCCACCTGCTCGGAGCGGTCACCGTCGACGACGTGCTCGACCACATGCTCCCTGAAGGCTGGCGCGACAACGCCGCGGACGGCGTCGTCCCAGGCGACGTCGTCCCAGGCGACGAGAGGGGGTCGAATGGCCAGTGACGTGCGCAGGCTCGGACGCCTCGACCAGCCTCGTGAGATCCGAAGAACGCTCGTCCCCAGGCCCCATTACGACCCCGAAGCCTTCGGCAGGCTCTCGGAACGGATCGCACGGGTCATCGGGACGGGGCGTTTCATCGTCTGGATGACGGGCGTCATCGTGGCGTGGATCGCCTGGAACACCGTCTCGCCGGGGCCGTGGCACTTCGACTCCTACCCCTTCATCTTCCTCACGCTCGCGCTCTCGCTCCAGGCGTCCTACGCCGCCCCGCTGATCCTGCTCGCACAGAATCGCCAGGCCGACCGCGACCGGGTGCAGTACGAGCAGGACCGCAGGCGCAGCGACCAGGGCCAGGCGGACACCGAGTACATCACCCGGGAGATCGCCGCCGTACGGATCGCTCTCGGCGAGGTGGCCACCCGCGACTTCGTACGCTCCGAGCTGCAGCGAATCGCCGACGAGCTCTCCTCCGACGGGGAACGCGCGGCGCTCGGCGCCCGTTCCGAGGGACGTGGCGGACGCCACCGCCCTTGAGGGGTCGCGCGGGACACGTAGCATGGGCCATATGGCGCGTCCACCCGGCAACGAGCAGGTGACGCAGGCGCTGGCACGGGTCCAGGACCCGGAGATCCACCGCCCGATCACCGAGCTCGACATGGTCAAGGACATCGACATCTCCCGCGACGGGGTCGTACGCGTGGGTGTGTGGCTCACGATCGCGGGATGTCCTCTCCGCGAAACGATCACCAGGGACGTCTCCACCGAGGTGGGCAAGGTCCCCGGCGTGACAGACGTACGGGTCGAGCTCGACGTCATGAGCGAGGAGCAGCGCAAGGAGCTGCAGAACAAGCTGCGTGGCGGCAAGCAGACGCGGGAGATCCCGTTCGCCCAGCCGGGTTCGCTCACCCGCGTGTACGCCGTGGCGAGCGGCAAGGGCGGGGTCGGCAAGTCCTCGGTCACGGTCAACCTCGCCGCGGCCTTGGCCGCGATGGGGCGCAAGGTGGGGGTCGTCGACGCCGACATCTACGGCCACTCGGTACCCCGCATGCTCGGTGTCACGGGCAAGCCGACCCAGGTCGAGGACATGATCATGCCTCCGTCGGCACGCGGGGTGCAGGTCATCTCGATCGGCATGTTCACGTCCCACAACGCACCTGTCGTGTGGCGTGGGCCGATGCTGCACCGTGCCGTACAGCAGTTCCTGTCCGACGTGTACTGGGGCGACCTTGACGTCCTGCTCATGGATCTGCCGCCGGGCACCGGCGACGTCGCGATCTCCGTCGCGCAGCTCGTACCGTCCGCGGAGATCCTCGTCGTCACGACCCCGCAGCCGGCCGCCGCAGAGGTGGCCGCACGGGCCGGGGCGGTCGCGCTGCAGACCCACCAGCAGGTCGTGGGTGTGATCGAGAACATGTCGTGGCTGCCCTGCCCGCACTGCGGCGAGCGGGTCGAGGTCTTCGGCTCCGGCGGCGGGAAGGCCGTGGCCAACGCCCTCAGCAAGGCGATCGGCACCGACGTGCCGCTGCTCTCCGAGATCCCGATCGACGTGCGGCTCCGTGAAGGCGGCGACAGCGGCGACCCGCTCGTCCTGAGCGACCCCGACACCTCTGCCGCCAAGGAGCTGCGGGCACTGGCCGAGCGCCTCGACGGTCGCGGCCGGGGCCTCGTCGGCCGTCAGCTCGGGCTGTCTGTCGCCGCCCACTGACTCCGCCCCCGAGGCCCCGGCGCCCGCACCCCGCGGGCCCTCAAGGTCTCCAAGGTCTCGGTTGCGGTCGGATCCGGAGCAACACTCCACTCCCGACCGCAGAAGCGGATCACGGTCGGGTCAGCCGGAGCCAGCCGGCAGGACGGGCGCAGACCCACCCCCCACCGCGGCCCTTCACCGCGTTCGGCTGGCTCAGGTGGCCTCGTCGTCGAACGGGGGGCGTTCCCCGTAATCGAGGGTCGACGCGCGTTTGGGTGCCGGTGACTCGTAGATCTCGTAGTCGTCGTCCTCGAGCAGGTGCTTGCGGACGAACGTCCGTGGATGCAGGTCGGCGAAGTCGAGGTCTTTGTACTCAGGCCCGAGG
>JBOHCT010000222.1:0-6016 GCA_050699055.1 Streptosporangiaceae bacterium | reverse complement strand
GGTCTACGCCACCGTCAGGTTCCTCGACACCGTGCTCGCCGCCACCGCAAGGGACCTGGCCCGCGCCTTCAGGTGGGTGGGCGGGCGGCGCTCCGCCCAAGCCGTCAAACCGCCGCTGTCGAGGACGGCGTCCATGCTCAGGCGGCCTCTCCGGATCCGCGCCGCATGGAGACCCCGAGCCGGTCCGCCAGCGCGCGCACCCTCTCCCGGCTCGGCCGCAGGTCCGGGTTCTCGTGGTAGATCTCGTCCAGCGTCAACCGCAAGAGTCTGTTGTACGCCCAGGAGGTGAGCGCTTCGGCGGCGGCGGACGTGCTGTGGACGACACCGGCGTCGGCGAGCTGCGCGAGGGCGTCGGCGAGTGGGCCCGGCAGGCTCATCGAGACCGGACGGGTGCGCGTGTCGCCCTGCCCGAGCCTCTCCAACGCGTCTGCTAGCTGCTCCCCCGTCGTCTCGGTCATCGTCACTCCACTCGTATCTTAGTCATTATCGTATGAACGGGTTGCCAAGGTGGGCCCGGGTCCTCCTTCCGTCCGTAGACTTGCGGCGTGATCTCCCGTATCGACCTGCGCGGGTCCGCCGCCGACCCCCGAGACAAGCTGCCCCGCGCCGCGCTCGACGCCGAGGCGGCGCTCGACGCCGTGCGGCCGATCTGCGACGACGTGCGGCACCGGGGCGGCGCCGCCGTCCGCGAGCACACCGCGCGTTTTGACGGCGTCGACCGAGAGCGGACCCGGGTAACGACGGCTGTCCTCGACGAGGCCCTGGCGCGGCTCGATCCCGGCGTCCGTGCCGCGCTGGAGGAGGCGATAAGCCGGTCGCGGGTCGTCCACGAGGCGCAGCGCCGCGCCGAGGTCACGGTCCGCCTGGCGGACGGGGCCGCCGTCACCGAGCGTTTCGTTCCCGTCGAGCGGGTCGGCCTCTATGTGCCCGGCGGTCAAGTGGCGTACCCGTCCAGCGTCGTGATGAACGTCGTGCCCGCCGAGGTCGCGGGCGTACGCTCGCTCGCGGTCGCGTCGCCGCCGCAACGCGAGTTCGGCGGGGACCCCCATCCCGTCGTGCTGGCGGCGTGCGCCCTGCTCGGTGTCGACGAGGTCCACGCGGTCGGGGGGGCGCAGGCGATCGCGATGTTCGCCTACGGCACCGAGGCATGCCCGCCGGCCGACGTGGTGACCGGCCCCGGCAATGTCTACGTCGCCGCGGCGAAGCGGCTGCTGCGCGGTCGCGTCGCGATCGACTCCGAGGCCGGACCCACAGAGATCGCGATCCTGGCCGACGACACCGCCGACCCGGCGTACGTCGCCGCCGACCTCGTCGCCCAGGCCGAGCACGACGAGCTGGCGGCCTGCCTGCTCGTCACGCCCCATGCCGATCTGCCCGACCGGGTCGACGTCGAGCTGCGCAAGCAGGTGGCCGCCACCAGGCACCGCGAGCGGGTCGAGGCCGCTCTCGCCGGCCAGTCCGCGTACGTCCTCGTCGACGACCTCGCCGCGGGGCTCGCGGTCATCGACGCGTGGGCGCCCGAACACCTGGAGATCCTCACCCGACAGGCGTCCGCGGTCGCCCGCCGAGTGCGCAACGCGGGTGCGATCTTCGTGGGGCCGTACGCGCCGGTGTCGCTCGGCGACTACCTCGCGGGGTCCAACCACGTCTTGCCGACCGGCGGCACCGCGCGCCACACCGGCGGGCTGTCGGTCGGGTCGTTCCTGCGCGGCATCCAGGTCGTGGAGTACACCCGCGACGCGCTGGCCGGGGTCGCACCGCACATCCGCGCGCTGGGCGGGACCGAGGACCTCGCCGCGCACGTCGATGCCGTCGAGACGAGGGTGGGCCGGCCGTGACCCGGCTCGACGACCTGCCGCTCCGCGACGACCTGCGTGACCGCAGCCCGTACGGCGCGCCGCAGCTCGACGTTCCCGTGCGGCTCAACACGAACGAGAACCCTTACCCGCCCCCGGGCCGGCTGGTCGCGGCGCTGCGCGACGGCGTGGCGGATGTCGCCGGCGCACTGAACCGCTACCCCGACCGGGACGCCGTGGATCTGTGCAAGGACCTCGCCGACTATCTCGGCCACGAGCTGACGGGGCGCGAGGTGTGGGCCGCGAACGGGTCGAACGAGATCATCCAGCAGCTCCACCAGGCGTTCGGCGGGCCCGGGCGTACGGCGCTCGGCTTCGAGCCGTCGTACTCGATGCACCCGATCATCGCCGGGATCACCGCGACTGGCTGGATCAGCGAGAGTCGTGAGGAGGACTTCGGGCTGGATCCGTCGCGCGCCGTCGCCGCCGTCCGCGAGCACCGTCCCGCCATCGTCTTCCTGGCCTCGCCCAACAACCCGACCGGCACCGCCCTGCCGCTCGAGGTCGTCGAGAAGATCTGCGCGGCCGCCCCGGGCATGGTTGTGGTGGACGAGGCGTACGCCGAGTTCGCGAGGCCCGGCACGCCGAGTGCGCTCGCCCTGCTGCCGCGTTACCCCCGCCTGGTCGTGACCCGCACCATGTCGAAGGCGTTCGCGATGGCCGGGGCCAGGCTCGGCTACCTCGCAGCCGACCCCGGCGTGGTCGACGCCGTTCAGCTCGTGCGGCTGCCCTACCACCTGTCCGCGGTGACCCAGGCGGTGGCACGTGTCGCGCTCGCGCACGCCGGGGAGCTGCTCGGCACCGTCGACGCGCTGCGGCGGGTACGCGACGAGACCGTCGCGTGGTTGCGGGGGGAGGGGTTCGACGTGGTCGACTCCGACGCGAACTTCGCGCTGTTCGGCCGTTTCGCCGACCGTCACGCCGTGTGGCAGGGCCTGCTCGACCGCGGCGTGCTGGTCCGCGAGGTCGGCCCGCCCGCATGGCTGCGGGTGAGCATGGGGCTCCCCGAAGAGATGGGGGCCTTTCGGCGAGCGTTGAAGGAGGTGGTGAGCCGATGAGTCGCACGTCACGCGTGCAGCGGAGCACTGGTGAGACCGACGTGCTCGTCGAGCTCGACCTCGACGGCGGTGGCCAGGCCAACACTGCGGAGGTCGACACCGGGGTGCCGTTCTTCGACCACATGCTCGCGCAGCTCGCCAGGCACGGCGGCATCACGATGACCGTACGCGCCAAGGGCGACCTCGACATCGACGCCCACCACACGGTCGAGGACACCTCGATCGCGCTCGGTCAGTCGTTCCGCGAGGCGCTCGGGGACAAGGCGGGCATCCGGCGGTTCGGCGACGCGATGGTCCCACTGGACGAGACGCTCGTGCATGCCGCGGTCGACCTGTCCGGCCGGCCGTACGTCGTGCACGAGGAGCCGCCGATCGCCCCGCTGATCGGAACGTACGACACGACGCTCACCCGGCACGTGTTCGAGTCGTTCGCCGCGCACGCCGCGGCCTGCCTGCACGTGCGTGTGCTGTACGGCCGCAACGCCCACCACGTCGTCGAGGCCCAGTTCAAGGCCGTGGCCCGGGCGTTGCGCGAGGCGATCGCGTACGAGGGTGGCGGGGTCCCGAGCACCAAGGGGGTGCTGTGAGCCCACGCTCCCGCCGCCGATCTTGGAGTTATTGGGGGAATTTGTCCGCTTCAAACCCCGATAAGTCCAAGATCGGCACGAGTGGGGATGTCGGGGAAGTGCTGTGAGGCCGCGGGTCGTCGTGCTCGACTACGGGTCGGGCAACCTCCGCTCGGCCGAGCGCGCCGCCGCACGTGTCGGCGCCGACGTGACCGTGACCGACGGCTTCGCCGCCGCCATGGGCGCGGATGGCCTCGTCGTGCCGGGGGTCGGCGCGTTCGCCGCGTGCATGCGCGGGCTGCGGGCGGTACGCGGACCCGAGCTCATCGGGAAGCGTCTCGCGGGCGGACGGCCGGTGCTCGGCATCTGCGTCGGCATGCAGGTGCTGTTCGAGCGGGGCGTCGAGCACAACGTCGAGACCGAGGGCTGCGGCGAGTGGCCCGGTCTGGTCGAGCGGCTCACCGCGCCCCGCTTGCCGCACATGGGCTGGAACACCGTCCGCGCCCCCGACGGTTCGCGGCTTTTCGCCGGGCTCGACGCCGGTGCCCGCTTCTACTTCGTCCACTCCTACGCCGCCCGGTCGCTCGACTTCGCGCCGTCTCGGCACTTCACGCCGCCGCTGGTGACGACGGCGGAGTACGGCGAGCGGTTCGTCGCGGCGGCCGAGAACGGGCCGCTCGCCGCGACGCAGTTCCACCCCGAGAAGTCAGGGGACGCGGGAGCGCTCCTGTTGCGCAACTGGCTGCGGGCTCTTCGTTGATCAGCGGCGGCCGACGAGCTCACCAGGGGCGAGGCGGCAGGGGAGCGGCCAGTCGGTCTCCTTGACCTCGTCGGCGTGGACGACCTCGTCCTTCGAGTAGCTGCCGCGAACGAGGCGGTGGAGGACGATGGACGGGCCTCCCGGCTCGTCCAGCTCGACCCGCCAGTACGCGGGCACGCCCGCCTCCGCCAGCAGGGCCGGCTTGGTGACCCGATCGTTGGTCACCGACGACGGCGACACGATCTCGACGGCGAGCAGGATGTCCGACGACTTCAGGATCGCCGCGTCCGACCACAACGCGGACGCCCGGGCGACGACCACGTCCGGGATCAGCACCCTGGTCGTCGTCGCCGTATCGCGCAGCAGGACGCCGACGGCCTCGACAGACTCCCACTCTGGTTCAGGACGCTCGTTCAGCACGGCAACCAGGCGGCTAGCGACGCCTTGGTGTCGGGGTGAGGGAGGAGGCGTCACGAGCAGGCTCCCGTCGATGATCTCGTACCGCTGGCCGTTGTCAGGCAGGCGCGCGAGGTCATCGACCGTCCACGGCTCGCGAGCCGCCTCCAGCGTGGCCTGGCTCATGTCGGCCCCTTTCTGGCTGCCGATCTTCAGTGTGGCACAGGTTCCGGCCCGTCGCCGCGCCACGCAGGGTTGAGGTCGAGGGGCAGGGTCGGGGCCTGCCAGCCGCTGGTGAGCGCCCGCAGCGCCGACCACACGGCGGTCGGCACCGGCGAGCGGGGTGTCCGGCCGGCGAGGTAGTCGCCGACGAGGTCCTGCGCCCAGAGGCTGCGCATCAGCTGGCCGTGCATGCCGGCGACCACGATGGACTGACGTACGCAGGTAGGGGCGGCCACCATCGTGTCGTAGGGGCCGGCCACCGCGTCCGCCAACGGCAGGACGGCGAGCTGCCGGATCCCGGGTCTGGGATGGCAGACGAGCCCGCGGGTCCGGCGTGCGTTGTCGTCGAAGGAGCGCAGCACGGGAGCGTCCGGCGAGATCCCCACGTCTCCAGCGCGGCCGAGCGCCCCCATGACAGCACGCAGGGTCCAGCCGGTCGCCACGCCGAAGCCGGACGACCCGGCCGGTGGGAAGTACGCCCGTGCGGGCCCGATCACCGGGCTCACCATCGCGAACGTGGTGACCGGAGCGCCGGGCGTCGTGTCGAGGTACCTGCCCGCGATCAGCGTCCCCTCGCTCTGGGCGACGAGGACCACCCGCTTGCCTGTCTCGCGGTGGAGCGCTTGGACCTGCCGCCGGAGCATCCCGGTGAGGGGTCTGAGCGGCTTGTCCGTGTCGTACCCGTCGTAGGGCAGCGGACGGCCGTCGGACGTGAGCCCCGCGTACGAGAAGCGCCTGACGTCGAACCGGGGGCCGAAGCGGAGGACCCGGCTATCCGGCCAGTCCGAGCCGAACCCGCCGACCACCAGGACGGGCCGGCCGTGCGGCGGTGGGTAGGAGAGGTACGCGAGGTCGGGGACGCCGAACAGGACGTGTGTGCCGACGAACCCGCGGATGCCTCCGAGGGACGTCGCCAGCACGAGGGCGAGGACGACGGGTATGGTCCATCGCGGCGCCCTTCTTCCGCTCACCCCCGCGCGTCGGCCGGCCCGCAGCGCGGGGGGCGGGCGTTCTCCGGCTCGCGCGCAGGCCCCGAGCACGGCCCGCCAGACCCAGGCGTCGAAGACACCGACGAGCCCGGCCAGCGGCACGCCCGCCCAGGAGGGGGCGACCGCGATCGCGGCGGACGCGCCGCTCAGGACGGCGAGCGCGGCGAGC
>JBOHCT010000221.1:0-6289 GCA_050699055.1 Streptosporangiaceae bacterium | reverse complement strand
ACCCCAGCCACACCACCAGACAGATCGCGGCGAGCGTCACGACCAAGGCGGCCGCCCATGCCCAGACCGGCGCCGCCAGGGGTTCGCCGCTCGACGGCGCCAGCCCGATCAGGAACAACGCGAGGCCCACCGCCATGCCACCCGCGGACAACCACTCCCGGGCGTGCGGACGGCTGCGGAACACCAGGGACGACAGCACCAACGTAAAGGGGAGCTCCATGACAAGCAGCGGCTGGACCTCGGAAAGGCGGCCCGTCGCCAGCGCCGACACCTGCAGCAGGAACCCCACGAGGATGGCGAGGATCCCCGCGAACCACACGGGCTGGGGCAGCAAGTCGACGATCATCGACAGTGACAGCGCCTTACGATCGGGCTCGCGACGCGTCGCTTTGCGCTGCAACACGGACGCTGCGGCGTTAGCCGCCGCGGCGAGAACCGCCAGGAGGACACTCACCATCGCCATCGGGCCTCGTTTCGCGGATCATCGGCCGCACCTGCGTTCCTCGATCGTTCATGCCCGACCCGTGCATGGGTGCGCGTTGGGTACCAGCGTTCGCCGGATCTGCCCCAAAGGCTCCGCATCCGACCCGGCGCCCCCTACGTTCGATACCGGTCGCCGGGGGGCACACAGCATGTTTACACTGACACGGCCGACGGGTCGGCGTCGCGGCGCCACCCCGGCTCTGTGGAGACCTCGCGCGGGAGCTGCGCATGGACCTGGCCCTGTCCACCCGTGACCAAGACGACTGCACCGTCGTCACCGTGAGCGGGGAGCTTGATCTCAGCAACGCCCCCGGCTTCCGGGCGCGTCTGCGTGAGGCCCTCACTCGAGGCAGCCACCGGGTCGTCGTCGATCTGGCGGGTCTCCAGTTCATAGACTCGACCGGGCTGTCCGCCCTGATCGCCGCGGACCAGCTCGCGTCCCACCTTGGTGGGCGGCTGTGTCTGGCGGCGCCGCGGGGCCCAGTCAGCAGGGTGCTGGGCATCACCGGCCTGAGCCGCCACTTTCGGATCTTCCCCTCGGTGGCCGACGCGACCGCCGATACCGAGCCCACCATCGGCGGGGAGCAGGATCTTACGGAGATGTAACCACCATCGGCCGTCCCGGGGCGGCGACCACTCACTCGCTACGCTTCACCGCCAACGCCTCCGCGCGGCAGGCTCCACCGCCGCGGCACCCGCAGCGGCGACGGCGCACTGCCCGGCCGCCACCACATGGGGCACACCAGGGGCAGAGACCCTGTCACTCGACGCCTCGGCTAGCACGGGCGCTGCGCACGTGCCGACGCCTTCACCAACCGGCGTCAGGGCCTGCGGGGACTGTCCCAGTGGCTCCGCAGCCGCCCCGCTCGGGAGCACGCCAACGTCTCGACGTGGCTCCGCAGCCGCCCCGCTCGGGAGCACGCCAACGTCTCGACGTGGCTCGCACAGCCGACGCGGTTCGCGGACAGGTTGTCAGTGTCAGATCCAGGTTCAGATCAGATCGCGCTTCGCGGCCCAGACCACCGCCTCTATGGGTGTGTCGACGCCGATCCGGTCGCAGACCGCACGTACGCGCCGACGCAGTGTCCGCTCGCTCAGATCGACCCTCCGCGCGGCCACGTCCAGGGTCACTCCTGTTGCAAGGAGAGCCAGTACGTAGACCTCCTCATCGGAGAGTCGGGGCTCAGTCATTCGAGCTGTGAGCGTTGTCTGACCCACCTCGTCCTCCTGTCCTTCAGGGGGCAGCCCCCAAGCTGGTCCTCGACATCGTTGTCAAGGAAAGGCGGACCGATGGCCAGCCACCGCGCCCGTGAGCGAAGGCGCGACGCCACCCCGCAGCCGCTCGGTCTTTCCTCCCCCGAGTCGCACGTGAAGTTAGAGGTCCAAAAGTGGACACGTCAAGAGCGCGGTTCCGACTATGACAGTTCGTGATCGCTCCTGTGCACTCGGTTATCGGGTACACGGGCGTCTGCTCGTCCACGGTCGCCCACCCTCAGCGGACCGCGAAACCGTGCCCGGACCTGGAAGGAGTCGCTTCTTCCAGCCCTCCGTTCTGGCGCGCGCCGTGAGGGACACACGGCCTGGGTGGCCTACTCCGGCCATCTGGGCTGACCGTTGCGAAGAGTGACGCCACGGAAGATCGGTAGGGCCATTCGTTTTCCTGCTGGCGCGTACGCCGGGCGCGGGCCGGCCGGAGCTCGCTCAGCCCATATGCGCCGGCCCGACCCCGGGAGCGACAGCGCTCGCCCCCGCTCGCGGAACCGGAGGAAGTCTCAATGCGCCGCCGCGGCCCGGCGACCTTGTCTCCGGCGGGAAACAAGCCGTTCCCCTGCGGCTCGGCGTGGGGCGGGTGGGTCGCACCCGGTAGGAGGGGGCATGCTTGCTCTATGCGGCCGTAGGGAGGGTCATCATGCCGATCGCCACCGTCAACCCCACCACTGGGGAGACGTTGAAGACCTTCGACTCGCTCAGCGCTGAAGAGGTCGGGGCACGCATCGCCCGCGCCCACGAGACGTTCCGCACGTACCGCCGGTCGTCGTTCGCCGAGCGGGCGCGGCTGCTGCGGGCGACCGCGGACCTGCTCGACGCCGAGCAGGACGACGCCGCCCGCACGATGACGACCGAGATGGGCAAGACCCTGGCCGCGGCCAAGGCCGAGGCAGGCAAGTGCTCGAAGGCGATGCGCTTCAACGCCGAGCACGCCGAGGAGTTTCTCGCCGACGAGCCCGGCGACGCGGACGCGGTGGGCGCCCGACGGGCGTACACCCACTACCAGCCGCTCGGTGTGGTGCTCGCGGTGATGCCGTGGAACTTCCCGATGTGGCAGGTCGTCAGGTTCGCGGCGCCCGCGCTGATGGCCGGCGACGTCGGCCTGCTCAAGCACTCCTCCAACGTCCCCCAGACGGCCCTGTACCTCGAGGACCTGTTCCGCCGCGGCGGCTTCCCGGAGGGCTGCTTCCAGACCCTGCTGATCGGCTCCCGCGACGTGGAGGCGGTGCTGCGTGACCCCCGGGTCGCCGCGGCGACGCTCACCGGCAGCGAGCCGGCCGGGCGCTCTGTCGCGCAGATCGCCGGCAGCGAGGTCAAGAAGACAGTGCTCGAGCTGGGCGGGAGCGACCCGTACGTGGTCATGCCCTCGGCCGACCTCGACCGCGCCGCCGACGTCGCGGTCACCGCGCGGGTCCAGAACAACGGGCAGTCCTGCATCGCGGCCAAGCGGTTCATCGTGCACGCCGATGTGTACGACAGCTTCGCGGACCGGTTCGTCGAGCGGATGCGCGCCTTGAAGGTCGGCGACCCGATGGAGGACTCCACCCAGGTCGGACCGCTCGCGACCGACGGCGGCCGCGGCGACGTGGAGGACCTCGTCGCCGACGCGGCCGGCAAGGGGGCCAAGGTGCTCTGCGGCGGCGCGTCACTCGACCGGCCAGGCTGGTTCTACCCGCCGACCGTCGTCGCTGGGGTGACCCCGGAGATGCGGATGTACGGGGAGGAGGTCTTCGGGCCGGTGGCCGGGCTCTACCGCGCCGCCGACATCGTGGAGGCCATCGAGCTGGCCAACGCGACAGGTTTCGGCCTCGGGTCGAACGCGTGGACCACCGACGCCGCCGAGGAGGCCCGGTTCGTCACTGAGCTCGAGGCAGGCGCCGTCTTCATCAACGGCATGACGACGTCGTACCCCGAGCTGCCGTTCGGCGGCGTGAAGCGCTCAGGGTACGGACGGGAGCTGTCCGCGCACGGCATCAGGGAGTTCTGCAACATCAAGACAGTCTGGGTGGGCGCCTGACCACCACTCATTTGCATGATCCGCGTTCGCGGTCCAGGCCGCCAGTACTCTCCGCATCCGGACCGCAGAGCGGGATCATGGCGCGTGGCGGCCGCGGATCATGGCGCGTGGCGGCCGCGGGTCTTGCCGAGGGGCTGCCTGTCCCGGCAGAGGGCCTCAGGTCTCGACGGTCTCGGGGCCGAGCTCGTCCACGATCGCCACGTCGAGGCTGTAGTCGACGGGGACGACGAGCACGCTCGGCAGGTCCTGAGCAAGGGCGCGGCGCAGCGATGGCGCGAATTCCTCGGGCCCCTGGACCCGCCAGGCTGGCAGTCCGAACGCCTCGGCCAGCCGGACGAAGTCGGGGTTCGTGAAGTCGGTGCCGAAGTGGCGGCCAAACCGCCGATCCTGCTTCCAGACGATCGAGCCGTACTGCGCGTTCTCCCAGATCACGTTCACGAAGGCCGTGCCCAGCCGCTTGGCGGTCTCCAGCTCCTGCGCGTTGATGAGGAACCCGCCGTCGCCGCTCACGCTGACCACCTTCGCCCGCGGGCGGACCAGCTTCGCGGCGATGCCCGCCGGTACGGCGAAGCCCATGCCGGCGAGCCCGTTCGCGATGAGCGTCGTGTTCGGCTCGTACGCGGGGAACATCCGGCCGATCCAAAGCTTGTGCAGGCCCACGTCGCTGATCACCACGTCGTGCCGGCCCAGCTCGTCGCGGATCTCGGCGAGCAACCGCGGGGGGCACATCGGGAACCGGTCGTCGCCACGACAGCGCTCGAGCAGGCCGAGGGTGGCCTCCCGCAGCCGGGGCGAGCCGCCGGGGGACGCGCCGTCGCGGCACTCCTCGGCGAGTCGGGCGAGGATGTGGTAAATGTCGCCGACCAACTCGATCGCCGGCATGAAGTAGGCGTCGACCTCCGCCGGGAGCGTGTCGACACAGACGATCGTCTTGTCCCGGCGCGGGTTCCACTGCTTCGGCGACTGCTCGACCAGGTCGTACCCGATCGCGACAACCACGTCCGCCTCGTCGAACCCGGCCATCTGGTAGTCGCCCGCCTGCAGGCCGGTCGCGCCCAGCGCCCCCGGGGCGTCGGCGGCCAGCAGGCCCTTGCCCATGAACGTCTCCGCCACCGGAATTCCTGTCGCCCGGCTGAACTCCCGCAGCGCACCGGCCGCCCGGCCCCGCACGGCGCCGTTGCCGGCGAGCGCGACCACCTTGCCCCCGCCCCTGATGAGGTCAGCCGCCCGCAGCAGCGCCCGGGCAGACGGTTCGGGACGTACCGGTTCCGACCGAGGCAGCGGGGCGGCCAGTTCCTCGGGCACGGGCGCGGCCATCACGTCCTCGGGCAGCTCCAGGTGAGTGGCCCCGGGCTTCTCCTGCTCGGCGACGTCGAACGCCTTGCGTACCGTCTCCGCGACGATGCCGGGCTCGCTCATCCGGGCGTTCCACTTGGTGACCGGGCGGAGCAGCGAGAGCACGTCAACGTACTGGTGGCTCTCCTTGTGCATCCGCGCGAGGTCGGCCTGGCCGGTGAGGGCGACGAGCGGCGCACGGTCGAGGTAGGCGTCGGCCACCCCGGTCACGAGGTTCGTCGCCCCCGGGCCCAGGGTGGCGAGCGCTACCCCCGCCCGACCGGTCAGTCGCCCGACGACATCGGCGATGTACGCTCCGCCCTGTTCGTGTCGCACCGGTACGAACGTCACGCTCGACGCTTCGAGTGCCTCGTTCAGATCGAGCGTCTCCTCGCCTGGAATGCCGAAGACGTACCTAACACCCTCCGACTCCAGGCAACGCACCAACAAATCCGCCGCGCGCACGAAGACCTCCCTGGGACCACTCCCGCGTCCTGCCCCAGTCTGCCCCGCGGTGATCGGATAGTGCGCCCGACCCCGCGGCCAGGGGCGGCCTTTCCCTGCCCGCGGAGTGAACGAGCCACCGCGCCGAACCACCGCCCCCGCCGGTATGCGCAAGCATTCTCGCCGCGGCGCACCGCATGTTTCAACGCAACACCCCCGTTTGGTCAGTAGGTGATCGCAGGTCACCTCGTTTAAGATTGGTGTCGGAAGCCTTGGGTAAGAGGAACGGGCGCCGGGCCGCCGGCCAGTACAACGGGGGTATCCAGGGCCGGTCGCCACGCCGGGAGAAAAGGGGGCAGACCATGGCACAGAAGGTGCAGGTAGTTCTTCTCTGCGACATGGACCACGACGAGCCTGTCGCGGGCAGCGAGACGGTCACATTCGGGTTCGGCGGCAAGGAGTACGAACTCGACCTGTGCAGGAACGACGCCGCCAAGCTGCGCAGGAGGATGAACAAGTACGTCGACCACGCCAGGAAGGCCGGCCGGACTCGCGGCAGGCGGACCAGGGCGCGGTCGAGCCGAGCCCGTAGCTCAGAGATACGGGAATGGGCCCGTTCGCAGGGGATCAAGGTCAGCGAACGCGGGCGTATCCCCAGCGAGGTGATCCAGAAGTACGAAGGGGCGCACCGGTAAGTTTCTCTAACCGGCCGGCGGGAGGTGACCCGGTTGCGCCTCCCGC
>JBOHCT010000220.1:0-6426 GCA_050699055.1 Streptosporangiaceae bacterium | reverse complement strand
GGTGAGGCCCGGGCCCCCCTGGCACTTCGTGCCGGGGGCGCCTCCGTCTCGTCGGGTACCGCTCAGCGTCCGAGGGCATCGAGCACGTCGGCGTTCGGCAGGCCGGCCAGGGCCGTGCCGGGCAGCATGACCTTGGAGCGGCGGAGTCCGCTGCCCACGATCAACCGTGCCGATCTCGCCACCGCGGCGTCGACGAGCAGGGGCCAGTCGTCCGGCAGCCCGAGAGGCGTGATGCCGCCGTACTCCATGCCCGTCTCCTCGACCGCGACATCCACTGGGGCGAAGGAAGCCTTGCGCGCACCTAGATGCCGTCTGACCAGGCCGTTTACGTCCGCCCGCGTGGTCGCGAGGACGACGCAGGCGGCGGGACGGGTCGTTCCGCCGCGTCGCGCGGCCACGACGACGCAGTTCGCGGAATCCTCGAGCGCGATCCCGTAACGCGAGCAGAAGGTCGCGGTGTCCGCGGCTTCAGGATCGATCTCGGCGACCGCGATTTCTTGGATGGGGACAGGGCCTTTCCAGGCCCGAACCGCGGCGGCGACTGGAGGCGCGAAGAGGTCGAGGCGGTCGGTAGCGGGTTCGAGATGCAGCGTCTCGGGCATGGGCCTCAACCTACCGGCGTGCCTTCGGGCCCTCGAGTGGACGGGTGCTGCCGCTCTCACGGGCCGCTGACGCCCACCGCGAGATGGAGTGCGTGCAGGTGCGCGGCAGGCTCGTCCTGTGTCACCTACGCCGGTGATCCCGACCCTCCATCCGGGTGCCTCACCCGCGGACGGGAGGCACCCTCCCCTCCCGCGACGCGGCGTCGTCTTCGTCGCCCTCGTCTGGCTCTCGTGCCCGTGCGCGCAGCTCACGTACACCCCCGGAAACTGTCAGGAGGACTCCGAGTATGGCGAGACCCACCATCACCCCACCGGTGAGCACGTCGCTGCGGGTCGCCAGCACCCACTGGGCGCCTCTCGGCTGGAAGGGCATGACGAACGGCGCCGCGACCGCCCATACCCCCGCGAGGAAGAGTGCCGCGATCCCGCCATGAGCGAGCCGGGTCCGCATCACCACTGCTCCTCGTGCGGGTCAAGGGTCCGGCCCCGCGGCACGGTGGCCTCGTCGTACGCGGGCGAGGGCACGCGAGCGCCCGCCGTCATGCGGTTGTCGTCCGCGAGCGCGGCCACCAGCGGGGCGAGCAGGGCCTGCAGCTCCTTGGGGCTGGGCTCCGTGGAGTCGGAGGGCCCGGGTGAGGCAGCGGAAGGACGGTCGCGGCGCTTTTGTGGCAGCACGCCGTCGTCGCGCAGCCGGGCCCGCCACGCGACCCCCCAGAGAAGGATGGTGACCGCGCTCACGACGACTACTCCGATTCCTGACGCGATGTTGACCACGGCGGGGAGGGTCAGGTCCCTCCCCGCTGGTTGGTACCCGAGAGCGAAGGGCGACAGGATCAGCCAGCCTCCCGCCAGCACGCCGCCAGTCGCGACGGCGAGACCAGCTAGATATCGGGACATGTGCTCTCATCCCTCCTTCGAGGCGGTCGGACAGCCGTGGGTTCGTTCCACACTTTCCGCGGCGGGTGCCCGAAGGGCACCGACGAGCGCCGCGGCCAGGGCCCGTCGCGCCAGCGGGAGTAGGACGTCGTCGGCAGCGCCCCGCGCCCGCTCGACGGTGGTCGCGCGGTCCTCTGACGCGAGCCGGGCCGCGGCGGCGGTCAGATTCGGCGCCTCGCCGACCCGCGCGCGAGGTAGTCGGCGAGCCACGCGAGAGCGACGCCGTGCGTGGCGAGAGCGAGGCATGACGCGAGCGGCATCGACGCGGTTCCGGGTACTGGTACGGATCGCAGGCGAACAGTCGCGGCCGGATGTGGCTCGCTCACGGTGTGTCCCCCCGGAACCGTGCACGCCGTAAGACGTGCGTCTGGACGGCGCTCCTTACCCCCGCGGGCCGCGCCTCGGACTCATTGTGGCGCGCATGGGGTGTCCGTGTCCGGCCAAATAGCCCACAAGCCCCGGTCAGCTCACGCTCGGCTGCTCATGTCCGGGGTGGTGGGCGCTAGTGCGACGCTAGACCCCCGTGCCCTTGGCGGTGCGCACTGCCGCCCGGCCTGAGGCGGTCAGTACGGCCAGCCAGGGGTCGCCATCGCCGATGGGCAGGTGAGGCATGCCCGAGCGCCAGGAGGACGCGAGGGCCTCCGGGTCGGCGGGGCGGTAGCTCTTGCCGATCGCATAGGCGAGGTCCCACGCGTGCACGTGCCACTCGATGCACGCGACCCCCGCGTGGTCACCGACCGTGCACGATCGTCCGCCGTAGGTGAAGCACGGCTCGTCCCAGACGGTGGGGAGACGGCGAGCATGGCGCCTGGCCGAGCGGACGAACGCCCATACGTGCGCGGGAGGTTCGACCGACGGGAGGGCGGCGAGCTCGGCGGCGTTTTGCCGCGCGAGGTGGCGCGCGAGCTTGTCCGGAGGTGGGGTGGGCGCCATGAGGCGGGCCAGCCGGTTGCCTGGGCCGTCGTCGAGAAGCTCATGGTAGTCGTCGGCTACGCATCGAAGATGGGCGACGAGATCGGAGGCCAGCCACTCCGTGCAGGGTGTGGGGGCCTTCCAGTCCGCCGCGGCGAAGCCCCTGGAGAGCTCGCTGATCACGGCTATTCCGTCGAGATACGAGGCGAGCACACGTTGTCGGTCGAGCAGATGAGCTACCACTGGTCCTCCCCCCGTGCGCATCGCAAGACGTCCTGTCGTCGGATCCCCCACCGTCCCAGACGAGGGCCCTGGACGCCAACCGCGCTGGCCGGAGCCTCGCTCGGACTCGCGACCCGTGTGGCCGTCCGCGTGCCACCGACCCTACCTACGCGGACAGACGGGAGGGGTTCCCTTCTCCGGTATCGCCGGCTGGAACTCGTCTCACGGTGACGGGATCTTCCGTTCAGGCAACCGCTCGCGGTGTATCGGCGTCCAAACAGAGGGGATGAGTGGACCTGAGCGGCCAGCGGGGAGGCGACACGCATGCACCGGCACCGTAGCGCTCCGACCCTGTTGATGGGCTTCCTGCTGCTGGCGGCGGGCTGTGGCGGAGCGGGCGGGGCGTCGGCAGAAGCCCCGACATCACCGGCCCCGACGATGTCCTCGACCGGCATGTCGGCATCGCCGACCCCGTCCGGCCCGCCGTCGTCACCGGGCAGGGTCGCGGCGCCCCCGGAGAGCCCCGTCCCCGCTACGCCTTCCCCCTCACGGGCCCACGACATCGCGCGGTGTACCACCGCCGTTCTCGACGCGCGGCTCGGCAGGAACGGAGGCGCGGCGGGACACGTCCGATACGACTTCGTCTTCCGCAACACCGGCGCCGAGCGGTGTGCGATCAAGGGCTTCACGCGGGTCGTGCTGATCGGGCACCGGGGGAAGGTTCTGGACGTCACGAACAGCCACAAGCCGAGCGTCGTCGTACCCAAGGTGCCCGTACGCAGGATCGTTCTTCGCCCTGGCGATGCCGCGTCCTTCTCAGTCGGCTACGCCGACGTCCCCAGGGACGGTCAGAACTGCCCGGTCGTGCGGGCCACCAAGGTCCGTCTCTACCCGCCACACTCCTCGCGAGCCCAGACCGTCGACGCCCGCCCCTCCCCCTGCCGTCACGTCGTCCACATCTCGCCGGTCGTCGCAGGCGCTGCCGGCGCCTCGCCCTGACCGCGCCCACCTGCCGCAGAGCGTCCGGTCAGGCGCTCTTCCGACGCCCCATGTTGCATGGCGCGCTGCGCTGACCTGATTCGGCCATAAACCTGGCGGGTCGGCATAGTTCTGCATCTTTTGGGACGAGTCGGCCAAACTGGAGAGGCCCACGTGGGAGGTGAGTACGTGCAGCTGAGGAGGCCGTGAGGATGCCAGCCGGGGGACGCCACGCCGCCAAGCACAGGATCCTGAGAGGTGGCGCGCGTCGGCGCAGACCGGTGGGTGCGGCCCTCGGCGTCGTCCTGATCGTGCTTCTGGGCACAGCCGCGGGCGTCGCGGGCCCGAGGATCGGGGCGGTATCGTGCGCGTTCGCCGGACGCGTCCAGATCACCATCGCCGCGAGTCCTGACATCGCGGGGCCGCTCAAGCGGCTCGCGCGGCGCTGGGAGGACACCGGCCCGCGGGCCCTCGGTCGCTGCGCTTCCGCCCGGGTGTACGCCAAGAAGTCGTACGCGGTGACGGCGGCGCTGACCCCTTCCTGGGACAGCTCACGTGACGGTCCGAGGCCGGACGTGTGGGTCCCACAGTCGTCGGCGTGGGTGCAGCTCGCCGGCACCCGTCCCGAGACCGCTCCCCTCCTCTATGGCGAGCAGACCGTGCTGACCCGCTCCCCCGTCGTGATGGCGATGCCGAAGCCCATGGCACAGGCTCTCGGCTGGCCGGGCGCCAAGGTCGGCTGGCGTGAACTGGCGTCGCGCGCCCAGGGCGGAGACGACTGGGCGGCCTTCGGCCACGCCGAGTGGGGTGACATCCAGCTCGGCATGAGCGACCCGAGCCGGTCGACGGCGGGCCTTTCAGCGCTGATCGCTCTCGCTGACAGTAACCAGGACGGCAAGATCCAGGCGTCGGAGGTGGAGAATCTCTACCGCCTGCAAAGCGTCGTCGCGAAGTCGGCGTCGTCGACTGACGAGCTGCTCAAGGGCCTCAGAAAGGCCGACAAGAAGGGCAAGGCGCTCGGCTATGTCTCGGCCTTCCCCGCCACAGAGCGGACAGTCATCAAGTATGACGCCAGATCACCTCACACGTCACTCGCCGCGATCTATCCGTCAGAGGACGTGCCGGACGCGGACTACCCCTTCTGCGTGCTGAACGCCTCTTGGGTGAACGACCCGAAGCGCGCCGCGGCGGCGCTCTTCCGCACGTTCATGTTGAGCCCGGAGGGGCAGCACGTCTTCGAGCACGCCGGCTTCAGGCCAGCGGAAGGGGGTGAGCTCAAGGGCGTGGGCGAGTCCGACGGCGTGTTGCCGAAGGAGGCGACCACCTTGCGCCAGGCGCCCGACGACTCGGTTCAGCTCGCCCGCTCCGTCGCGACCTGGAACGGACTGCGGCGCCCACTCAACGTGCTCACCGTCATCGACGTGTCCGGCTCGATGAGAGGGTTCGTCCCGACCGCCAACGCGACGAAACTGGCGCTGGTCAAGCACGCGAGCCTGGAGGCACTGAAGCTGTTCGGGGGCGACTCGAAGGTCGGGCTGTGGGAGTTCTCGACCGGTCTCACCGAGAACCACGACTACCGCGAGCTCGTACCCTACGGCCCGGTCAACGCCCCCGTGGGCGGCAGCAGCCGCAAGCAGGCCCTGGAGAAAGGCATCCGGGCGCTCCGCCCGCGGGCGGACACCGCGCTTTATGACACGACGCTCGCGGCGTACCAGCGGATGCTGGACTTCTGGCAGCCAGGTCGACTCAACGTCGTCGTCTTCTTGACAGACGGGGAGAACGATGACCCCCAGCGCGGGATCAGCCGACAGGACCTCCTCGACAAGCTGCAGAAGCTGCGCGACCCCGACCACCCGGTACAGATCGCGACGATCGCCTACGGCGAGGACGCCGACAGGAAGACGCTCGCCCAGATCTCCAAGACGACCGGCGGACGCAGTTTCGTCGCCGAGGACCCCAAGGACCTCTCGCGGGTCTTTCTCACGATGCTCGCCTCGCCGGAGGTACTCCGCGGACCGCAGAACGCCGACTGATCGCGGCAGCAAGGTCGACGCCGATGCGGGGGTCGCCCACCCCCTCGGCGGCATCGTCGGGCTGTCCCGCGCCAACAGACTCGTTGTGCGGGGTGAGCGTCGCGTGGTTGCCCACGCGAACGGAGCCCGCGACGAGTGTGCCCGTCCGTCCCATCGCGGCCAGGCGGTAGGCCTCACGCACCGTACGCAGGCGCCGCAGCTCCAGGCCCCAGGGCAGCACGCTCTCGTGGGCGAGCCTCTTGCGGCGGTAGATGCTGTCGTTGTAGCCCCGGATGCCCACCGCGACCCTCTCCGCGGCTTCGGCGGCCCGTACCACCGCCGCGAGCGCACGGTCGAGGTCCCGCGAGCGCTCCGCGATCTCCTCGTAGGGTCGGTCAGCGGCCTGCGCTTCGCCCAACGTGCCCTCGGCGTCGGCCGCGTCCGCGAGTAGAGTCTCGTACCCATCGGCCAGCTCCCGATCGGCCGCGTAGTGTTCCTTCGCCGCGGAGGTCACCGGCGGGCGGACGAAGGTCGGGAAGAACTTGAGGAGAAACTTCGTTCGCGCGGCTTGCACAGCGCTGGGTAGAGCGTCGGGTACAGCCATCGTCACCTCCGTCTACTAGTGTCGCGTGTTGGAAGCCTTCTTCACCCTGGCGGCGTCCAGGCGGCGCCTCGCTGCGTTGTCGTCAGTCGACGCAGGCCCACTGCGCCTCCTTCCTCCGCCTTGCGATCCATCCGCCTGGATCACCGCCATGGCAAAGGAC
>JBOHCT010000219.1:0-6466 GCA_050699055.1 Streptosporangiaceae bacterium | reverse complement strand
GGCGTAGACCGGATCGTGGCGACCGCCCACGTCGAAGCGCCGGCAGGTGAGGTCGACGATCGCCGCCGGCCAGCCGCTGGGGCGTTCCTCGACCTCGGCGGCGGTCACGAGCAGGGCGCCCCGCAACTCCGCCATCGCGCGTTCGTAGCGTCTCTTGCCCAGCAGGTCGCGCAGCGCCAAGCTCGTTTGCGGACCGAGGGCCGAGGCCTCGGTCCGCCGGTGCGCGTCCGTGGACACCGCCAGCGGCTCGTGGTCGCCTGGTGTTCCCTCGCCGACGTAAAGGGCGGCGAGGAGGTTAGGGCATCGGACCGAGCGGCGATTAGTTAGTCGGTACGGCGGAACTGGGCGACCGCGACCCCGAGGAGGACCACCCCGATGCCGGCGACGAGTCCCAGCTCGAGGGGGAGCGGGACCTGCCAGCCGAACCACGTCACCCCGGAGTTCAGCGTGGCGGCGGCGCCAGCTCCCACATCCAGATGAGCGAAGACGGCCTGCCGCATCGGGTCGACCGCGTACGTGAGCGGGTTGACGCGGGTCAGGAAGCCCAACCAGGCCGGCAGGCTGGACAGCGGAAACAACGCGCCGGACAGGAAGAACATCGGCATCACCGCCATCTGGACGACGGCCATGAACGACTGCATGTTCGTGATCCTGGCGGCCATCATCACGCCGAACGCGGCGAGCGTGAAGGAAAGCAGCAGAAGCTCGCCAAGCAGCGTGAGCAAGAGCGTCGGCGAGTAGGGCACGTCCGCGAGCCCCGCGAGCGCGAGGATCACCACGCCCTGGAACGTAGCGACCGCCGCTCCGCCGAGGCACTTGCCGAACACGATCGAGGTGCGGCTCACCGGGGCCACGAGCATCTCTCGCATGAACCCGAACTCGCGGTCCCAGACGATCGAGCCGGCCGAGAACAACGCCGTGAAGATGACAGACAGCGCCAGTACGCCGGGGAACATGAACGTACGGAGGTCGACGCCCCCGGTCCCGGACGACATCAGCGACGACAGCCCCGTACCCAACACGAGCAGGAACAGCACCGGTTGGATCAGCGAGGCGATCATCCGGGTCTTGTCCTGCCAGAACCGGATCAGCTCCCGGTGCAGGACGATCTTCACCGCCTGCAGGTCGCGCCGCGGGCTGCGCTCCGGCACCTGTACGTGGATGACGTCGGGTGCCACGCTCTCGACGCTCACGGTCACCTCCTCCTTCGCATCGCGCCCACGAACCGGCGCATCTGGTCGGTCGCCGACACCTCAGCGTCACGGATCGTGCTGCCGGTATAGGACATGAACACGTCGTCCAGCGACGGCCGTGCCACGCTCACCGACAGGATCGGAACGTCGAGCGTGGCGAACAGGTGGGGGACGAACTCCTCACCCGACGCCACCGCGAAGGTGACCGCCCCGTCGTGCATGCCCGCGTCGATACCGAAGCGCGCACGGAGCGCCTCGATGGCGGCCCCGTCGTCCGAGGTGTGGATCTGCACCCGGTCCTTACCGACCCTGGCCTTCAGCGCCTCCGGCGTGTCCAGGACGACGATGCGGCCCTGGTCGATGATCGCGATCCGGTCGCAGTACTCCGCTTCCTCCATGTAGTGGGTGGTGAGGAAGATCGTGATGTCCTCGCTGCGCCGCAGCTGCTGGATGTAGGTCCAGATCGACACACGGGTCTGGGGGTCGAGCCCGACGGTCGGCTCGTCCAGGAACAGGACCCGTGGAGAGTGCATCAGCCCGCGGGCGATCTCCAGCCGGCGCATCATCCCGCCGGAGTACGTGCCGACCGTACTCGACCTGCGGTCCCACAGCCCGACCATGTCGAGCACCTGCCGCATCCGATCCGCGGTGACCGACTTGGACAGCCCGTACAGCTCGGCGTGAAACCGGAGGTTCTGCTCGGCGGTCAGGTAGCTGTCGAGCGTCGTGTCCTGGAAGACGAGGCCGATGTTGCGGCGTACGTCGTCGCGAGCGTCCACCACGTCGTGACCGGCGACGCGAGCGGTGCCGGCGCTGGGCCGGACGAGCGTGCACAGCATGTTGATGGTGGTGGACTTTCCGGCGCCGTTCGGCCCGAGAAACCCGAAGATCTCCCCGGGCGCGACGTCGAAATCGACGCCCCGCACCGCCTCGACCTGGCCGTACCGCTTGGCCAGCCGCTGCACGGACACCGCCGGCTGGACGCTCTCGGCGCGCCTCTCCGGGGCTGCTTGGCGGACGATGCTCATTCCGCGTCCTCCTCGGCGTCGTGCCCGTCGTCTTCGGCGAGGATCCGGTACAGCGACCGCCGGGCGTCAGTCAGGACCCGATGTACCTCGGCGGCCTGCGACGGGGAGCCGGCCTGCAGCACCTGAACCGCCGCCCTGGCGACCCCTCCGATCAGGTTGCGCGTCTCGATCGCCTGCTCGCCCACGCTGTCGTACACCGCCTCCCATGGCGCGGTGCATTCCTTCGCGTGGGCCTCGACGTACGCGCGGCCGTCCTCGGTCAGCTCGAAGAGCCTCCGCCCGCCTGACTCCACGGCCCGGACGAGGCCTTCGTCCTCGAGCTGCTGCAGCGCCGGGTACACCGAGCCGGCGCTCGGCCGCCAGACGCCGCCGCTGCGCTCGGCGATCTCCTGGATGATCTGGTAACCGTTGCGCGGCTCCTCGACCAACAGCGCGAGGACGGACGCGCGGACGTCGCCGCGACGCACCTTCGGCCCGCCCCAGGGCCATCCGTGGCCTCGGTGATGGCCGGAACGCGGCACGAACCCAGGCGGAGACGGCGGAAATGGCGGGCGGAACGGTCCGCCGCCACCGCCCGGATCGCCCCAGAACCACGGGCCCGCTCCGCGGGCGCCTGCGTGCCCGCCGCGCCCGGCGGCCATCCTCAACCTTTGTATGGGGTCCCATCCGCAGTGCTCGCCGCGTCCTCCGAAGGACGGCCACGGCGCACCATACGCGTCGCTCATCAAGCATCCTCCCTACTCCGTCATCGTGGTATCTCGTTAGCTCGACGATATATCGGAATAGTTCGATAGACAACCCAGTCAGCTGTGGGGGTCACGTGCTCGACCACGGTGGCCCTTCGAGACGCGGGGCCGGCGACGATGCGGGCAGCGAGTGCGTACGATAACTCGTTGGTCAGGGGATGCGTCACACGGTGAAGATCGGCGACCTCGTCGTTGCGGCCATAGCTGACCACGTCCAGGTCGTCACGGGAGCCGCTGCCACGCGGCAGGCCGCGGCGCACGACGGTGTTCACATACGCGACCGTCGACGAACGACACCCGCCGTTGGTGTGCCGACACGGCTCGACGCGCGCTGAGCGCCGAAGTATCCCGGCGGATCATGGCAGACGGTCAGGCGCGGTCGAGGGCGCCGCGCTTTAGGTCGCCGACGAACGCCTCCCACGCGCGAGAGGGCAGGGCGAGCCTCGCGCCGTGCGGGTCCTTGCTGTCGCGGACCGCGACCATGTACCCGTCAAGCCGCGCGACCTCGACGCAGTTGCCCTGTCCGCTACTACGACTGCTCTTGCGCCAAACGGCTCCGGACAGGTCCGGCACGGCCATGTCGCCGTCCTTTCAACGATTGCCGCACTCCTTGGCCACCGCACGGATCAGCGCCACAGACTCATCTGGGGACAACGCCATCGCGCGAAGGTGGTCAAAAACCAGGGTATACCGGTCGACATCCTTGGGCTCCTCCATATAGAGACCGCTGGTCTCGTTCTCGAGGAAGACCACGTCCGGGTCGTCGCGCTCGGGGAATCCGAACAGCACGAACGCTCCATTCATACCGGCGTGCGCACCAGCCTCAAACGGCAACACCTGCAGCTCCACGTTCGGCAGCCCGCCGGCATCGACGAGGCGATCGAGCTGCAGCCGCATGACACCGCGCCCTCCCACGAGGCGGCGCAGAACCGCCTCGTCGAGCACCGCCCAGTACTGCACCGGGATGTCGCGAGTCAACAGCTCCTGGCGCGCCAAGCGCAACGCGACCACGCGCTCGATCTCGTTCGGTCCCGCGGATGTGCGCATGGCGCGGATGACGCACCTCATATACTCCTCGGTCTGCAACAGCCCCGGTGCGAACTGGGTCTCGTACGTTCGCATCGACGACGCCTCGGACTCCAGTCCCACGAAGGACTCGAACCACGAGGGCACGACGTCGGAGTAGCTACGCCACCAGCCTTTCTGGCGCGCCTGCCGGGCCAGCGTGACCAGCGCCTCGCGCCGCTGGCCGATCACGCCGTAGACGTTGAGCAGGTCGCGGACGTCGCGTGGGTGCACCGTGACGCGCGCGGTCTCGATGCGGCTGATCTTCGAGCCCGTGCAGTCGATCCGCTCGGCCACCTGCTGGATCGTGAACCCCTTGCCCTCGCGGAGGCGACGCAGCTCGGCGGCGAGCCGGCGGCGCCGCACGGTCGGGCTGTGGCGGACGGTCATAACCCTCTCCTCAAATCTGCCAAGCAAGTTGCATCACTACTTCTTGCTGTGCATGATCTGAGTATGCCGAGCCGGAGCCGCCTTGGCAGCAGAACACGGAGGTACGGTCGTGACGGAGTACACGCGAGCCGGGCATTTCGCCGCATCCCTGGACCAGGTGAGCGCGGCACGCGCGTTCGTCGCGGACACCCTGGGCCCGACTCACCCCTGCGCGGACGACGCGGTGCTCCTGACGAGCGAGGTCGCGACCAACGCCCTCGTCCATACCGGCTCCGGCCAGACGGAGGCCGATCAGGCGCCCAGCGGCTTCACGGTCACGGTTACCCGGGCCGCGAAAGGGGCGCGTGTCGAGGTGACAGACGGGGGCTCGAACACGATCCCGTGCGCGTGTCGTATCCGCCCGGAGGCGACGGACGGCCGCGGGGTCGCGATCATCGATGTCCTGGCCGCACGCTGGGGGTACACGCGCGAGCCGGGACGCACCACCCTGTGGTTCGACGTGCGCCCCTGAGGGCCGCCGCGCGGCCGGGGTCGAGCGCAAACCCCCGTACCGCTCCCCCGACCGCGCGTGGCTCTATAGTCGCCATCCTGGCGAAGGGCCCCGAGCGCCTGGTCAGTCATCGTCCTCTCCTCTCGGTTGGTCGCGACGCCCACGTCGGACCTCGGTGTCGAGCGCGTCGAGCCGGTCTGCCCAGAACCGTCGGTGTCGGGCGAGCCAGTCGTCGATCTCCCCGAGCGGATCGGGGTCGAGCGAGTACAGCCTCCGTTGGGCGTCTTCGCGGACGTGGACGAGGCCGGCCTCGCGGAGCACGCGCAGATGGCGCGAAACACCCGGCCTGCTGATGTCGAACTCGGCGGCGATCTGGCCCGCCGACCGCTCGCTGTCAGCCAGCAGCTCGACGATGTGTCGCCGCGTGGGATCAGCGAGAGCCTCGAAAGCGTCCACGGAGACATTCGTAACAGAAACCTTACGTAACCTGCAAGTTACTCAATTGCCCGGGGCCACCTCTTTGGATGTGGCTGGGCTCGCTACGCTGCAACCATGGCCGACGGGCGGACGACGCTGCCTCTCTTCCCCCTGGACACCGTGCTCTTCCCGGGACTCGTTCTCCCGCTCCACGTTTTCGAGGAGCGCTACCGCCAGCTCGTCGGCCAGCTGCTCGACCATCCGGAGGACGAGCGGAGGTTCGGCGTCGTCGCGATAACCCTGGGCCACGAGGTCGGGAACGACGCGGTCAAGGAGATGGCCGACGTCGGCTGCGTCGCGGAGGTGCGCCGCATCGAACCCCACGACGACGGCCGCTACGACCTCGTCACCGTCGGTGGGCCTCGTTTCCGTGTACGGAGCGTGGACGGCGACTCACTGCCGTACCTGCGGGCGGAGACCACGCCATTCCCCGATCAGCTCGGCGACGACGCTGATGCGCTTGCGGTCGGCGTCACGGCACTGTTCTGGCGGTACTGCGCGGCCCTGCGCGGCGTGGGAATGACCATGCGGGTGCCGGAGGAACTGCCTCACGATCCGGCGACGCTCTCCTACCTGGTGGCTGCCTCGCTCATCGTCAGCCGGCCGATCAAGCAGCAGCTCCTGGAGGCGAAGGACATCGCCACGCGTCTGCGCTACGAGCAGCGCCTACTGCGCCGGGAGTCGGCGCTTGTCCAGGCCGTTCCCGCGCTCCCAGGGTCGGCGCCCTTCGGTGATGCCCCGGGCACCAACTGACCCCACTCCTTCGAACAGGGGGCCGGCGCCGGGTCACGTGCCGCGACGTGGGGCCGCCGCCGTCTGGACGACCGACGAGGCAAGCAGCAGAATGGCGGCGGGCGCGAAGAACGGCCCGACGGAGAAACCGGTGATCGTGACGAAGACCAGGAGCGCGCCGGTGCTGACCCACCTGGCCGATGCCACCGCCGACGGGATAAGTCGGCCGATACCAACCGCGATCAGGCAGATGGCGGCGGGCCCGCCAAGAGTCACCGCGGTCAACGCGGGCGAAAAGTCGATCTCCTCCCCCATCACCGAGTACGTGATCGCGCCCACCAGAAG
>JBOHCT010000218.1:0-6540 GCA_050699055.1 Streptosporangiaceae bacterium | reverse complement strand
TTGCGGTTTGCGTCTCAGCGAGGGCTGTCATGTCGTGATTATGCCCGGTGACGGGCTCGGACACGAAGAGGAGATCGCCGCGGAGATTCGCGATGGCCTGGCCGTTGAATCCGGTTGTCTGATGCTTGCCCGACCATAGTTCTGGCGTATGGCGCCAGGACCAGGTCGGCGCGAGGAAGCCGTCTACCAGCGTCGTCTGCTCACGCGCGGCGGCTTCCTTCGCTTCTTCGGCGGTCGGCCTGTCCTCTGCGGTGGCCGCCTCGACGAGCGGCGTGAGCTTCGCGATGATCCCGGAGATTACCGGCTGCGACGTCCCGAAGATTTCCGCCCAGACTTCCTGGATGATGTTTTGTCGCAGGTACCCGCATGTGATGATGACGGCCTCACGGAAGGTAAGGCTTCTTGGGCGGCCGGCTCCTTTGTCCCACGGTTCGTCGAGCCGCTCTTCTATGCGGAGTACAAGTTCGTCGAGTTGCTCTGCGTCAAGACCTGACATACGATTGTACCGCAACGGCTTCCTCGTCCCGTGAAAGGTTTGTTGGCATCTCCTTTCTATCGGGTAGGGAAGCCGTTGCCCGCTAGGCGCGCCGAAGCGAGGGGTGTGTATTGGGTATTGAACACATGCTCCTCGCGGAGGCCGGGTTAATTGGGACTTTCAAATAATCTTCCAGGTTGGTGGCGTGTGGGCGCGAGTCTGGTCGCTATTGCGATGGTGATTGGTACAGCGCTAGCTCTCACCAGACTCAGTGGCACAGGGTCGGCTGTGGACGCCAATCCAGGGAACTGACCGTTCCCGCAGGGTCGGTGCATTCGCGTGTTCCGCGACTGCTCGGCCCGGCACCGATGCGGCCTCAGCCGGATACCGCCCGCCTACCACCACTTGACGTCACCGACAGTGTGGTCGACCAAGCTTCAACAGCCCGGCCCTGAGGCGTGCGTGCATCCGCGGCCGGGCCGGGCTCGCCGGTTAGCCGCCTCCAAGGCCACCAGCTCCGGGGGCTACGGCCAGGCCCGTCCGGCACGACCGTCGACCGGTCCACGCCCCGACCGCTAGCGTCCTACGCTGCATGGCCTACCCCGTGGCCTTGACCCGACATCACCGCCGCGTAGGCCCATACTTCGCTCTGGCGACAGCCGGTTGGGACGCCTGCCTCCCGTCCTCGAGTCTTAATTCCGGCTTCTGGTTCCGCTTACGGGGGAGCGCCGGAAACGGCCATCAGTCGGCGTTTGCGGCGCCGACGGCGTCTGTGACGGCCCGCTGCAGCTCCGCGCGCAGGGCGGCTTTCGCGCGGCGGTCCGTACGGACCTCGACCAGCCTGAGCCCCTCCCCCTTCAGCGCGGAGGAGAGATCGCTCATCCGTTCGAGGCGGGTGTACGGCACGCGGGCGGCCGCGGCCACGCTGGCCAGGTCAACCCCATGGGGGGTGCCGAAGACACGTTCGAAGGATTCCTCGAAGCGCACCTGCGGGAGCAGGGAGAAGATCCCTCCCCCGTCGTTGTTGACGACGACGATCGTGAGGTCGGGACGCGGCTCTTCCGGGCCGAGTAGCAGGCCGTTCTGGTCGTGGAGGAGTGCGAGGTCTCCCAGCAGCGCGAACGCGGGTCCGCCGTGGGCGTGGGCCGCGCCGATCGCCGTCGAGACAGATCCGTCGATGCCGCTGGCCCCTCGGTTGCCGAGGATCCGCAGCGCGGTGCGTGGGCACATCGCGCGGTCGAGGTCGCGGATCGGCATGCTCGAACCGGCGAACAGCAGGGCTCCCGGCGGCAGCGTTCTGGCGAGGTCGCGGGCGAGTCGTGGCTCCGTCGGTTCGTCGTGCGCGTCGAGAACGGCGTCGATCGCCGCGCGGGCCGCACGCTCCGCCCGCTGCCAGCCTTCCAGCCACGGCGACCGCTCCCGTGGCTCGTCGGGGTGCGTCACCGGACGCGGGGCGACGGCCGCGGCCGACCGCGTCGGGTCGGGCCAACGGGCGGGGCCGGCGACCACCACATGCTCGCGGGCGGTACCCAGGTACCCGAGCAGCGGGCGGGACAGGCCGGGTTTGCCCACGGTCACGATCGTCTCGGGCCGGTGCGTTTCAACGAACTCCGGCACACCGAGCAAATAGTGATATGTCGATATCGCCGTGCTGTCCATCCGAGCGTTGCTGGTCGGCTCGGCAAGAACCGGCCACCCGCGGGCCTCCGCGAGCGCGACGTACGGACGGGGTTCGTAGTCGCCGTCGCCCGCGACCACGACTCCCCGCTCGGCCGCAGGCCAGGCCACCGACACCCCAGTGGGCTCATGGACGACCGCCGTCCACGGCGCCCCGTCAGCTCGGCCCTCCAGCGGCTCCGGCCATGTCGTGTCATCACCGTCGGGGACGAGGGGCTCACGGAAGGCGAGGTTGAGGTGCACCGGTCCGGGGTCAGGACCCAGGCTCGCCGCCCACGCCCGGCAGGCCAGCGAACGCCAGTACCCCACCATGCCGGCCCGCGTCTCGGGCACGCCCACCTCGCAGAACCACCGCACCGCCGCGCCGTACAGCTTGACCTGGTCGATCGTCTGGTTCGCGCCGGTCTCGCGCAGCTCCGGGGGGCGATCCGCGGTAATGGCGAGCAGCGGCACGCCCGACTGAGAAGCCTCGACGACAGCGGGGTGGAGGTTGGCCGCTGCCGTGCCGGACGTGCAGAGGACGATGGCCGCTCGGCCGCCCGCCTTTCCGAGCCCGAGGGCGAGGTAGGCAGCGGAGCGCTCGTCGACGCGGACGTGCAGCCGTACCCGCCCGTCCGCGTGCAGCGCCATCGCCAGCGGCGCGGAGCGGGAGCCGGGGGCGAGTACGGCGTCGGTCAGCCCGGATCGGACCAGCTCGTCGACGAGCACGGTCGCGAGCGCGGTCGCCGGATTCATCTGTCCAGGACCCGGGCGGCGTCGGCCATGCGCCGGGCCCAGTCGCCACCGTCGATCTCGTACGTCGCGAGACGTTGCCCATCGACCTGGGGACGCCGGAGTGTGATCACGGCGTCCGCCGGGAGCAGTGGCTCGGCGACGACGTCACCGTCGAGAAGCTGAACGGTGGCGAGGCCGCAGGCGTACGGCAGAGAGGGCAACGCGGCCGCGAGCGCCAGTCCCGCCGCGATGCCGACCGACGTCTCGACCGCGCTGGACACGACGGCGGGCAGCCCGCAGGCCTCGGCCACCGCGAGGGCGGGGCGCACCCCGCCGAGCGGCTGTACCTTGAGCACGACGATGTCGGCGGCCTCCGCGGCCCGCACCCGCAGCGGGTCCGCTGCTTTCCGGATCGACTCGTCGGCGGCGATCGGCACATCGATCCTTCGGCGCAGCGCAGCCATCTCATCAAGCGTGGCACAGGGCTGTTCGACGTACTCGAGTCCGAAGCGGTGGAGCTCCCCGATCGCGTGGACGGCCTCGTCGACATCCCAGCGGCCGTTGACATCGACCCGGATCCGGCCTTCCGTACCGATCGCGTCGCGGGCCGCCTCGACCCGCATCAGGTCGTCGCGAAGTGACTGACCGCGCTCGGCGACCTTCACCTTGGCCGTCCGGCAGCCGCTCGCTGTCACGATGTCGGCGGCGCGTTCGGGATCGACCGCGGGCACGGTGACGTTGACGGGCACCTGGTCGCGCACGGGCGCCGGCCATCGTTCGTACGCCGCCTCCCTCGCCGCCGCGAGCCACCGCGCGCACTCGGCCGGCCCGTACTCGGGAAAGGGCGAGAACTCCCCCCACCCGACGGGCCCCTGGAGCAGCACGCCCGCGCGAGAGGAGACGCCACGGAAGCGGCTACGCAGCGGGATGGAGAAGGCCCGCGAGTGGGCCCCGGCACGCGTCCGGTCCGGCACGCCCTAACCTTACAAACCGTGTCGAAGCGTCCCCTGCACGCCATGATGCTGCCGACCGGCCCGCGCTTGTACGACGCGCTCGTTGCGGCTCTCGACACCAGCGGTCCCGCGATCCTCCCGCTGTCCCCCGAGCTACCGAGCGAGCGTGTCCGCGCGCTGCTCGAGACGCTGCGGCCGACGGCCCTCGTCACGCCAAACGGCACGACGCCGGTGACGGACGGGGTCCCGGTTGCCGACGAAACGGCGGTCGTCATCGCCACGTCCGGCTCGACCGGCGAGCCCAAGGGCGTCGCGCTGACCGGGAATGCCTTGGTCCACTCCGCACGCGCCACGCTGACCAGGTTGCGGGCCCGTCCCGGGGACCGCTGGCTGGCGTGCCTGCCCACCAGCCATATCGCGGGGGTACAGGTGCTGGTCCGCTCGATCGCGGCAGGCGTGCCTCCGGTCATGCACGAGCGCTTCGACGTCGAAGCGGTACGGGCCAGCGACGCCGCCTTCGTCGCGGTCGTGCCGACCATGCTCGGTCGACTGCTCGACGCGGGCGTGGACGTCTCGCGCTTCCGCGCGGTGCTGCTCGGCGGTGCGGCGCCCTCACCCCGGCTGCTCGACCGTGCGCGTTCGGCGGGCGCGGGCGTCGTCACCACCTACGGGATGACGGAGACCTGCGGGGGATGCGTGTACGACGGGCGTCAGCTCAGGGGCGTGGAAGTGGACCTGGACGGCGACGGAAGGATCCGGCTGGCCGGCCCCGTGCTGTTCTCCGGTTACCGGCTCCGGCCCGACCTCACCGCCGAGGCCATGGATGGGCGCTGGCTGGTCACTCGTGACCTCGGCGCGTGGGATGACGGGCGGCTTCGCGTGCTCGGCCGGGTCGACGACGTCATCATCACCGGCGGTCGCAACGTCGTACCGGAGAAGATCGCCACGCTGCTGGCCGGCCACCCGAAGGTGCGGGACGCCGTGGTGGTGGGCCGCCCCGACCCTGAGTGGGGGCAGCGGGTCACGGCCGTCGTCGTCCCCTCGGACCGCTACGCACCCCCGACGCTCGACGAGCTTCGCGCGTACGTGCGCCCCCACGCACCGTCGTACGCCGCGCCCAGAGAGCTGGACGTCGTCGAGACGATCCCGTTGTTGCCTTCGGGTAAGCCTGACCGCGCGGCCCTGCGCCGCGGGAACACGTGAGCCCGACGACGCGTTACCGTTGCGTATCGTGGTTTGTCATCGCCGAGAGAGGCCATGCGGTTGCCCTTCGCTGACGATCGCCTTACGCTGGCCTCGATCATTTCGCCGCGTGCCTCGAAGACCGTCAGGCTCCGAGGGCGGGCTTTGATGCGTCGTAGGGCCGGCCGGGAAACAATTCGCCCTTCTCGGCGTTGCATCTAGTGCGACCATAGCCAAGGGGCAGCTAGCAATAATGATGCGTGACAAGGGAAGGGAGGTGCACCCATGCCGCGTACGGCCGCTGTGACCCGTCCCGACGAGGGCGTGCAGGCGCTCGATGAGCTGATCGCGCGCGGCCGCGCGCAGGGTCACCTCTCGCTGGACGAGCTGCGTGAGGCCTTCGGCACCGCCGGTGTGGGCCCCGCACGGGGCCGGGCCATCCTGCGTGAGCTGGCCGAGGCCGGTGTCAAGCTGGCCAGCGACGAGCCTGGGGCCGGCGACGACCAGAGCGACGCCGTCAAGGCCGAGGCCGGCACGGAGGACGAGGTACACGCCTCGACCGCCGACCTCGATGCCGAGGCGCCCGTGGCCGGTGACTCGGTCCACACCTACCTCAAGGAGATCGGCCGCACCCCCCTGCTGACCGCCGAGGAGGAGGTCGACCTCGCGAAGCGGATCGAGGCAGGCCTGTACGCGGAGGACAAGCTGCACCGCGCCGACGCGGGTGAGGAGCGGCTTCCCGATGGGCTGCACGGCGAGCTCGAGGCCGTCGCCGCCGACGGGTACCGCGCCAAGGACCATATGCTCGAGGCGAACCTCCGGCTCGTGGTGTCGGTGGCCAAGCGCTACAGCGATCGGGGCCTGCCGTTCCTCGACGTCGTGCAGGAGGGCAACCTGGGGCTGATCCGCGCCGTCGAGAAGTTCGACTACAAGAAGGGCTACAAGTTCTCGACCTACGCGATGTGGTGGATCCGTCAGTCGATCCAGCGCGGGTTCGCCGACTCCGCGCGTACGATACGGCTGCCGGTCCACGTGCTCGAGCAGCTGAGCAAGCTCTCGCGGGTGGAGCGCGACATGCACCAGCAGCTGGGCCGCGAGCCGACACCCGAAGAACTCGCCGAGGAGCTCGACCGCAGTCCTGAGCAGGTGCAGCAGCTGCTGCGTTCGAGCCGCCAGCCGATCAGCCTCGACACGCCGATCGGCGAGGAGGGCGAGACTAGCATCGGTGACCTCATCGAGGACATCGACACGCCCGAGGCGGTCGACCTGATCGACCACGAGCTCATGACACGTCAGCTCCGGGCGCTCCTCGACACGCTCACGCCGCGCGAGGCGACGATCATGGCGCTGCGCTTCGGGCTCGGGGACGGGCGGCCGCGCTCGCTCGACGAGATCGGCCGCCATCTCGGCCTGACTCGCGAGCGCATTCGCCAGCTGGAGAAGGAGTCGCTGTCGAAGCTGCGGCACCCGAGCCGTACGCAGCGCCTTCTCGACTACGCGAGCTGAGGCCGGTGAGGCCCGGGCGCCCCTGGCACGTCG
>JBOHCT010000217.1:0-6578 GCA_050699055.1 Streptosporangiaceae bacterium | reverse complement strand
CACCCGCATCGACACCGACATCCAAGCCGCCGTCGGACTCCAAAAACTAAACGAACAACACTCGCAGAGCCCACGCACCTGGGACCGCGTCAAGAAGGCAGTTTCCGAATGACTCCCTGGTACCTTCGATAGCCATGTCATCACGAGACTCCAACCTTGGAGAATAGTTCGCACTAATAAACACTTCTGGATCCGATCCGTCAACATCTTTCCACACCAAGGTGGTGTAGTCTGACTGGGGATATGTTTTGCCTCCGGATGACTAGCTTACCTTGCTCAGCGTGCCCCCACTGCTGGACATCACCTCCACTCAACAGATCTTGGTGAATGATCTATCCGCAGACAAGTGCTCGTCAAGAGGAAGGGGATGACGCTAGGGGACATTAGTGTCTCCTGGGGTCGTCAGCCGGGGGGACCCCGGAAGATCCTTCAGGTCCTCGTTGATCACGAGCCTCGAAGAGGCGAGCCATGTCGTCAAGCAGGTCCGTTAACGTGTAGCCTCGCTGGGTGAGGCGATACCGGACTCGAGGCGGCGTAAGGCCCGGTCAAGTGGCTCGTGCGGCAGTTCCAAGATCCGAGCCAACTCGTTATGCCTGCGGGTACCGTGCGCCAACACAGCCAGGATCGCTACAGTCCACTTGCTGGAAATGGTCTCGACTGCTGAGTGAGCATCGCTTAGGTCGATCATGACAGCCCGTGAAAGGCGTTGGGTCGATGGCTGCCTGTTGCCACACTCCGGGCCCCACAGAGGAGATTACGATGCGCGCACTTGGCGCAGAGGTACAGGAGGCTGGCCAAGTTTGGCCAGCACGCGGCGAATCGAGCCCACGGGAGTCAACGGGACCCTCGTCAAGGCGACGGGCTTAGTCAACAACAAGACCATCATACTTCGTCCGGGGAACGTTGGTGGCGTGATGGCTCCCCCAGCGGACTCCAACGATCGCGGCGGGGAGACTGGGCTCATGGACGTACGAGCACTGTGGGATCCGGAGGCCGGGTATCTCAACACCGCGAACTACGGGCTGCCGCCCCGACCCGCCTTTGACGCGATGCAGGCGGCGCTCGGGGACTGGCGGACAGGCCGCAGCGGATGGGAGCCGTGGGACGAGAGCGTCGGACGGTCGCGGGAGATCTTCGCCCGGCTCGTGGGCGTGGATCAGCGGGACGTCACCGTCGGCGCGACGGTGTCGCAGCTGCTGGGACAGGTCGCGACCGCGCTGCCCGCGGGTGCCCGGATCGTCTGCCCTGAGGAGGAGTTCACGTCCAACCTCTTTCCCTGGTTCGCGGGACGCGACGCCGAGGTCCAGACCCTGCCGGCCGCCCGACTGGCCGAAGCGGTCGACGCCCGGACCACGCTCGTCGCGTTCAGCCTGGTCCAGTCCGCAACGGGCGAGATCGCCCCGTACGACGAGATCATCGCCGCAGCGAACCACCACGGCGTGCTCGTCACCGTCGACGCCACCCAGTCGTGCGGATGGCTACCGTTCGACGCCAGGCGGGTCGACGCGTACGCCGCCCACGCCTACAAATGGCTGATGTCGCCCCGCGGCTCCGCCTTCCTCGCAACGAGCCCGCGGCTCCGGAGCCGGATGCGACCGTTCTCCGCCGGATGGTACGCCGGTGAGGACGTGCACGCGAGCTACTACGGACCGCCACCGAGGCTCGCCGACGACGCCCGGCGGTTCGACATCTCGCCCGCGTGGTTCTCCTGGGTGGGAACGGCCCCCGCGCTCGAGACCGTCGAGCGGCTCGGGATCAAGGCCATCCACGACCACGACGTCGGGCTCGCGAACCGGCTGCGCAAAGGTCTCGGTCTCGATCAGGGCGACAGCGCGATCGTCTCGGTCGAGGTACCGGACGCCATGGGGCGGCTGCGCCGCGCCGGCGTCACGGCCGCCGTACGAGCGGGGTACGCGCGCATGTCATGTCACGTCTACACGACCGAGCACGATGTGGACATGGCGATCGACGCCCTTTCCGGATAGCAAGCCTCGGGGCGGATCAACCCTCCAGGGCGTAGCGCATCGCGCCCAGCTTCGCCTGGGTCTCGGCGAGCTCGGCCTCCGGGTCCGAGCCGGCCACGATGCCGTTGCCGGCGAACAGCCTGGCCCGCGGGCCGTCGACCTCGGCGCAGCGCAGCGCGATGCCGAACTCGCCGTTGCCCCGCGCGTCGAGCCACCCCACAGGGCCCGCGTACCGGCCGCGGTCCATCCGTTCGAGCGTCCGGATGACCTCCATAGCGACGTCGGTGGGCGTCCCACACACGGCGGCGGTCGGGTGCAGCGCGCCGGCGACCTCGAGCGCGGAGTACGGCGAGGCGAGACGCCCGGTCACCGAGGTGGCAAGATGCTGCACGTTGGCGAGGACAAGCAACGAGGGGCTGCGATCCACGTCCAGCTCGGCGGCGAGCGGCTCCAGGGCGGTGCGCACCGAGGAGACCGCGTGCTCGTGCTCCTCGACGTCCTTGGCGGAAGCGAGCAACGCCCGACCGAGGGCCTCGTCCTCCACCCGATCGATCCCCCGGGCGGTCGACCCGGCGAGGACGAGGGAGGCGATCTGGTCGCCTTGACGGCGGACGAGCAGCTCCGGGGTCGCGCCGACAAGACCGGCGCAGGAGAACGTGTAGCAGTCAGGAAAGTGATCGGCCAGACGGACGAGCAGGGCACGGGGGTCGATGGCTCGCGCCGTCGTGGCATAGACGTCCCTGCTGAGCACGACCTTGGCGACCCGCCCGGCCCTGATCGACGCGACGGCCCGCTCGACGGCCCGCATCCACGCCGGGGGCGCGAGGCTCCCGTCACCCCAGCACACCTCGACGGGTTCCTCGACCGGACGCACCCGGGTGAGCCCGTCCCCCTCGCCGATCGTCGTGAGCCACGCTCGCCCGTCGCGTACACCGAGGACCGCGCGCGGCACGACCGCCACCGACCCGGTCGCGTCCGGGTCGAAGGTGAAGCTGCAAAAAGCGACGGGCCCCGTGCCGGGCGTTCGTACGGGGTCATCGACGTCGGCGGAGGCGAACAACCGACGCAGCTCGTCGTCCGCCCGGGTGAACCGGTCGCGTCCAGCTCCGATAGGAAGTCGCGCGGCCTCGCCCCATCCGATGAGCCCCTCGCCGCGTCGGACCCAGGCGCAGGCCTGCGGGCGGGGGAGCCGGGCAAGAAGGTCGCCAGGGTGGGGCACCTCGATCGTGCGTACGGAGAGTTGCTGGCGCCGGCCCGGAGCGATGCTCATGCAGCCGACCCAAGCAACGACCCAAGCAACGACCCAAGCAACGACCCAAGCAACGACCCAAGCAACGACCCAAGCAACGACATGGCCTCCGTGTCGCTCACGCCCGCCCACACTATCCCGAGGCGGCCGGTCGCTTGTCTCTCGGTGCGGTCTTCCGGGCCCACTCCCGGCAGGGGGAGGAGGATAGGGAGCGTGAGCACTCTGATCGACGGTATCGGGGTCCTGGTCACCAACACGGCCGGCCTCGGGGAAGGGCCCGTCGGGGCGATCCGCGACGCCGCGCTCGTCCTCCATGAAGGGGAGGTGGTCTGGGTCGGTCCGGCCGCGGACGCCCCGAGCGCGGACAAGCGCCTCGACGCGGCGGGGCACACAGTCATCCCCGGGTTCGTCGACAGCCATGCCCACCTCGTGTTCGCGGGGGACAGGGGCGAGGAGTTCGCCGCCCGAATGGCGGGACATCCATACCAGGCTGGCGGGATCCGCACGACCGTACGGTCGACCCGCGCCGCTGCGGACGCCGAGCTGAGCGCCACGGCGAGCCGTCTGGCCCGGGAGGCCCTCGCGCAGGGCACGACCACACTCGAGTGCAAGTCCGGTTACGGGCTCACGGTCGACGACGAGCGGCGCTCCCTCGTGACAGCGGGCGAGGTGACCGCGGAGACGACGTTCCTCGGCGCCCACGTGGTCCCCGAGGAGTACACCGACGACCCCGACTCCTACGTCGACCTCGTCCGCGGCCCGATGCTGCGGGCCTGTGCCCCGTACGCCCGCTGGGTGGATGTCTTCTGCGAACGGGGCGCCTTCGACGCCGATCAGACCCGCGCCATCCTCGACGCCGGGAGGGGAGCCGGGCTCTCGCCCCGGCTGCACGCGAACCAGCTGGGCGCGGGGCCCGGGGCCCGGATCGCGGCGGAGTACGGCGCCGCCTCCGCCGACCACTGCACGTACCTCGAGGACGCCGACGTCGAGGCGCTCGCGGACGCGGGAACGGTGGCGACGCTGCTGCCGGGGGTCGAGTTCTCGACCCGGTCTCCGTATCCGGACGCCCGACGGCTGCTCGAGGTCGGCGTCACCGTCGCCCTCGCGACAGACTGCAACCCCGGCACCTCCTACACCTCGAGCATGCCGCTGTGTATCGCCCTCGCCGTACGGGAGATGGGCATGCCGGTGGAGGAGGCGTTGTGGTCCGCGACAGCGGGAGGGGCTCGGGCGCTGCGCCGCGACGACGTGGGTTATCTGGGGCCCGGGGCCCGTGCCGACCTTGTGCTCCTCGAGGCGCCGTCATACACCCACCTGGCGTACCGTCCAGGAGTCCCGCTCGTCGCTGGGGTCTGGAAGGACGGCGTGCGCGTCCGCTGACCCGCCCCGAGGCGACTGAATGTCCCATCGTGCACGCTATGGCGACATCGATGTCACATTGAGTCGGCGCGGTCGGCGGCACGACGGGGCAACACTGGAGCGGTTGCCAATGCCTGAGGAGGCGCGCCGGGTGACAGCGGAGCAGGACAGAAGCCCTACGACTACCGTCGCACGGCGGCGAAACCGCCTGGGGCCGCTGGGGTTCGTGGTCGGTTTCGGCCTCGTGAGCATGCTGGGCGACGTCGTGTACGAAGGCATGCGCTCGGTGATCGGCCCGTACCTCGCGACCTTCGGCGCGAGCGCGGCCCTCGTCGGGGTCATCACCGGCGTAGGCGAGGCCGTCGCGCTGGTCCTCAGGCTCGGCACCGGACAGCTGTCCGACCGCCTGCGGCGCCAGTGGGGCCAGTCGATCCTCGGTTACGTCATCACGGTCGTGGCGGTCCCGCCGCTCGCCGTCGCACACGCGCTGTGGGGCGCCGCGAGCCTCGTGATCGCCGAACGCTTCGGGAAGGCGATCCGTACTCCAGCCCGGGACACCATGCTCGCCCAGGCAGGGAGCAGGCTGGGCCAGGGCTGGGCCTTCTCCCTGCACGAGGCGCTCGACCAGACAGGTGCGCTGATCGGACCGCTGATCGTCGCCGGCATGGTGGCGCTCTCCGGCGGGTTCCGGGCCGGGTTCGCCGTCCTCACCATCCCCGCGATGTTGCTCGTGGTGGTCATCCTGACCGTCCGTTTCGCCGCCCCTGCCCCCTCGAGGTACGAACAACCAGAGGAGACCCGCCCCACCTCGGCGGCGGAGACGGCCGGCGAACGCTTCCCTCGGCGGTTCTGGGTGTACGCGGCGTTCGCCGGGCTCACCATGCTCGGCTTCGCCACCTTTGCGGTCCTCGCCTACCACCTGCAGGTGCGCCACGTCATCGCCCCCGCGCTGATCCCGGTCGTGTACTCGGCCGCGATGGGGGCCGACGCCGTCGCCGCGCTCGCGTTCGGGCGTCTATACGATCGGATCGGGCTGCGCGGGCTGGCCGTCTTGCCTGTCCTCGCGGCAGCGGTGCCGTTCCTCTCGTTCACCACGAGCCCCGCGCTCGTGTGGATCGGCGCCCTGGTCTGGGGCGCGGCGATGGGGATCCACGACTCGACGATGCGGGCCGCGATCGCCGACCTCGTACCCGCGAGCAGACGCGGTGCGGGGTACGGCACCTTCACGGCCATCTACGGCCTCGCCTGGCTCGCCGGCAGCGTCGCCATCGGTGCGCTGTATGACGTGTCCCTCCCCGCGGTGTGGATCTTCGTTGTCGCCGCGCAGGCGCTCGCGCTCGCCGCCTTCGTCCCCCTGGGCCGTTCGCAGCCGGCGACCTGACTCCCGGTGCCCCCGCGGGGCAGGCTCGCGCAGATGACGCACTCGGGCGCTGTTTCGCTCTGAGCGTACAGATGGAGGGAACGGTTCACACCGAGCCGTTGTTGGCCTGTAATGCTGTAATCAGAAGTCTTTGGAGGGCGGTTGTGGACACGACTCCGAACCCCTCGGGTGGACCCGGACCCCTCGACGCGTACTCCAAGGTCGTCTCCTCGGTGGCGGGCCAGCTGACCCCCCGCGTCGCCAGCATGCGCGTCCGCCACGCCGGGCCAGGCGGTCGGTCAGGCGAGGCGACCGGGTCGGGGGTCGTTTTCACCGACGACGGGTTCATGCTGACGAATGCCCACGTCATCGGAAGCGCCTCGGAAGGAACCGCGGCGTTCGCGGACGGGACGTCGAGCCCTGTCACCGTGGTCGGTACCGACCCGCTGTCCGACCTCGCGGTAACCCGCGCGGTCGGAGACACCCCGCCCCCCGCGCAGCTTGGCGACAGCGACCGTCTGGTCGTCGGCCAGCTCGTCGTCGCGGTCGGCAACCCCCTGGGTTTGTCCGGCACCGTCACCGCGGGGGTCGTGAGCGCCCTTGGGCGCTCGCTGCCCGCACGCAGCGGGCGGGCTGTCCGCATCAT
>JBOHCT010000216.1:0-6666 GCA_050699055.1 Streptosporangiaceae bacterium | reverse complement strand
GCTGCACCCCACGAAAACGCTTCCGCGTTTCCGCGGGGACCCCGCCCTCGCTCGCTGCCGCTCGCTTCGATGCTCACTTCAATGCTGGCTTCTGGGGCCACCTCGTGACCGACACCGGGGAGGCGAGGGGCTTGTCGGCCGCGGGCGGCGAGGCCGGCGGCCCTATCCTGCGCGTCCACGACCTCGTGAAGCACTTCCCCGTCAAGAGCGGCCCGCTGCGTCGCCAGTCCGGGGCCGTCCACGCGGTCGACGGGGTGAGCCTGGAGCTTCGGGCCGGGCAGACCCTCGGCGTCGTGGGCGAGTCCGGGTGTGGCAAGACCACCTTGGGCCGCACCTTGATCCGGCTCATCGACGCCACAAGCGGGCGTATCGAGCTCAAGGGACGCGACATCACCGGCCTGAACCGGCAACAGATGCGCGCCATGCGCCGAGACGTGCAGATCGTCTTCCAGGATCCTTTCGCCTCCCTCGACCCCCGGATGACCGTTCGTGATCTCATCGCCGAGCCGCTACGCGTCCACGGCCTGTTTCGCGAGACCGGCGGGCGCAAGCGGATCTCGGAGCTCATGACGCTGGTCGGACTGAGCCCGCAGCACGACGCGCGCTATCCTCACGAGTTTTCCGGTGGTCAGCGCCAACGCATCGGGATCGCCCGGGCGCTGGCCCTGAACCCGGAGCTGCTCATCCTCGACGAGCCCGTGTCCGCGCTGGATGTCTCCATCCAGGCCCAGGTGATCAACCTGCTCCGCGAGCTGCAAGAGGAACTGGGCCTCACATATCTGTTCATCGCGCACGACCTGACCGTCGTCCGACACATCTCGGATCGAGTGTCGGTGATGTACCTCGGCAAGATCGTGGAGACCGGTACGCGCGACCAGGTCTACGGGATGCCCAGCCACCCGTACACACAGGCGCTGCTGTCGGCCGCCCCCCTGCCCGATCCCGCGAAGAGGGACGAACGCACGCGTATCGTGCTCCAAGGCGATGTCCCGAACCCCGCCAACCCACCGTCGGGCTGTCGCTTCCGCACCCGTTGCTGGAAGGCTCAGGAAATCTGTGCCCTGGAGGAGCCGCCGCTCATCGACCGGGGTCAGGGACACCCGGTCGCCTGCCACTTCGCGGAGGCCGACGCGCGCGTCGCCTTCTCCACTTCCGCGGTCCCCGGCCGGCGGTGAGCGGGGCCCGCGGTCTGCGAACCGCCCCATCCGACCGTGATCCGCTTCCGCGGTCCGTCGGGGCACTCGGCTGCCGTTCCGGACCGCAGGCCGTGATCTCGAGTGCTGGGTCGGTCGGCGGGTCGAGGCCCGCGGTCGGCGATGATCCGCTCCTGAGGTCGGTCGGGGCACTCGGCTGCCGTTCCGGACCGCAGGCCGTGATCTCGGCCGGGGCCGCCGGTTTGGCGGGAGAGATCGGGAGCCGTGGCCCGCCCGACCTTGATCCGTTTCAGACGCAGCCGAAGTACCGTCTACGGCCGTCCCCGTACGCCCGAAACGGATCAAGAGCGCGGGGCGGTCGGCCGGCTCCCGCCTTGATCCGCTCCTGCGGTCAGGCGGGGCCGTTTGCAACGGATCCGGACCGCAGGCCGTGATCTTGACGGGCGAGGGGGCCGGCGAAGGGGTCGGCGTGGGCCGAAGCGGCACTGGGCAGCGGATGTTGCATTTTGGCGGCGGCGACCGATACATCTAGGGGCGCACTCTCCGGGGCGTCCCTAGTCTAGCCCGCAGGGCACGACGTGCGCTGTAGCCGACTCGGGGAGTGACGTGGAGCTTCGCGACTACCTGCACATCCTGGCCAAACGCTGGCGGATCGCGGCCACCGTGGTACTGGTCTGCCTGGCCGCGGCGGTGGCGGCGACGTTCATCATGCCGCCGACGTACGAGGCCAAGACGCGGCTGTTCGTCTCGGTACGCGGGTCGGGTGACCTGAGCCAGCTGTACCAGGGCGGGTCGTTCACCGAGCAGCGGGTGAAGTCGTACGCGGACATCGCGACCAGCCCGCGGGTGACGAAGCCGGTGATCGACAGGCTCGGGTTGTCGCTCACTCCCGCCGAGCTGGCCGACAAGATCGCGGCCGAGGCGCCGGTGGACACGGTGCTGATCAACATTACGGTCAGCGACCGCTCGCCGCGGCGTGCGGCGGAGATCGCCAACGCGGTCGGCCAGCGGTTCACCAAGGTCGTCGCCAACCTGGAGACGCCGGCCGGTAAGCCGTCTCCGCGTTCGCCGGTCAAGGTCAGCGTCGTGCAGCAGGCGCAGCCGCCGCTCAGCCCGGAGTCGCCGCGGCCGTTGCTCGATATCGCGTTGGGCCTGGTGGTCGGGCTGGCGCTCGGCGTCGGCCTGGCGATTCTCCGCGAGACCCTCGACACGAGCGTGAAGAACGCCGACGACCTCTCGCAGGTGACCGACGCGCCGGTACTCGCCGCGATCCTCCGCGACCCGACGGCGAGCAAGCATCCGGTCGCCCGCGACCCGCACGGGAAGCGGATGGAGGCGTTCCGGCAGCTTCGTACGAACCTGCAGTTCGCGGCCGTCGACCACAAGCCGCGGACGATCATTGTTACCAGCGCGGTCGCCGACGAGGGCAAGAGCTCGGTGGCGGGCAACCTCGCGGTCGCGGTGGCGCAGTTCGGTACGCGGGTGTGCCTGGTCGACGGTGACCTGCGGGAGCCGTGCGTCGCGGAGTACTTCGGTCTGCTCAGCGAGATCGGGCTGACGACCGTGCTGATCGGGCACGGCTCCGTCAGCGACGTCGTCCAGCCAGCCGTACGGGGGCTGGACGTACTCGCCAGCGGCCCGGTACCGCCCAACCCCAGCGAGCTGCTCGCGTCGGAACGGATGGGCGCCGTACTCGCCGAGCTCAGCGAGCGCTACGACCTGGTGGTGGTCGACACCCCGCCGCTGCTGCCGGTCACCGATGCGGCGGTGCTCGCGGGGCAGACCGACGGCGCACTGCTGGTGACGCGGGCGACCAGGACCAGCCGCGACCAGGCGGCCCAGGCGATGGAGGCGCTGCGGAAGGTCGACGCGCGGGTACTCGGCGCCGTCCTCAACATGGCGCCGGCCAAGGGCCGCGACGCCGTCACCTACGGGTACGCCTACAGCTACCGGCCGAGCAAGGGGCGGCGGCGCAGGGAACCGGCCCCCCGGCGGCACGCCCACGAGCTGCAGTCCGACGAGGCCTCCACGGAAGAGTGGCTGCTGGGCCGGTGACGCCGCCGGATCGCTCCGCCCGCGTCCACGTGCCCCGCCCCTCCCAGCATGATCCGTTTCCACGGTTCAGGTCCCCAGTTTCCCGCCTACTTCGACCACAAACCGAGATCTTGGATGGGGCTGGCGGCGGCCACCGCCAGGGCGCCGCGAGAGGATTGCGGGTCGGTCGGCCTCTGGACGGCGTCCGCGAGCGGAGGTACATTACGCGCGGCCGAGATGTCGTCTCGAGGGGGAGACTGTCATGACGTTCGCAGGACTGCCATTACGACGGGTGGGCGTACCCACGCTCGCCCTCCTCGTGGGGGCGACGGGGGCGTTCTTCGTTCCGAGAAGTGCCGAGGCGGCCACACACCAGCGCATCCCGGGGTTCACCCCCGCTCACTCGGCGTGGGAGCACCGCTACGAGAACGCGTACCTCCAGACCTCCTCGGCCGGCGTCGCCGAGCGGCTCGACGCCTACCTGTCCCGCAAGCCCGGCCTGGTGGCGACACCCGGAGACTGGCGGCGGGCGCGGTACGTGGCGAAGAAGTTCCGGCAGTGGGGGCTGACCCCCGAGATCCACACCTACTACACCTACCTGTCGGTTCCGAAGCACATCAGCGTGGAGATGACCGCGCCCCGGCACGTCAAGGCCCACGTCAAGGAGCCGAAGCGGCCGTGGGAGCGGGACTTCAAGGACGTCGTCGTCGGCTACAACGCCCTGTCGCCGTCCGGCGACGTCACCGCCCCGGCCGTCTACGTCAACTACGGCACCGTCGACGACTACAAGGTCCTCGCGAAGAAGGGCGTCAGCGTCAAGGGCAAGATCGTCATCGCGCGGTACGGCCAGGTCTATCGCGGGGTGAAGACCAACCTCGCCGCCAAGCACGGCGCCAAGGGTGTGATCCTGTACAGCGACCCGGCGGACGACGGCTACGTGCGCGGTAAGACCTATCCGGACGGGCCGTGGCGCTCGGCCCGCGGCATCCAGCGCGGGACCGTGCAGAAGATATGGAAGTACATCGGTGACCCGCTGACCCCGGGCTGGGCGGCGACCAAGAACGCCCGTCGTCTTCCGACGGACAAGGCCAACATCGGCGACGTCCCGACCTCCCCGATCGGCTACGGCGACGCGAAGCCGATGCTCGCCGAGCTCTCCGGCCCGAAGGCGCCGAAGAGCTGGCAGGGCGGGCTGCCGTTCGCGTACCACATCGGCCCCGGCTCGACCAGGGTCCACCTCGATCTCGACATCGACTACAGGACCAAGCCGATCTGGGACGTCACGGCCCGCGTCCCGGGCAGCACCCACCCGCACCAGGTCGTCTATGTCGGGGCGCACCGCGACACCTGGACCTACGGCAGCGACGACAACCTGTCGGGCACCGAGGACGTGCTGCAGGTCGCGCGGGGCCTCGGCAAGCTGCTCGAGCGGGGCTGGCGGCCCAAACGCACGGTCGTGCTGGCGACCTGGGACGGTGAGGAGTACGGCGCGTACGGCTCGACGGAGTACGCGGAGCAGCTGGGGATGCGGCGGCTCGACCGCGCCGTCGGCTACATCAACATCGACGGCGGAGCCGGCAAGTACTTCCACGCGTCAGCCGTGCCGTCGCTGGACAAGCTCATCTACGGCACGACCAAGCAGGTGCACTGGCCTGGTACGGACACCACGATCTACGGCGCCTGGTCGAAACGCTCCGGCGGCGGGAAGCCGGGGGTCGGCCGGCTCGGCGGCGGCTCGGACTACGGGTCCTTCCTGCAGCGGTTCGGCGTACCGTCCGTCAACCCCGGCGCCTCCACGCCGGGCGGCGACTACCACTGCGCCTGCGACAACCACTACTGGATGAGCCACTTCGGCGACCCCACCTGGCGGTACCACAAGGCGATGGGCCGGGTGATCGGACTGATGACGCTGCGGCTCGCCAACGCCGACGTGGTGTCGCTGCGCTACGCCGGCTACGCCAGCGCGGTCAGGTCGTACCTGAAGGACTTCCAGCAGGCGCAGGAGGACGCGTACGGGCGCCAGGTCGTCGACGTGAGCCGTGACATCGCCGCGGCGCGGGCGTGGCAGCGGGCGGCCGAGCGGTTCCGTGCCAAGATCCAGGACCGGCTGAGCCGAGGCGGGCACGGCAGGGGGTTCACGTCCTTCAACCGGAAGCTCATGCGGGTCGAGCGCGACCTGCTCGCGCGTGAGGGCCTGCCTGGCCGGCCGTGGTACCGGCACCAGATCTACGCCCCTGCCGTCAACGGCGGCTACGGCGTACTGACGCTGCCGGGCCTGCACGACGCGTTGTTCCTGCACCACAACCCGCGGCAGGCGCGCCACTACGAGAGGCTCCTGCACCGGAGCCTGAAGAAGGCCGGCCACACACTGACCGGCTAGGCCTGCCGGAGGCGAACGCCCCAGCCCGGCAACCGTTGCGGATGGGGCGTTCGCCCGCCTCCGCTGTGGTCGCGGGACGAACGACCGAGTCCCCGTGCGAGCGCGTGGAGAAGAGGGGATGGTGGAGGAGACGGAGAGAAGGAGCCCGGACGATCAACCCGTCCGGGCCTTGAGCTACGAGGCGGTGCGGTCATGAAGTACGTGGTGCGCGAGCGGATGTTCTCCATCGGAGACGACTTCTGGATCGAAGATGAGGAGGGGCGCCACGCGTTCCTCGTGGACGGCAAGGCCATGCGGCTCAGGGAGACCTTCGAGCTGAAGGACCCGGAAGGTCGCGTGCTGGCCACCGTACGCAAGAAACTTCTGGCCATGCGCGACACCCTGGAAGTCGAACGCGACGGCGCCGTCGTCGCGAGCGTGCGCAAGGCGTGGTTCTCACCCCTGCGGGAGAAGTACGCGGTCGAGCTCGACGAGGGCCGGGAGATGGAGGTCGCGGGCGACCTCCTCGCGAGGGAGTTCGAGATGCGCGTCGACGGCCGCACCATCGGGGTCGTCTCCCGCACATGGTTCCACCTGCGCGACACCTACGGGGTCGAGGTCACCGACGACGCCGACGCGCCGTTGGTGCTCGCCGTCGCCGTGTGTGTCGACCGACTCCTGGAGGGAGAGGAGGACGAGGACTGACCGCGCCGGCCACTAAGAACTCCTCGCAGAATGATCTTGGAAGCTGGTGCTGTCGCTCGCCGGTGAGTACGACGTCGGGCTGCGGCCGCGGAACGCCGCCGAGTGTGCGGAGCTCGTGAGGATGACGAGTTGCTGGGTCGCTCGGGTCATCGCGACATAGCGGTCGACCGCTCCCTCGATGCCCTCGCCGAACGCCTCTGGGTCGATGAGGACGACCAGGTCGAACTCGAGCCCCTTCGACAGCTCCGGGGTCAGCGACCGGACGCGGGACGTCGCCGGGAACGTGGGGAAAGCGCCGGGATAAGCCGGCAGGAGGAAAGGGATGAGAACGCCCGACATCGAAGGAGTAGCGATCCACGGTGGCCCCGAGTCATGCGTCGACGGCCCGCGAGGGCGGTGGCGAAGCGTTGACAG
>JBOHCT010000215.1:0-6716 GCA_050699055.1 Streptosporangiaceae bacterium | reverse complement strand
GGCATAGGCGTCGCGCAGCGCCCCGCGGACACCGATGCCGATAAGGCCGTCGAGGACGAGATCCGCGTCCTCGAGCACAGAGTCCAGCACCGAGTCTGTTGCCGCGGTCTCCTCGCTCGGGAGCCTCCCGCCCGCGCGCCGCAGCGCGGCGAGGGCGCGCTCGTGCACGCGGGAACCGACCGGCACCGCCGTCACCCGGGCCCCGCGCCTGGCGAGCCGGGCACCCGCGTACAGCGCGTCGCCGCCGTTGTCGCCGCTGCCGGCCAGCACCACGACAGTGGACCCGTACACGGACGGCAGGAGCCGGGCGGAGACAGCGGCAACGCCCGCCGCCGCGCGCTGCATCAGGGTGCCCTCGGGAAGGCGGGACATCAGCGCGGTCTCCGCGGCGCGGACCTTGCCGACCCCGTGGGCATGCCTCATCGGTCGTGCGGCCTCCTCACGACCCCTCCTTGCGACCCCTCGTCACGACCCCTCTTCAGGATTCAGCCACCACCATGGCGACGGCGGTTCCGCCATCATGGCTCAGTGAGACGTGCCAGCGCCGGATGCCCCGCCGACGCGTCTCCTCGGCGACAGTACCGCGCACGTGCAGGGAGGGACGGCCGGACCTGTCCGTCCGCACCTCCGCGTCCAGCCAGCGCAGTCCGGGAGGCGCGCCGAGCGCCTTGGCCACAGCCTCCTTGGCGGCGAACCGGGCCGCCAGAGACACCACCGTACGCTCCCGTCCCGCCGGGGTCGTGCGCTCCGCATCGGCGAAAAGGCGCGGCACGAGGCCGGGCGTACGCCGCAGGGCACGCTCCAACCGCCCCACGTCGACGACGTCGACCCCCACTCCGACGATCAACGTCAGGTCGCGGAGTCCAGGGGCCGCGCAGATTGGACTCCTGGGACCCCACCCCACGCGAACCCCGCAGCGTTTCCGCGGGGGCCCCGGTTCGGTCGAAGCGCGTCCACTGCGCCTCCCTCCTCCGTCGTGCGACGCTCGCTCGGCTGACCGGCTCCCTGATCCAACACCCCATCTGGATGGCCGCGGAGCGCCGTCTGGATGGCGTCGACGAGCTCGCGTGCCGAGTCGGCGGTCAGCTCGACGGCGACCCGCGCCGAAGGTCCACGACCGGGGTTGAGAAAGTCGATGTTCAGGGTGTGATCGGCGGGGGCGTGCACGGGGTGGTCGAAGTACACGGTGGCCGCGCTGAGCGGGAACCAGCCCTCCGGCCCCTTGCCGCTGCCGGCGACCTCTACTTTCTCGGTGGCATAGGTGCACATGAGAGCCTCCTCTACGCGGCGAGGTAACGGGCGAAGAAGGCGCGGATCCGCTCCCAGCCGTCGTTCGCCGCCTCCACGCGGTAGCTGGGCCGGTCGACCGCGAAGAAGGCGTGCCCGGCGCCCTCGTAGGTGTGGAAGTCGAAGGTCTTGCCGTGCTCGCGCAGCAGCCGTTCGAGCTCGTCCGTCTCCTTCGGGGAGGGGTGCTGGTCCTCGGCGCCGAAAAGGCCGAGCAGCGGACAGCGCAGATCTGGCACGCGGTCGGCGAGCGGCGCCATCTGGACCGGGAAGCCCTCCGGCGGGGTGCCGACGACGAAGGCGCCGTAGCAGTCCACGCCGGCGTCCAGCGGCAGGCTGCAGGCAGCGAGGAACGACTGGCGGCCGCCGGAGCAGTAGCCGATGACCCCGACCTTCCCGTTCGACGACGTCAACCCGCGGAGGTGCCGCGCGGCCCCGTCGACGTCGCCCACGAGACGCTCGTCCGGAACCCCGCCCTGGGCACGGGCCGCCGCCGCGGCGTCGTCCGGGCTCGCACCCGGCGCCTCCCGGGAGTAGAGGTTCGGGCAGATCGCGGCGTATCCCAGCGCGGCGAACCCGCGGGTGATCTCCTTGGTCGCGGCGTCGTAGCCGGGCATGTGGTGGATGACCACCACGCCTGCGTACGGGCCGGGGCCGAGCGGGCGGGCGAGGTAGGCCTCGATCTCGTCTCCCTCGTGCCCGGGTACACTCACGGTCTCCGCCAGCATCGCGTCGTACACCCTTCACCTCCCTCTCTGGTGCGCTCGCCTCTCTGGTGCGCTCGCCTCTCTGGTGCGCTCGTGGGCGCGCGCTCGTCACGCTACTCCTCCCGGCCCCGCCCCCCTCGTTCGCCGATCTTGAAGTTGTCGGTGGGTTACTCATCGGTAAGTGCCCGATATCCTCAAGATCGGCGCGGGAAGGGGCGGGGTGCTACTCGACCGTCACGGACTTGGCGAGGTTGCGGGGCTGGTCGACGTCGTGCCCGCGGGCGAGCGCGACCTCGCAGGCGAACACCTGCAGCGGCACGGTCGCGACGAGCGGCTGCAGCAGCGTCGGGGCCGTCGGTACGCGGATGACGGTGTCGGCATAGGGTACGACCGCCTCGTCGCCCTGCTCGGCGACGACGATCGTCCGGGCGCCGCGCGCCCTGATCTCCTGAATGTTCGACACGATCTTGTCGTGCAGAACGCCGCGGCGGGGCGGCACCGCCACGACGACAGGCATGCCCTCCTCAATGAGCGCGATCGGGCCGTGCTTCAGCTCGGCGGCCGCGAACGCCTCGGCGTGCATGTACGCCAGCTCCTTGAGCTTGAGCGCACCCTCCAGGGCCACCGGGTAGCCCACGTGCCGACCGAGGAACAGCACCGCCTTGGCCTCCACCAGCGAGGCGGCCAGCTCGCGTACCGGCTGCACGGTGTCGAGCACCTGCTCGACCTTCCCGGGCATGCCGGCGAGCTGGTCGATCACCGCCACCACCTCGTCGCCGTACTTCGTGCCGCGCACCTGGGCGAGGTAGAGGCCGACCAGGTAGCAGGCGACGAGCTGGGTGAGGAACGTCTTCGTCGCGGCGACGCCGACCTCGGGGCCGGCGTGGGTGTACAGCACGCCGTCGGACTCGCGTGGGATCGTCGCGCCGTTGGTGTTGCAGATCGCGAGCACCCTCGACCGCTGGTCGCGGGCGTGATGGACGGCCATCAGCGTGTCGAGCGTCTCCCCGCTCTGGCTGATCGCGATGACGAGGGTGGAGCGGGTGAGGATCGGGTCGCGGTACCGAAACTCCGACGACAGCTCGACCTCGCACGGGATGCGGGTCCAGTGCTCGATCGCGTACTTCGCGATCAGCCCGGCGTGGAACGCCGTCCCGCAGGCGATGACGACGATCTTGTCGATGTCGCGCAGCTCGTCGTCGGACAGGCGCATCTCGTCCAGCCGCAGCGTGCCGTCGGCGCCGAGCCTACCGAGCAGGGTGTCGGCGACCGCGCGGGGCTGCTCGGCGATCTCCTTGAGCATGAAGTAGTCGTAACCGCCCTTCTCGGCGGCCGACGCGTCCCAGTCGACGTGGTACTCCTTGACGGCCGCGGGCGTCCCATCGAACTCGGTGACGGTCACCTGGTCGGGGCGCAGCTCGACGACCTGGTCCTGGCCGAGCTCGACGGCCTCACGGGTATGGGCGATGAACGCCGCGATGTCGCTGGCGAGGAAGTTCTCGCCGTCCCCGCGTCCCACGACGAGGGGGGAGTTGCGCCGGGCGCCCACGACGGTGCCGGGCTCGTCCGTGCTGATCGCGACCAGCGTGAACGCTCCCTCCAGCTGACCGCAGGTCCGCCGCATCGCCTGGGCGAGCGACCCGGCGGCGGTCAGCTCCTCCTCCAGCAGGTGGGCGACGAGCTCAGTGTCGGTCTCCGACGCGAGCTCGTGCCCGCGTGCCTCGAGGCGACTCAGCAGGGTGGAGAAGTTCTCGATGATGCCGTTGTGGACGACCGCGATCGTGCCGGTGCAGTCGAGGTGCGGGTGGGCGTTGCGGTCGGTGGGCGGACCGTGCGTCGCCCACCGGGTGTGCCCCAGCCCGAGCGTCGCCTCGCCGGGCGGTCGGGCGTCGGCCAGCGCGTCAGTCAGGTTGACGAGCTTGCCCGCCCGTTTCTCCGTGACCAGCTTGCCGTCGGACAGCACGGCGACGCCGGCCGAGTCGTAGCCTCTGTACTCCAGCCGGCGCAGGCCGTCGACCACGACGTCGAGAGCCTGCCGCGCGCCGACGTACCCCACGATCCCGCACACGCTGGCCAGCGTAACCCCCGAGCGCCCGGCCACGCGCGAGGGCGCGGACGGGACTGGGCGAGCAGCACCGGCTGCGACGAACGCACTGACGATCGGCCTCTACCGCCAGGCGCTTATGCGCCGGGAAGGCTGGCGTCGCGGGCGGATCAGCCGGCGTGTTTGCGGTAGACCGAAACGTGCCTTGTGCTGGCGGTGGTGAACGGCTCGCGGTTCCAGTCTCCCCACCGCCCCGCGAGGCGCAGGCCAGCCAGACGGGCCATCAGGTCGAGCTCGGCCGGCCACGCATAGCGCAACTGTACGGGGTAGAGGCGCGTTTCCTGCGCCGCGACCAGGATGTCCTGGCTGCTGACCCGTTGGGTGACCGAGTCGTGCCGGCTGGCCTGGAGCCGCACCTCAGCATCGCCGAGTTCCGTGACCTGGACACGTTGGCCTCGGTCGAAGCGAGAGGGGTCCGGCACGAACGCCTCGATCGCGAAGGCGCCGCCCTGGTCCAAGCGTGCAGTCACGCCCGCGAAGCAGCGCACCTGCTCCTCTTGGGAGAGCAGCGCGAAGAAGGTGTTGAACACTACGTACACGAGCGCGAAGGAGCCGTCGTACCCCACGTCGGCGAAGTCGCCGATGACGACCGGCAGCTGGGTGCCGCCGGGCTTGGCGCGTAGCCGTTCCACCATCCGCGGCGAGGCGTCGATGCCGTGCACGTCGAGACCGCGGGCGGCCAACGGCAGCGCCACCCGCCCGGTCCCGATCCCAAGCTCCAGCACGCGGCCCTGCCCGGCCAATTCGGCCAGGAAAGCCACGGCCGCGTCGGTGTCCTTGTCCGTCGGAGCGTGCCAGGCATCGTACACGTCCGCGAACCGGTCGCCGTACGTGGCGGCGCCGTAGTTCGGCAGATCCTGATGCTGCATGTGGACACCCAACCACCCGGGCTCACCGCCCCCAACCCGTTTTCGGCTTCGGAGGCTCGGGCCGCGCCTCAGCCGGAGCGGGCCAGCCACTGCTCGTACAGCTCGGCGTAGCGGCCGGAGCCAAGCCGCGGCAGAGCGCCCCCGCCGTAAACGATCACGTTCTCCTTCCTCGTGACATGAGAAGCCGACAAACCGTGCACGAAAATGGTCATTTGGAAGGAGAACGTGATCCAACCAGAGATGTGCGGCCACAGGGCTGACGTCGGCGCACATCGGGCCAGGGGGTGCAACGAGGTGTCGTGACCAGCCGAGTCCGCCGCTCCCGAAGGTCAGCGAGCGAGCGCGGCGTGAGCCACCGACGCGCTCCGGGACACCGTCGTCGGTCACCACCGCTCCCGGACTCGGGGCATTGCTGACGTTCACGTCTGCGCAGGTTGTCACCGAGCTGGGCAGCCGCTGACAGAAGAAACGCCGCGTGGTCTGGATGAAGATCTCATCATCTGGACGAATTGGTCCCCGCAGGCGTGGCTCCCAACCCGTCCTCGGCACCTACCTACTCGGCTGGCACACGGGACGACCCCACTCGCCGGCGGGCTGGTCATCGACAAGCGGCACACTCGGCTGACCGTCTCCTGGCCGTAGAATCGCGCCAAACGGATGCTCTAGCCGGGCGGAGCACGGAGTCCGCAGATCGACGCAATTATTTCCGCGTCCTCCGTGCACTCACCGGAGCGGGATCCGCTGGTTCGCCCCGATCCGTGCATGAGGTGGGTCGATTCCGATGCCACGACCCCCAGGTGAGATCGCCATCTCCCGAGCGTCTGGCCATATACGGTCACCGTTTCAGCTACCCGTTGAAGTGAGTCGGTAGCTCTCAGTAACGTTCGTCCAACAAGGGTGGCCCCCTGCTAGGAGGTCGGTATGACCACACTCGACGTTGCGCTGGAGAAGTTCGACGCATCGAAGGCGAAGGTGCGGAAGGAGATCAGGGACGGTTTTTTTGACGAGGATGGCTCCCTCAGCGTCAGCGAGAATGATCTGCGCCTCTGGATCGCTGATCGCGCCGTCGACGAGCTGAAGGTCGTGCTGCAGCTCGCCACCGTCGTCGCCAAGAGTGCCCACCTTATTCCACCGCACATCCTCGTGCAGGTTACGGAGCAGATGTCTGATGAGGCGCGACACTTCGACATCCTGCGTGCGCTCGTACCGCGAGAACTCCACGGGACCATCGACGCCAAGGTCGCGGCGCTCCCCACGGCGCTGGACGCAGACCCACACTGGGCGTCGCTCGTGGTGGCGGTGGAGGACGGCGACCCGTTCGCCGCTCTACTCGACGTCAATATCGTGCATGAGGGCTACTCGGCGGCGGCCATCGAGGAGCTCAAGACGATCCCCTTCGACGACATCCGGGAGGCGTACGCGGGCATCGGCACCGACGAGGAGAAACACCACGAGTCGGGCCGGGAGCTTCTGCTGTGGCTGGGTAACGCCGCTCAGGGAAGCCGCGCGGACCAACGGGTCGCCACGAGCGCACACGAGCGCACAGAAGAAGGCGGCGCGATGTCGTGGCAATGGCCGGAGGCCGACACCACGGAGATCATCGAGACGGCGCACAAGCGTGCGGATAAAGGCGGAGCCATGTCGTGGAGCTGGCCGTGACGCAGGCGCGGGCAGTCCAGGAGTGAGCGAACGTGCCGCTGAGTGAGAAACAGCGGCGCTTCTTCGAGCGCCGTGGTTACCTGCCCGACAGGC
>JBOHCT010000214.1:0-6783 GCA_050699055.1 Streptosporangiaceae bacterium | reverse complement strand
CGGAGAGCGACCACGCGACGGCGCTGCGCGGCGGCGCGGCCCGCCACCAGCGCGCGGCGGGGGAGTGCGCGGTGAGCAGCAGTGCGGCCAGCAGCAGCGGCAGCCCGGCAATGATGACGTATGAGACGGGCGCGACGGCCATGCCGACCGTGAGCGCCGCGAGCGGGGTGAGGAGCAGGCCGAGCGTGCACGTGGCCGCCACCGAGCGCCGCAGCAGTGCGCGCGGCGAGGGCGGGTCTCCTGGCCAGGCCAGCCACGCGCACGCGGCCGTGAGCAGGCTCCGGACCGCGATCAGCGCCGCCGCCTCCGCCGCGAAGGTCGCCCAGGACCGGTGGAAGACGAGCAGCCATCTGAGGTCGTGGAAGACCGCGTACGGCAGCGGTGCGGCGGCCTGTGGGGCGAGCGGCAGCGCGGACGACTGCCCGGTCGCGGTGAGAACGCCCGCCTCGATGACGCAGAGCGCGACGCACAGCACCAGCAACATGGCGTGCCGGCTCCCGGGGGACTGCCGACCGCGCGCGGACCGGTCCGCCGTGAGGACAGGAGGGGAGGGCGAGCCGCACCTCACGCTCGTGACCTACCCGACGCGGGGACTCCCGCATCGGTTCCCATCCGCTCGCGTGGTTTCGACACAATGGACGGGTGGCAGAACACGCGAACAACCACCTTGGCCACCTGGTGCTCCTTCCCGCCGTCGACGTCGCCGACGGCAAGGCCGTTCGCCTTGTCCGCGGCGAGGTCGGCTCTGAGACCGTGTATGGTGATCCGCTCGATGCCGCACTCGCCTGGCAGGACGGGGGGGCGCGGTGGATCCACCTCGTCGACCTCGACGCGGCCTTCGGACGTGGGTCCAATCACGAGCTGATCGCGAAGGTGATCGGCAGCCTAGACGTAGACGTGGAGCTGTCCGGCGGCATTCGCGACGATGGCACCCTAGACGCGGCCCTCGCCACCGGCTGCGCCCGGGTGAACATCGGCACCGCCGCGCTCGAGCGACCGGCCTGGGTGCGTGGCGCCCTCGCGCGCCACAGCGAGCGGATCGCGGTCGGCCTCGACGTGCGCGGGAGTACCCTCGCGGCGCGCGGCTGGACGCGCGAGGGCGGGGAGCTGTTCGAGACCCTCTCCCGGCTCGACGCCGAGGGCTGCGCGCGGTACGTCGTGACAGACGTCCGGCGCGACGGCACCCTGACCGGCCCGAACCTCGAGCTGCTCAGGTCCGTCTGCGCGGTCACCGACCGGCCGGTGGTCGCGAGCGGCGGAGTGTCGAGCCTCGACGACCTGCGGGCGATCCGCTCGCTCACACCGGTCGGCGTCGAAGGGGCGATCGTCGGCAAGGCGCTGTACTCCGGCGCCTTCACGCTTCGAGAAGCTCTGGAGGCGGCCGCGTGACGCTCGCGGCGCGGGTGATGCCCTGCCTCGACGTCGACGCCGGCAGGGTCGTGAAGGGTGTGCGTTTCACGGGGCTGCGCGACGCGGGCGACCCGGTGGAGATGGCGCACGTCTACGACGCCGAGGGCGCAGACGAGCTCGTCTTCCTCGACATCACGGCGTCCAGCGGAGGTCGGGAGACCACCTACGACGTCGTGCGGCGCACGGCCGAGCAGGTCTTCATCCCGCTCACGGTCGGCGGCGGCGTCCGTGCCGTGGATGACGTCGATCGGCTGCTGCGGGCGGGCGCCGACAAGGTCTCGCTCAACACCGCGGCGATCGCCCGGCCCGAGCTGCTGCGGGAGGCGGCCGAGCGCTTCGGGTCGCAGTGCGTCGTGCTGTCCGTCGACGCCCGCCGTGTCGCCGGCGGGTCGCCGACCCTGAGCGGGTTCGAGGTCACCACCCACGGAGGGCGGCGCGGTACGGGGATCGACGCGGTCGAGTGGGCCGTGCGCGGCCAGGAGCGCGGCGTCGGGGAGATCCTGCTCAACTCGATGGACGCCGACGGCACCAGGGACGGGTACGACCTGGAGATGATCGAGGCCGTTCGGGCCGCGGTCAGTGTTCCGCTGATCGCCAGCGGCGGAGCGGGCGACACCGACCACTTCGCGTCGGCGGTCGAGACCGGCGCCGACGCGGTGCTGGCCGCCAGTGTCTTCCACTTCGGTCACCTGCGGGTCCGGGAGGTCAAGGACGCGCTGCGCGCCGCGGGTCATCCGGTGCGGTGATCTGGCGCGTGCCGCCATGCGAGCGATCTCGACGTCCGCGACCCAGTAACATGCGCGGCACCGTCAGCGACCCATATGAATGGAACGGGGAGAACACATGTCCTCCACCCCACCCGAGGGCCCCGACAGGCCGGACCAGCCGCCGCACGGGAGCCCATACGATCCCCCGAGCGCCCTTCCGCCGTCCGGCGATCCCTACGGGCCCAATGAGGGGTCCAGTGAGGGGCCTCCTCAGTCCGGCGGGGGCTCCTACGGAGGGGGCGGGTACGGCGGGCCGAGCGCGCCGCCCTATGGACCCCCTCCGCCCGGGTACGGCCCGCCGCCCAGGCCACGCAACGGAATGGGCATCGCCGCGCTGGTTCTCGGCATCGTGGCGATCCTGCTGTGCTGGACCCTCGTCGGTGGGGTGATCCTCGGGATCCTGGGGATCATCTTCGGCATCGTGGGCTGGCGCCGGGTGAGGAAGAACGTCGCCACCAACGGCGCGATGTCGGTCATCGGCGCGGTGCTCGGCGCGATCGGCTTGATCCTCTCCGTCCTCCTGCTGGCCGCGGGCGCATCGCTGATTAGCTCTTTCATGCACTCCAACGAGTTCCAGAGCTACCGGCAGTGCGTGCAGCACGCGAACACCCAGCAGGAGAAGGCGCAGTGCGCGCAGGAGTTCAGGCAGCGCATCCAGAATCGCCAGAACCAGTAGCCTGGCAGGGCTGACACCCAAATCCGGCCTCGAACCCCGAACGGCCGGGAGAGCATCGCGTGGGCTCTCCCGGCCGTTCGGCCTGCGGGGTGTTACCTGGGGCAGCACTCGCAGCCGCAGGCGTACTCACCGCAACACGGACACCACATCGGCCTGCCTCCCTTCGATCGCTCGGCTCATGCGGCCTTGCGGGCCTTGACGATCACGGCGTGGATGCCGTCAGCGACGTCGCTGGTATACGTCACCGACCGTTCGGAGAACCCGGCGTTCCGCAGCGCGCGGTCGTACTCGCCGTACGACAGCGCGCCCCCGACGCACCCGGCGTAGCTGCCGCGCTCCGCCCGCTCGGCGGGCGTGAGGCGGTCCTCGGCAACGATGTCGGTCACCCCGAGGCGACCTCCCGGCCGCAGCACGCGGTAGGCCTCGCGGAGTACCGCGGGCTTGTCTGTCGACAGGTTGATGACGCAGTTGGAGATGACGACGTCGACCGTCACGTCGGGCAGCGGGACGTCCTCGATATGTCCCTTGCGGAACTCCACGCTCCGGATGCCCGCCTCGTCGGCGTTGCGCCGTGCGAGCGCGAGCATCTCGTCGGTCATGTCGAGTCCGTAGACGCGACCCGTCGGCCCGACACGGCGCGCCGAGAGCAGGACGTCGATGCCACCTCCGGATCCCAGGTCGAGTACGGTCTCGCCCTCCCGAAGCTCCGCGACTGCCGTCGGGTTGCCGCAGCCGAGGCTGGCCGTGAGGGCGCCCGCGGGGAGGGTGGTGAGCTCGTCCTCGGTGTACCCCGAGCACCCGCAGGCGTTCGTGTCGCAGCATGATGCGTCCCCGGCGACGGCTCGCTCCAGGGCCGGGCGCGCGGCAGCCGCGTACCTCTCGCGAACCTCCTCGCGCAGCGCCTCGTCAGTCGAACCCATCTCCGTCACCTTAAATCGATGAACATCTATCTGATTGGGAGCATAGACCCGCGTCGATGTTGTGGCAACATAGCCGGTATGGGGCAAGAAGCCGATGACGTGAACCTGTGTTGCGTACCGCTCGTCCGCACCCCGCTCTCGACCGAGCTCGCCGAGCACCTCGCCCGGCAGCTCAAGGTGGTGGCCGACCCCACGCGCCTCCGGCTGATCAGCATGATCACCGCGCATGACGGGGGCGAGGCGTGCGTGTGCGACCTGACCGCGCCGCTCGGCCTGACCCAGCCGACCGTCAGCCACCACCTCAAGGTGCTGCTCGACGCCGGGCTGGTGACCCGCACCAAGCGCGGTGTGTGGTCGTACTATCGCGTCGTCTCCGAGGCCCTCGCCGGGCTGGCATCGCTCTTCTCGGACGATCAGATCCCGAGCGGCGCGACGGCGAGCGCCGCAACCGCGTCGTCGGTCCCTTCCACCTCCACGTCTGCCACCTGACGCCGGCCGAAGAGATAGAGGACGACCTCGCTGGCGTCACCGCGCAGCGTCACGCTCGGGTCCGCGGACCTGGCGAGGACCGGCGCGTGCCCCTCGACCCGCAGCTCGACGCCGACAGGCACCCGCCGCACGAGCATCCGCGCCATCGCCCGCAGCCGGCGCCAGAGCGCGTCCTCGAGGCCCGGGTCGGTCTCTCTCGGGCGCCACTCCTGTCCCGCACGGCGGACATCCTCGTGATGGACGAAGAACTCGACGGTGTTCACGGCGGCGTCCACCCGGGGCAGTCCGAAGGGGGACCACGGCGGCGGTCCATCGCGTACGAGCGACACCAGCTCGGCATAGGACCGGCCGCTGGCCAGTCCGCGTCGTACCCGCTCGGCGTACCCGGCAAGCGGCCGGATGAGGAGCCCTGGGCCGGAGTCGGGTCGGCGCTCGCGGGCCACGAGATGCGCCGCGAGGTCGCGCGTCGTCCATCCGGCGCACAGGGTCGGGGCGTCCGGACCCGCTTCGTCGAACAGGTCCGCCAGCGCGAGGCGCTCGGTACGCGCGTACATGGTCATCTTTGGATCCTAGTGTCGCGTGTCCGAGGGGCCGCGTCGCCCGTGGCGCGGTTGGTCAGACGTCCTCCCGGGTGCGCGGCCCGATGTCTGAGGGATCGTGCCACTGGCGACGCGTTAGCTCAGACGCGGGTCGTGTGGGGGGTCAGGCGTCGGACCGTATCGACGGTCGGCGCGCGACAGCGGGCGTGGAGCGGACACAATAGGGAACATGTCCGGTCCCGCTCGTCCCTCGAACCTCGACCCGGCCATCGCGGCTCGCCTCAAGCGCGACGATCATGGTCTCTTCCCCGCCATCGCCCAGCAGCACGACACCGGCGAGGTGCTGATGCTGGGCTGGATGGACGACGAGGCACTCCATCGCACCCTCACCACGGGGCGATGCACCTACTGGTCGCGCAGCCGCCAGGAGTACTGGGTCAAAGGGGAGACCTCCGGGCACCAGCAGTGGGTCAGGTCGGTCGCGCTCGACTGTGACGGTGACACCGTGCTCGTCGCCGTCGAGCAGGTCGGGGCCGCCTGCCACACCGGCGACCGGACCTGCTTCGACGCCGACCGGCTCGAGGCGGCCGCGGGCGAAGGGCAGGGGGCGACGACATGAACCTCGCGACCGACGGCGTCGTCGTGCCCGACCGCCCCACCTTCCGCGAGCTCACCGGCCGGCCGGTGGTGCCTGTCGTCCGGCGGCTGCTCGCGGACGGTGAGACCCCGGTGGGCCTGTACCGCAAGCTGGCCGGAGGGCGGGCTGGCACGTTCCTGCTCGAGTCGGCGGAGCACGGCCGCGTATGGTCGCGGTACTCCTTCGTGGGTGTACGCAGCGAGGCCATCCTCACGGAGGACGCGGGCCGTTCCGCGTGGATCGGCGACCCGCCCGCCGCCGTGCGCACCCTGCCCGACGATCCGCTCGAGGCCATCCGCGCCACCGTCGAGGCCCTGCGCTCGCCGCGTACCCAAGGGCAAGGGCTGCCGTCCCTCACCAGCGGTCTCGTCGGTTACATCGGCTACGACACCGTCCGCCGCCTGGAGCGCCTGCCCTCCCAGGCCGAGGACGACGTCGGGCTCCCCGAGCTCGGCATGATGCTGACCGCCGATCTCGCCGTGCTCGACCACTACCACGGCACGGTCCTGCTCATCGCCAACGCGTTCCCCGACGACACCGCCAGCGGCGCCAGCAGGGACGCCAGCAGGGACGCTGCGTACGCAGACGCCCTGGCCAGGCTCGACGCCATGGCGGGTGCGATCGCCACCCCCGCCCCGCCGACCGTCGCGACTGTCGACTGTGACGCGGAGGCCGACGTCGTTCACCGCACCCCGCTGGGGGAGTTCCCCAAGGCCGTCGAGCGCGCGAAGGATTACATCGAGGCGGGCGACTGCTTCCAGGTCGTCGTGAGCCAGCGGTTCGAGACCGCGACGTGCGCCTCCCCGCTCGACGTCTATCGCGTGCTGCGGGCGACGAACCCGAGCCCGTACATGTACCTGCTCGACTTCGGCGACTACCAGATCGTCGGGTCGAGTCCCGAGGCCCATGTGAAGGTGACCGAGGGCCGGGCGCTGCTGCATCCGATCGCCGGCACCCGCCGACGCGGCGGGAGCCCGCAGGAGGACGCGCGTCTCGCGGAGGAGCTGCTCGCCGACCCGAAGGAACGCGCAGAGCACGTCATGCTGGTCGACCTCGGCCGCAATGACCTCGGACGCGTGTGCGAACCAGGGACCGTGCAGGTCGTACAGTTCATGGAGGTGGAGCGCTACAGCCACGTCATGCACCTCGTCTCGACAGTGGTGGGCGACGTGACCGACGGGGGTACCGCCCATGACGTGCTGACGGCGACCTTCCCCGCGGGCACCCTGTCGGGGGCGCCGAAGGTGCGGGCGATGGAGATCATCGACGAGCTCGAGCCCACCCGCCGAGGTCTCTACGGCGGGACGGTGGGTTACCTCGACTTCGCAGGCGACCTCGACATGGC
>JBOHCT010000213.1:0-6789 GCA_050699055.1 Streptosporangiaceae bacterium | reverse complement strand
CTGCTGGGACCTCACCGTCCTATCTGCGCGGCCACTAGGCCGGCGGGCATGGAGAATGGCGGCGTGGAGTCACGTCCCAGAGAGATCATCATCCTCGGATCGACCGGCTCGATCGGGACCCAGGCGATCGACGTCGCCGTCCGCAATCCCGACCGGTTCCGTGTGGTGGGGCTCGCGTCGGGGGGCAACCGGGTCGACCTGCTCGCCACGCAGGCGTTGCGGCTCGGCGTGCGGGCCGTCGCCGTCGCTCAGGCCAGCGCGGCCCAAGACCTGCAGCTCGCGTTCTACCGGGCCGCCAAGGACCGCGGGTACAGCACGGGTGCCTTCACGCTGCCCAAGATCCTCGCCGGGCCCGCCGCGGTCGACGAGCTGGCACGCTGGCCCTGCGATGTCGTGCTGAACGGCGTGACCGGCTCACTCGGGCTCACCTCCACGCTCGCCGCCCTGGAGGCTGGGCGTGTCCTCGCGCTGGCGAACAAGGAGTCGTTGATCGTCGGCGGTCCGCTGGTCAAGGAGCGCGCCGCCCCGGGTCAGATCGTGCCCGTCGACTCCGAGCACTCCGCCCTCGCACAGTGCCTTCGCGGCGGGTCGGCGTCCGAGGTCCGCAAGCTCATCGTGACGGCGAGTGGCGGCCCGTTTCGCGGTCGTCGGCGCGACGAGCTCGCGGACGTGACGCCGGAGCAGGCGCTCGCCCACCCGACGTGGACGATGGGGCCGGTCATCACCGTGAACTCCGCCACGCTCGTCAACAAGGGCCTCGAGGTGATCGAGGCGCACCTGCTGTTCGACGTGCCCTTCGAGCGGATCGAGGTCGTCGTCCACCCGCAGTCGATCGTTCATTCCATGGTCGAGTACGCGGACGGCTCGACGATCGCCCAGGCGAGCCCGCCCGACATGCGGCTGCCGATCTCGCTCGCGCTCGGCTGGCCCGAGCGGGTCGCGGGCGCCGCGCCTGCCGTCGACTGGAGCAGTGGGAGCACCTGGGAGTTCCTCCCCGTCGATGGCGAGGCGTTCCCCGCGGTCGAGCTGGCCCGCCAGGTGGGTGCCGCGGGCGGCACCGCACCGGCCGTGTACAACGCGGCCAACGAGGAGTGTGTGGCCGCCTTCCTCGAGCGGCGGATACCGTTCCCTGAGATCGTCGACACCGTCGCAAGGGTCGTCGGGGAGTGTGCGGGCGGACCCGGGAGCGGGGGAACCGGTCTGATGCTGGACGATGTGTTGCGTGCCGACGCGTGGGCGCGGACACGCGCGCGCGAACTGACCGATCACGGGTGATGGGGTCGCATGAGGCTTCGGGGCGGGTTCGGGGCGGTGTCTTCGTGGGCGGGGCCTTCTCGGGCGTCGCGGTGACGGGTTAGCGGGGTTCGGCGTGCTCATCGGTGTCGTCGCCTTCGTCGTGGCGATCGTGATCTCGGTCTGTCTGCACGAGGCCGGCCACATGGCGACGGCCAAGGCCTTCGGCATGAAGGTCACCCGGTACTTCCTCGGCTTCGGCCCCACCCTGTGGTCGTTTCGCCGCGGAGAGACGGAGTACGGCGTCAAGGCGATCCCCGCCGGCGGGTTCGTCAACATCGTCGGCCAGACCGACCTCGAGGAGGTCCCACCCGAGGACGCGGACCGGGCGATGGTCAACAAGCCGGGATGGCAGCGGTTCGCCGTGCTGGGCGCGGGCTCGTTCACCCACTTCGTGCTGGCCATCATCGCGTTCGTCGCGGTGTTCGCCCTCTACCCCGTGCCCAGCGGTCAGGTGAAGGTCGTCGATGTCGCGAGGTGCCTCGGCGCCAAGGCCGGCGGCCACTGCCAGCAGACCGCGCCGGCGTATGGCGAGCTGCACGCGGGCGACACCGTCGTCGCGGTGGACGGCACGCGCCTGGAGGGGGGGCCGAACCAGCTTTCCTCGATCATCCAGCAGGCTCACGGTGAGCCCGTCACGCTGAAGATGCGTCGCGGCGGGCAGGCGGTCACGCGGACCGTCGACCCCCGCGAACATGACTCGCGCTACATCGTCGGGATCCACATCGCGGGCACCGTGGAGCACCTGCCGCCGGGAGCGGCCGTGCAGCGGTCGTTCGCGACGTTCGGGCAGGCGATCGCCCAGACCGGCCAGGCGCTGGCGGCCCTGCCGAGCCACGTCGGCGACATGATGCCGTGGAACGGCGGAGGTAGCTCGAAGTCCAGGGTGGTCAGCGTTGTGGGCATCGGGCAGCTGTCCGGTGGTGCGTACGCCCAGAGCGGGCTGCAGGGGCTGCTCGTGGTGATCGCGATCTTCAACATCGGTATCGGGATCTTCAACCTGCTGCCGCTCCTTCCGCTCGACGGGGGGCACATGGCCGTCGTGGTGTTCGAGCGCGGCCGTGCCCTCGTCTACCGCCTCGTCCGGCGGCCAGATCCCGGAAGAGTCGACTACAACAAGCTTCTCCCCGTGACTGTCGTCTTTCTCGGCCTCATCGTGTTCGTCGCCGTCGTCGCTCTCGTCAACGACATTGTCAACCCGGTGACGGCGTCGTTCTGAGGAAGGGGTCGGGTGAGTCGGGTCGAAGGAGTGGCAGGCTCCCGAGGGGAGCGTCCGAGGGCCGAGGAGCACGAATCCGCCGAAGGCGGTCGACAGCCCACAGGGCCGCAGCGGAGACTCGGGAGCATGTGAACCGAAGCCAGCAGGCCCGAAGGGCCGACGCGAGGTTCACCGGCAAGCACTGGGCAGTACGATCACGTGGAGGAGCGCATGTGTGGTGCGCTGCCCACAGGGGAGGCTTTCCCCTGGCGGTTCGGAAGTCGCGACAGCGTCGAGGTGTCACTACATGACAGCAGTCTCGTTGGGGGTGCCGGAGCTGCCCGGCCCGCAGGTCGCCGAGCGCCGTAGGTCGCGGCAGATCTGGGTGGGCGACGTCGCCGTCGGTGGCGACGCGCCGGTGTCCGTCCAGTCGATGACCACGACCGTCACCGCGGACATCAACGCCACGCTGCAGCAGATCGCCGAGCTCACCGCGACCGGCTGTCAGATCGTCCGCGTCGCGGTCCCGAGCCAGGACGACGCGGAGGCGCTGCCCGCGATCGCGAGGAAGTCGCAGATTCCGGTCATCGCCGACATCCACTTCCAGCCGCGGTACGTTTTCGCGGCGATCGACGCCGGCTGCGCGGGTGTCCGCGTCAATCCCGGCAACATCAAGAAGTTCGACGACAAGGTCAGGGAGATCGCCCGCGCGGCCAAGGACGCCGGCGTCCCGATTCGCATCGGGGTCAACGCCGGGTCCCTCGACAAGAGGGTCCTGGAGCGGCACGGGGGCAAGCCGACCGCCGAGGCGCTCGTGGAGTCGGCGCTGTGGGAGGCCTCGCTGTTCGAGGAGCACGACTTCCGCGACATCAAGATCTCGGTCAAGCATCACGACCCTGTCCTGATGATCCAGGCGTATCGCCTGCTCGCGCAGCGCTGCGACTATCCCCTTCACCTCGGTGTGACCGAGGCAGGACCCACGTTCCAGGGGACGATCAAGTCCTCGGCTGCCTTCGGCGCGCTCCTGGCCGAGGGCATCGGTGACACCATCCGCGTCTCGCTCTCCGCCCCACCCGTCGAAGAGGTCAAGGTCGGCATCGCCATCCTCGAGTCGCTCGGGCTGCGCCAGCGTGGGCTCGACGTCGTCTCCTGCCCCTCGTGTGGTCGTGCCCAGGTCGACGTCTTCACGCTGGCCGATGCGGTCAACACCGGTCTCGAGGGGATGGAGGTACCGCTGCGGGTGGCCGTCATGGGGTGCGTCGTCAACGGGCCCGGCGAGGCGCGCGAGGCCGATCTCGGGGTCGCCTCGGGCAACGGCAAGGGGCAGATCTTCGTCAAGGGCGAGGTCGTCAAGACCGTTCCCGAGTCGCGGATCGTCGAGACGCTGATCGAGGAGGCGGAGCGCATCGCCGAGCGGATGCGTGCCGACGGTGAGCTCGAGACGGGCGGGCACCCAGAGGTCCAGGTCTCGTAGCCGCGTTCAGGGGTCCGGAGGTGCGAACGGTCCTTTACCCTGGACGCATCTTCGGCGACACGGTGTGGTGATGCGCGTGCTACGCACCGCGCCCGTCCGGGTACTGGAGGACAGGGACCTCGCTGAGGTGCTCGCGCTCCTCGAACGCGACCCGGTGACGAGCGTCTTCGTCGCGTCGCGGGTGCACGCGGCGGGGCTCAACCCCGGACGGCTCGGCGCGGAGCTGTGGGGATACGTGTCGCAGGGGCGCCTGCGGTCGCTGTGCTACTCGGGCGCGAACCTCATCCCTGTCGAGGCGACGCCGGAGGCGGTCCAGGCGTTCGCCGAGCGCGCTCGGGCGCAGGGCAGGCGCTGCTCGTCCATCGTGGGACCGTCCGACGCCGTGGGGGCGCTGTGGCGGCTCCTGCGTCCCCATTGGGGTGCGCCACGCGCGGTGCGGGCGGTGCAGCCGGTGATGGCGACCTCGAACTTTCCCCGTGTCGTCCATGACCCGGCTGTTCGGCGGGTTCGGCCGGAGGAGCTCGACGTCCTGCTGCCGGCCTGCTTCGCGATGTTCACCGAGGAGGTGGGGGTGTCGCCGGACGTCGGCGACGGCGGCGCGCTCTACCGCGCGCGGGTGGCTGAGCTTGTGCACCTCGGCCGGGCGTTCGCGCGCATCGAGGACAACGCGGTCGTGTTCAAGGCCGAGATCGGCGCCGCGACCAGGTACGCTTGCCAGATCCAGGGTGTGTGGGTCGAGCCGACGCTGCGCGGGCAGGGGCTCGCCGCGCACGGTGTCGCAGCCGTCGTCGACGAGGCGCTCCGGTCGGTCGCTCCGACCGTGACGCTCTACGTGAACGACTACAATGGCCCCGCCAAGGCCGCGTACCACCGCGTTGGCTTCGCCGACGTGGGGACGTTCACATCCGTGATGTTCTGACTATCCTGGGCCGCGTGATGCGAAGGTGAGCCTGGAGGCGGTCGTCTTCGACTGGGGTGGCACCCTTACGCCCTGGCACGACATCGACGTACGCGACACCTGGCGCCGGATCGCGAGCTCGGTGGACCTGGAGCGCGCCGAAGAGATCGCCGAGACGCTCTTTGACGCCGAGCGTGCCGCCTGGCGGAGGGCCGGGCACGAGCACCGCAGTTTCACCCTCGATGAGGTGCTCGCGGAGGCGGGGGTCACGCCGAGCGAGGCCGTGCTCGCCGCGTGCTACGACGCGTGGGAGCCGCACACGTTCACCGACCCGGAGGCTCCCGCCCTCCTCGCGAACCTGCGCCGTCGGGGGATACGGATCGGTGTCCTGTCCAACACCGCGTGGTCGCGTGAGTGGCATGAGCGGGTGTTCAGTCGCGACGGCGTCCTGGGTCTCATCCACGGGGCCGTGTACACAAGCGAGATTCCGTGGGTGAAGCCGCACCCAGAGGCCTTTCGCGCGGCGCTCGCCGCCGTCGGCGTGGCTGACCCCGCCTCGTGCGTGTTCGTCGGCGACAGGCCGTATGACGACATCCACGGTGCGAGGTCCTTCGGCATGCGGGCGGTTCTCGTGCCGAACAGCGCCGTGCCCTCCTATGACGGAGCCGAGCCCGACGCCGTGATCGGACGGTTGTCGGAGCTGCTGCCGCTCATCGACTCCTGGCGGGGCTCGCCGGACGCGCCGAACCGTTGAGGGGCGTCGGCGGCCGCGCCTTCGTGTGGCAGGCCCGGGAAGGGCTCCGCCGAGCCGCGCCAGTGCGACGCCCGGATCGCGGACTCCCGCATGGCTCGTGCCGCGAAGCGGCGCAGGCGCGTGTCGCCCGTGGCCACGAGTCCCGCGTAGGCCGCGGTGACGCCCTCCTCCAACCGGGTCGCGAGGCGCTCGGCGGCCCTGCCATCACTGAGGTGGGAGGGCAGGTCGTATGCGGGGGCGGCCGGTGTCGGCCGCCCGCCGTGCTCACGTACCAGTCGGCGCAGCTCGTCGCGGGCGGCCCTGTGGGCCTTCCAGTCCGTACGTGCGTGGGCGCGGCGGCTTCCCCGCAGCTCGGCGCCTGCCACGCCATAGCCGTAGACCGCGACGTGTTCGGCGGCCAGCGCTTTCTGCAGCGCCTCGAGTGTGCTCATGAGGGGGCCTCCGGAGCGAGCAGGGTCGCGTGTGTGGCCTCGCACGCGCTGACGCTGGCAAGGAGCTGGGCGAGCGGGCCGGGCGCGCTCTCCAGGGCGCCCAAGAGGCGTTTGGACGCGTGTCGCTCGGCCGTGACCAGGGTGGCGACGGCGTGGTCAGGACCGGCGGGCACGGACGGGACAGACGACGTCGAGCCGTGGGTGGGGCGTGCGGTCGCGCCGCCGACCACCCGCCCGCGAAGGGCGCGCAGGTGCTCGCGATGGTCGGCGGCGACCGGGTCGAGTCGTGCGGCGAGCGAGGGGTGCCTGCGACGCACCGCCGCGTAACGCGCGAGCAAGTCCTCTTCGCTGGTGATCGCGCGGCGCGCGATGAGCACGCCGGGGCCTGGAGGCTCCGGCTGGATGTAGCCGAGCGGCTCGCAGCCGGCCGCGCCGAGGAGCGCCAGCGCGCCCAAGAGCACGGCACGGCGTGTGGGGGCTGGATCACGACGGTTCACGACGAGAGAAGGATGTCACGGCACGGAAAGTCTCGGGGACCCTCCCCGTCCTCGCGCGGTGTGGGCGCATCTTTACGGCTCTCCTGGCATGGGTGTGGGTGCTGGCAGGGGGGTGAGGGTGGCGGAAGGCTGAGCGGGTAGGGGATCCGCGACACGCGCCGCGGGTGACAGGACGCGCACGGGGCGTGGCTCTAGGTTCGGAGATCGTCGTCGATGTCAGGTTGCGGGCCAGGCGGCTGTGCTG
>JBOHCT010000212.1:0-7036 GCA_050699055.1 Streptosporangiaceae bacterium | reverse complement strand
TTGTCTGTTCACGACGGCCGCCCGCAGGGCGGCCCCGCGTAGCTGTCTCCCAATCCTGGGCGCCGCGCAGCAGGCTGAGGATTGGGAGACAGACCCTAGTAGACGACCCCGCCCGGAGGATCAGACCTCGTCGAGGGTGACGACCTTCTCGATGCCCCGCGACGCGAGGTAGGCCTGGTCCTTGCTCCGGCTGTGCAGCACTACGGCGGGCCGCGTCCCCCTGTCGATGAGCTTCATGTACGGCTCCATGAAGCCCTTGATCCCCGGGATCATGTCGTCCGGCAGGTACAGCGCGACCGGCCGGTCGAGGCGCCTGGTGATCGGGGACAGAAATCCTGACAACGTTGTCTCGCACGGAGGGTCTCGTGCGGACACGTCGGTGTCAAGGCTTCGATGACCCTTTCGGCGAGGCGTCTACGGCCCGCGTCCACGGCATGTGGGCACGGTGCGGCACGCATCAACGACGTGCAACCGATCGGTCACGATATGTGCGCCATCCCCGTCTCGTACGGTCGAACGTGGCACAGTTGGCTGTTCACCAGCCACCCAGCAGCCGCGTCGGACAGCGGGCGTACCCGCTGGACGGACCGTCCGAAGCGGCGAAGGGACGCGGTCGACCCGGTCGGGGAGGGCGTCCGCAATGGTACCGAGGAGGCGAGTGCGACCAGCGGGACGGTACGACGGCGTACGAGCGAAGGAGCGTCACATGGTCGAAATGGTGCGTATCCCCGGCGGCGGCTCTCGGAGCTTGTTCGCAGGTCGTCCCGGGGGGTGGGCATGTGAACCGAAGCGTCCGCGAGGTTCACAAACCAGCTCGGAGACGCTGGGCTGAGCCGTGCCGTACCCGCCAGCGCCCCGTGACCCGTCGTCAGGCAGCGGCACCTTCGACGACGAGTCCCCCCGCGGTCGCAGGCTGACCGCCGCCGGTGTCCCGCCAGGAAGCGGATGGCCGGACGACCCCGCGAGCTCACGTACGCCGGTGGCGCGTACCCCGGCAGAGGTCAACGCCCTCGCCATCGAGTCGGACTCGCTGGCGGACCTGGACGCGAGGATCTCGGTCTGCAGGGCGTGTCCGCGGCTCGTCGAGTGGCGGGAGCGAGTCGCCACCGAGAAGCGGCGCGCGTTCGCCGAGGAGCGGTACTGGGGGCGCCCGCTGCCCGGCTGGGGTGATGAGCGGCCACGCGTCCTCATCGTGGGGCTCGCCCCGGCCGCGCACGGGGGCAACCGCACCGGCCGTATCTTCACCGGCGACCGCAGCGGCGACTGGCTGTTCGCCGCTCTGCACCACGCCGGGCTCGCGACGATGCCGACGAGCACCCGTGCCGGCGACGGCCAGCGCCTTCAGGGGGCCCGCGTCGTCGCAGGCGTCCGTTGCGCCCCACCGCACAATCGACCGACCTCTCCCGAGCGCGACACCTGCCTGCCCTGGCTGGAGCGGGAGCTTGAGCTCACCGCGGACAACGTGCGTGCGGTCGTGGTGCTGGGTGGGTTCGGCTGGCAGGTGCTCTGGACCGCGCTGCGCAGGACCGGCTATCCGCTCCCGCGCCGTAGGCCACCGTTCGGACACGCCGTGGAGGTCGAGCTCGGACCGCGACCGGGGGCGTTCCACTCGACCCTGCTGCTCGGCAGCTACCACCCCAGCCAGCAGAACACCTTCACCGGCAAGCTCACCGGGGACATGTTCGACGCGATCTTCCTGCGCGCGAGGGACTACGCTTTCCCCGACTGAGGAGCTCTGCAAGATCCGCCTGTCTGGTCCGGGAGCGCAGTATCCTCCGCTCTCCGACCGCTGACGCGGATCTTGGACGGACGTGAGGCGCCCGGGAGGTCGCGCGCCGCGGGTGTCTGAAGGATCCGCCGCGCGGGTAGCTTCAGGGCTGTGAGTACCCCTGTGAGCACGCTGCCTCAGCGACCGCACATCCTGGTGATCGGCGGCGGGTACGTGGGCCTGTACACGGCGCATCGCCTGCAAGGCAAGCTGCGCCGCGATGAGGCCGCCGTGACCGTGATCGACCCGCAGTCGTACATGACGTACCAACCGTTCCTGCCGGAGGCGGCGGCCGGCAACCTGGAGCCCCGCCACGTCGTCGTACCGCTGCGCCGGGTGCTGCCCGAGGCGCAGGTGCTGAACGGCCACGTCACCCGGGTTGAGCATGCCCGGCGGGTGGTGCGTTTCCTGCCGAACGCCGGGCCGGAGCGCGAGATCTCCTACGACATCCTCGTCATGGCGCCCGGCTCCGTCGTCCGGACGCTCCCGATCCCGGGGCTCGCCGAGTGCGGCATCGGCTTCCACACCGTGGCCGAGGCCATCTACCTACGCAATCGTGTGCTCTCCTGCCTGGACAACGCCGCGTCGGCCGGAGACCGGGCGGTTCGCCGGCGTGCGCTCACCTTCGTCGTCGTCGGGGCCGGGTACGCGGGTGTCGAGGCCCTCGCGGAGCTCGAGGACATGGCCCGGCACGCGTGCCAGTACTACGACGGCATCGACCCCTCGGACATGCGGTGGGTCCTCGTCGAGGCCACCGAACGGGTGCTGCCGACGGTCAGCCAGGACATGGGCCGCTACACCGTCCGGCAGCTGCGTGAGCGCGGCATCGAGGTGCGGCTGAACACCTTGCTCGAGTCCGCGGAGAAGCACCACATCGTGCTCTCTGACGGCGACGAGTTCGACGCCGACACCCTCGTGTGGACGGCGGGCGTCAAGCCGAACCCGCTCGTCAGGGCGACCGATCTTCCCCAGGACGACAAGGGCCGGGTCAAGGCGACGGAGTACCTCACGGTCCAGGACGTGAGCGACGCCTGGACCGGGGGTGACTGCGCGGCCGTCCCCGACCTCACTCAGCCGGGGGAGTACTGTGGTCCCACGGCGCAGCACGCCGTACGCCAGGCCGGCCGCCTCGCCGACAACATCGTCGCCTCGATACGCGGGCGCCCGATCAAGCCGTACGTGCACGCGTACGCGGGATCGGTCGCGAGCCTCGGCCTGCATCAGGGGGTCGCGGAGATCTACGGCGTCAAGGCCCGCGGCATGCCGGCGTGGTTCGTCCATCGCACGTACCACATGTCACGCATCCCGACGCTCAACCGTAAGGTGCGTGTGGTCGCGGACTGGACCCTCGCCCTGTTCTTCCGCCGCGAGGTCGTGTCGCTGGGCACCTTGCACATGCCGCGTGAGGAGTTCGAGGAGGCGGCGCACCCGCCGTTGGACGACGGTCGGCTGCGTCCCGCGCGTCAGACGGCGTAGGGTTCGCGGGCGAGAAGGTGCCCTGCCCGAGGCCATGAACGTGCTCCGTCTGAGCGAGGAAGGTCCAACGATGCGTGACGCGGGAGGGGTTGTCGGACGCCTGGGCCCGCTCCTCACCCGAGTATTCGGCGAGGACCTGCCGCTGCGGATCCGCGGCTGGGACGGCAGCGAGACCGGCCCGCCGGACGCGCCCGGCGTCGTCATCAGCCACCGGCGTGCCTTGCGCCGGCTGCTGTGGCAGCCGAACGAGCTCGGCCTCGGCCGTGCCTACGTCGCCGGCGAGCTGGAGGTCGACGGTGACTTCTTCGATGCCCTGCGGACCGCCATGCGGATCGTCGAGCGGGCGGGCGACCATGGCATCACCCTCACCCGCGACGACAAGCGGGAGCTGGTTCGTACGGCGGTCATGCTCGGCGCGGTCGGTCCCGAGCCCAAGCCCCCGCCGGAGGAGGCCGATCCGTCCTCGGCGGGTGATGACGGCCGCCGCAAGGACGCTCCCCCCGGCGCGCCCAGCAGTGCTCACTACAGTGTCGGCAACGACTTCTACCGGTATGTGCTCGGCCCGTCCATGTTCGACTCGAGCGGCTACTGGACCCGTCGTGACGACCAGTCGTACGTTCTCGACGACGCGGTGAGCGACATGTGCGATCTCGTCGCGCACAAGCTCGGGCTCGCCCCAGGCATGCGCCTGCTCGACGTCGGCTGCGGGTGGGGCACGCTCGCGACGCACGTCGCCGGCCGGTACGACGTGCGCGTCGTCGGCGTCACGCTCTCACAGGAGCAGGCCGACGATGCCAGGAAACGGGTGCTCGAGGCGGGTCTCGAGGACAGGATCGAGATCAGGGTCCAGGACTACGAAGCGGTCGCGGACGGCCCGTACGACGCCATCGCTGCCCTCGGCGAGGTCGAGCACGTCGGTGCGGCGCGGTTCGCCGACTACGCGGGTTCGCTGTTCCGGGTGCTGCGCCCCGGCGGGAGACTGCTCAGCCACCAGATCGCGCGCAGGCCTGAGCGTCCCACGCCGACCCGCCCCACCTTCGTCCGCAGCTACGTGCACCCGCGAGGGGAGCTGCTGCCGGTCGGCCAGACCATCGACCTGTGGGAGCGGGCCGGGTTCGAGGTCCGCGACGTCGAGGCCCTGCGTGACCACTACGCCCTGACCCTGCGGCGCTGGGTCGCGGGCCTCCGGGAGCACTGGGAGGAGTGCGCGGCGCTCACCTCGCCTGGTCGTGCCCGTGCGTGGCTGTTGTACATGACGGGGTCGGCGCTCGCCTTCGAAGCCGGCCGGCTCGGTGCCAACCAGGTGCTCGCCGTGCGCCGGCACGAGGACGGCCGAAGTGACATACCTCTTACCCGAACGGAATAGCTGGGCATTCACGGCCCGGTCTTCTGTCCAGTTATGGTCAGCCTTCTTCAACGCATATCACGTTTACGTCACACTCCCGTTGAGTAGGCCCAACGCGCGGTGCTGGATCTTTTACGGCATGGATGATGCTGTGCTTTCGTGGTCACGCGCCGTCCCCGTAGCCCAAAGGGAGAGGCAGGCCCCCTAAAAGGGTCAAAGTGTCGGTTCGAGTCCGACCGGGGGCACTCTCGCGTTCCCGACGGGCTCAGCACTCTTTGGTGAACCTCGCGGGCGCCGGCCCTTCGGGCCTCCCGGTCGTGCCGGACGCGGCGGTCCCTCGACCGGTTAGGCTACGGTGAGCAGTCCTCGAGGAGGCCCCATGCAGAGCAGGAACCCGGTGCTCGGCCGGCGCGGTGCGTTCAGTCGCGGGGGTTACGCGACCTCCGACGTGCCGAGCGCCGAGCGGCTCGAGCGGATGTACGCCGCCCCGGCCTATACACCGCCGCGCGCGATGACCTACGACGACGTCGTCATGCGCACGGCGGCGACGCTCGGCGTGCTGCTGGTCGCCGGGGCCGCGTCATGGGTGCTCAATCTCGGTCTCGGCGTCGCGATCGTCGCCCTGCTCGTGGGCTTCGGGCTCGCGATGTACATCATCTTCCGCCGGTCCGCCAACCCCGCGCCGATTCTCGCGTACGCGGCCGCCGAGGGCGTCGTCCTCGGAGTCGTCAGTCATGTGTACGAAAGCGCGTACGCGGGGATCGTCGTCCAGGCGATCCTGGGGACGGTGCTCGCCTTCGTGGGCATGCTGGCCGTTTACGCGAGCGGTCGTATCCGGGTGACGCCGAAGTTCACCAAGATCGTCGTGGGAGCTGGCTTCGCCCTCGTCGGGCTGATGATCGTGAATCTGGTCGCGCGGATCTTCCTCCCCACCGGTATAGGCATTCGTGCCGATACGCCGCTGGGCATTGCCTTCAGCCTCGTCGCGATCGTGGTGGGCTGCCTCTTTCTCGCGCTGGACTTCGCCTCGATCGAACACGGGGTGCGCCGGGGGGCTCCCCAGCGCGAGGCGTGGGTCGCGGCGTTCGGCCTGACCCTCACCCTGGTCTGGATCTACCTCGAGATCCTGCGCCTGCTGAGCTACCTCCGAGATTAGCGGGCGCAGCGTCAGCGTCCTATTTGCACGGTTTCTAGCCGGCCGCGTCGGGCCCGGCGCGCTCGATGGAGAAACGTACGATGACGCGTCGCTCCCGTTTCATGGCGGCGCGGTAGTCGTCCCAGTCGGAATGTTCACCGGCCACGCGCCGGTAGTAGTCGATGAGGAGGTCCATGGCCTCCGGGAGCGCCACGATTTCGGCGCTTCCCTCGACCTGGACCCAGTCGCCGAAGAACTGGTCAGGTATCACGCAGAGCGTCACGCGGGGGTCGCGGCGCAGGTTGCGTACCTTCATGGCGGTCTCACGGGAGCTGACGAGTACCCGCGGGGAATCGTCGGCCGTGCAAAGCACGGGCGAAAGCTGGGGACGTCCGTCGCCACGGTAGGTGGCCATCACTCCATGGTGGTGGGTACGCAGGAAACGCGCGGCTTGCTGAGAATCCACCCTCCGACCCTAACGGGCGCGCCCCCCGCCCATCGAGACACCTCCTGCAATGGACCGCCGAGCCCGCGCGCCCACTGTCGGCGCCCTGGGGGTTGGCGTCGACCGGGCGGAAGCTCAGCTCGCCAGCCGCGTCGTGGCGCGGCGGCGCTCGTGCTCGTGGACGATCACTGAGGCGAAGCCGTGCGGCAGGTCGTGCTCGTCAGCCAGCCAGTTGACCCGCTCCTCCATACGAAGGAAGGCCGGTCCTCGCTCGATACAGACAAACCACTCCGGGAGCTCTCTGCCCGTCACCTTCGGTATGCGGGCGACGAGGTTGCGGTGCGTCTCCTGCGAGTGGTGCATGCACATCAGGGGCCTCCCCGCGCTCGACTGCTCTTGGGGAGAGAGTGCCCCAGGCGCGCGTCCCTGACAACCCCCCTGTCGCTACCTTTTTGTTACACGCGTCCCTCGCGCTCGGCAGCCTCCTCAGCGCGCCTGCCCACCTCCCGTGATCCGCCCCGCCGTGCCTGCCTGAGCGCCCCCGCCGTGCCTGCCTGAGCGCCCCCGCCGTGCCTGCCTGAGCGCCCCCGCCGTGCCTGCCTGAGCGCCCCCGCCGTGCCTGCCTGAGCGATCGCCGCGGCTCCCTGAGCGCCCCGCCACACCCGCAGATCCGGGTCGATGGTCGCAGCCGGCAGTTTTCTGGGCCCGCGGACCACAAATACGGATCCTGCCGTGCCGGGCCGCTCGTCAGGCCAGCCGCTCAGTGTTGGCTGGTCGCGCCTCTAGGCGAGGCGCTCAGTGTTGGCTGGTCGCGCCTCTAGGCGAGGCGCTCAGTGTTGGCTGGTCGCGCCTCTAGGCGAGGCGCTC
>JBOHCT010000211.1:0-7129 GCA_050699055.1 Streptosporangiaceae bacterium | reverse complement strand
GTCGCCGCGTCGCCCAGGCCGGAGCGCCGGGCCTCAGCGGCCAGCCCGGGTCCCGCGGCCGCCGCCTCGAGCGAGCCCAGCGCCCCCACCTCCGGCGAGCTCGTCGCCTCGGGGTCGACGACCATCCACCCCGCGGCGCCGGCGATGCCGCGCGCCCCTCGGCGCAGGCGGCCGTCCAGGATCAGCCCGCCGCCGATGCCCGTACCGACGATGAGGAAGGCCATGCCGCGTGCCCCGCGACCGGCGCCGCGCCAGTGCTCGCCGAGCGCCCCGGCGTGGCCGTCGTAGACGACGCACGCGGGGATGCCGAGGCGCTCGGAAAGGAGGTCACCGAGCGGGACCCCGTCGAGGCCGGGAAGGTTCGGGGCGAAGGCGATCGTGCCCCCGTCGGCCTCCACCGCACCCGCGACCGACACTCCCACCCCGGACGGTGGGGAGGGCGCGTCCGCGGTGATGCCCGCCGCCAGGTCGAGGACAGGTCGGGTGAGAGCGTCCCCGCCCTCTTTCGGGGTCGCTGCGCGGGCTCTGGCCAGCACCCGCCCGCGCGCGTCGACGATCGCCGCCGAGATCTTCGTGCCGCCGATGTCGAGGGCGAGCACAGTGTGGGTTGTGTCGACCGCCACGGGCTCACACCGCCGCGGTGCCGATCAATCCTTCCCTCGTGACCAACCCGACGAGGTCCTCCTCACCCATGTCGTCGGTGCCATCCGGGCGCATCGGCAGCACCATGTACCTGCTCTCCGCGCTGGAGTCCCACACGGTGATCTCGACATCCTCGGGCAGCCGCAGGTCGAACTCCGCGAGCACGCCGCGCGGGTCGCGGACGACCTGGGAACGGTACGCCTCGCTCTTGTACCAGCTCGGCGAGGGGCCGAGCAGCGAGATCGGATAGCAGGAGCAGAGCGTACAGACGATCACGTTGTGCCGCGTCGCGGTGTTGGGCACCACCTTGAGCCGCTGCTCCTGCAGGCCGCCGCCCATCGACAGGTCGAGCTCCGTCATCGTCGTGTTGGCGTCTGTGAGCAGTCGCTCACGGAAGCTCTCGTCGAGCCAGGCGCGGGCGACCATACGCGCGCCGTTGACGGGCGAGGCTTTCGCCAGGTACGACGCGAGGGTCTTGTCCAGCTCCTCGTCGGTCACCAAACTCGCGTCGATGAGCCGCTGCTCGAGCCCGCGCAGGTGCGCGGCGATCGGCAGGCTCGCGTGGTTGCCGCTCATTGCTGCGCCTCGCGCTTCGCCTTGGTGTCGTTCACCCGTCCTCCTCCAGATACGACTCCCACAAGTCGATGGTCACGGCGTGGTCGCCGGCACCCCACAGGTCGCGCGCGGCGAACCGCACGGTGTACACGGTCTCGACGCGCGGGTCGGCGACCCGGCGTGCCCGGTCGTCCGCGAGCGGCCAAGCCCCCTGCGGCTCGACGATCTCCCCGACCTTCGCCCGGGCGTAGCCGGGCAGCCGGGTGTGGTGGTCGGGGTCGACGCCCCGTGTGCGTACCCGTGTGCCTGGAGCGAAGCGGCCCTCACCCATCGGTCAGCACGCCCTTTTCCCGTACGAGCGTCTCGATCGCGCGCATCCAGCGCTCGTAGTACGAAGCTTCGAGGTACTCCTTCGGGGGGATGCGTTCGATCGCGTCGCGGAACTCGTCCAGCGTGTACGCGCCGCGGCGCACCAGCACGGAGTTCAACGCGAAGACGCGCGCCTCCCAGTCGGCGTGAAAGGGCGGCTCGTCTGGGTCGACCGGCGGTACCGCCCCGAAGCCGGTCTGCCCACCCACATCGTTCACCCGGGTCATGGACACCACCATACGGCGTGCCGTGTAGGGTGCGAGCCGTCGTCGTCGAGGGCGGGCAGCGCGCGTTCATGTCGCGGTACGGTCGCTTCATGACGGCATGGATCTGTGCCACATGTGGCGTCCAGCATGCCGACACCGTCGACCCTCCCGTCGAGTGCGCCATCTGTACGGACGAGCGGCAATGGGTGCCGACGGGCGGACAGCGCTGGACGAGCCTGGCCCAGCTCGCCGAGGCCGGTCACCACACCGTCGTACGCGACCTCGAGCCCGGACTCTTCGGTATCGGCGTCGAGCCGCAGGTCGGTATCGGTCAGCGGGCTCTGCTCGTACGGACAGGTGGCGGCAACCTGCTGTGGGACCTGCCGGGCTTCCTGGATGACGCCGCCGTCGAGCGCGTCCGCGAACTGGGCGGGCTCGCCGCTGTCGCCGCGAGCCACCCGCATTTCTACGGTGTACAGGTCGAGTGGAGCAAGGCCTTCGGCGGGGCTCGGATCCTGGTGCCAGAAGCCGATCGCGAGTGGGTCCGGCGCTCAGATCCCGCCGTGACCTACTGGTCGGATAGGCGTGAGGTGCTGCCTGGGGTCACGCTCGTCCAGTGCGGCGGCCACTTCGACGGCAGCGCGGTCGTCCATTGGGAGAAGGGCGCCGAGGGCCGCGGTGCGCTGCTCGTCGGCGACACGATCACCGTCGTCCCTGACCTGCGGCACGTGTCGTTCATGCGCAGCTACCCCAACCTGATCCCACTGCCCGAGGGCGAGGTCGACCGCATCCTCACCGCGGTCGGGCCGTACAGCTTCGACCGCGTGTACGGCGGATGGTGGGGCAGGGTCATCGACCGCGACGGCGAGTCGGCGGTACGCCGCTCGGCCGACCGCTACATCACGTGGCTGCGCGGCGGGACGGACTGAGCCATCTCGGTGCGCTACCCGGCGCTCAGGAGTGCGGGGCCGGGGGCTCCTCGAGCGACGGGCCGGCGACGACCGACCGGGCGGTGTGGATCTCCGCGGCGACACCGGCGAGCGTTCCGCCCTCGGGGAGGGGGAGCCGACGCGGGGTCCGTCCGCCGCGCACGGCGGTCGCGAGGTCGGTCATGGCCGCGACCAGCCGGTCCACCTCCCGCTCTCCGGGCGGGGGCCTCCCGCTCTCGATGTGGATGGCGGCTGCCGTCACCGCGTCGGTGACCCGTTCAAGCGCGACGATCGCCGGCCACCACGCCGCCGCGTGTCGGCTCGCCGGAGGCGGCTCCGCGAGCGTCTGCTGGAAGGCGGTACGCAGGTCGGAGAGCATCCGATAGGTGTGCCTGCGCACGGCCGAGCGCCCCTCGGGCTCGGCCCCCAGGGCCCGGGCGAGGTACGCGCTCACCTGCTCGACCGCGTCGGCGAACCGTACGCCGAGCCGCGTCCGCCACTGCCACGTTCCGGGCCAGAGCGCGTAGCCGACGATAAGCACGACCGCGCAGCCGACGAGCGTGTCGGCGAGTCTCGCCGTGACAAGTGACCAGTCGCCACGGCTCAGCAGGTCGAGAGGGAGGACGATGACCGGGGTGATGAACGTCGAGAACATCCCGTAGTTGCGTCGGATCGCGATGGGCAGCATCGCCGCGAACCCCGCGATGAACACGAGGATCGGCGGCCCGTTCGGGATGACGGCGAGCACCCCGGCGCCGATCACGGCGCCGACGACAGTCCCGATCGCACGCTGCATCGCGCGGGGGAACACCGAGCCGAAGTCGGGCTTCAGCACGATCGCGACGGTGAGCGGCACCCAGTACGACCGGTGGATCGGCACGACCGTCGGCATCGCCTCGGCGACCCCCATGCAGAGGCCGAGGCGCGCCACGAACGATCAGGTGTCGGGACCTGACGCGATGCGGTCCCATACTCCGAGCACTCGTTCCCGCGGGGTCGGGCGGCGCAGCTCTGGTCCACGCTCGCCGAGTTCCTCGCCCCTGGTGAGGGCCACGACCGCCGCCAGGCCGGCGTACAGCGCGTCGATTCCGGGTGAGGAGGTGGGAGCTTCTGGGAACTCCGGCGGGGGCCTTCCACGGTGGATGGCGTCTGCCAGCCGGGCGATCGCTCGGTGCAGCTCGTAGGGAACGGGTCGCTCCTCCCTGACGAGCGTGGTGGTCGCCTCGATGACCCGCGTGGCGTCGTTGAGGAGTGCGCCGAGCCTGCGGTACTGCGGGTCACGCCCCCAGCCCGGGACCGAGCGCCGATCATCGTGTCGTACGCGGTGTTGAGCGCTGTCGTCAGTTCCTGACGGGCCCGCTCAGCCCACGGGCGGCCGACCGCGGCGAGCAGCCCGGCGATCGCACTGTAGACGTCGGCGGCGGCCGCGCGTTCTGGTGGAGTCCCTGGACGCAGCAGGGCCGCGCCGGCGGAGAGGGCAAGCACCCACGCTCCCCCGCCGACGAACACCAGCGGGGGCAGCCAGGCCGCGACGTCGAGCGTGAGCCCCGCGCCGACGACGGTGAAGATGACGAACTGCAGGCCCGCCACCGACGCGACGGTGCCCGACACGCTCGCCACCGCCGAGATGCGGTGGAGGTGCTTCGGGCGCGGTACCGTCAGCTCAACCATGACCGGGCGCGGCTGCTGACGACGATGGTGGAGCACGTACCGCGGCAGCTTGTACGCCGCCAGCGAGTCCGCGCAGTGCCGAACGACCTCCTCGCAGGTGCAGGTCGCCCCTTCGCCGGTCACGACGCACGCCATCACCTCCTCGCCCATCGTCTCGTCAGGCACCCCGAAGACGGCCACGTCGGCCACGGAAGAGTGCGCATACAACACCTCCTCGATCTCTCGCGGGTAGATGTTGACGCCCCCGCGGATCAACATCTCCTTCTTCCGTCCCGTTACGTACAGGAAGCCATCGGTGTCCTCACGCCCAAGGTCTCCGGTGTGCAGCCAGCCTCCGGCGAACGCGATGGCGGTCGCCTCGGGCTGGTTGTGGTAGCCGAGCATCTCCGTCGGGCCGCGCAGCACGATCTCCCCGATCTCCCCGGACGGTACTGAGCGGCACTTCTCGTCCACGACGGCGGCCTGCAGGTACGGCCAAGGGGTACCCACTGACCCCGGTCTCGCGAGCGCGTCCGCCGTGAAGATCGCGGTCCCCGCCGGGCCCGACTCCGTGCAGCCGTACCCGTCGATCAGCTCGACGTCGGGGCCGAACGTCTCGACGCAGCGGCGCTTGAGCGTGTCGGGTACGGGCGACGCGCCGGTGAACAGGACCCGCAGGCTGGACAGGTCGAACCGAATGATGTCGGGGACGGCGCACAACGCGATCAGCATCGGCACGACGCCGAAGAACACGGTCGCGCGATCGCGCTCGATGCTTTCCAGCACGCCACGCGGGTCGAACCCGGGCAGCACCGCCCAGCTCCCGCCGAACAGCGCGTGCGCGAGCAGGAACGTGTGCATCGCGGCCGAGTGGTAGAGCGGCGCCGCCAGCAGCACCCGGTCGTCCGCGGTAAGGCGCTGCATCCGCCCGGCGGTGAGTGCCGTGGCGAGGACACTGAAGTGGCTGTGCAGCACCCCTTTCGGCGGTCCCGTCGTACCGGAGGTGTAGTAGGTGACGGCGACGTCGTCGGGGCGTACCTCGACCGCGGGCGGGTGTGGCGAGGCGCGAGCGACCAGCTCGTGGTACTCGAGGACACGGTCGCCCGGGCGGTCGACGCGGTCGACGCTGATGACGGCGGTGACGTCGCGGACCACGCCGGCGTCGATGAGCCCTTGTACATCGCCCACGTGCCTTGCGCCGAGGATGACGACGCGCACGCGGCTGTCGGCGAGCGGGTGACCAAGCTCGCGGGCGGTGAGCGCGGGGTTCAACGGGACCGCGACAGCGCCGATCGACGCCGCCGCGAGGTACGCGTGGACCAGCTCCGAGCAGTTCCCCAGCACGATCGCGACACGGTCGCCGTGGTGGACGCCGAGACCGGTCAGCGCGTTCGCGAGGTGGCGCACCGCCGTGGCAAGCTCCCCCCACGCCGTGGCATGGCCTTCGGTGAGCATGGCGGCCCGGTCGGGGTGGGCGGCCGCCTGCCGCGCGAACATTCCGCCGACCGTCTGCCCGGCGATATCGTGCAGCCGCAGGGTCACGCCGAATCTCCTTACGTCGCTGTCGGGGTGGGCGAAACCGGAGCGTGTTCTTCGCCCGCGACCATCTCGCGGAGCCGGAACTTCTGCGTCTTGCCGCTGGCGGTCGTCGGGAACTCGTCGAGCACGCGCAGCAGCTCGGGCCAGTACTGCGGGGTGAGCTTGTGCGACTCGAGCCACGCGGTCATCTCCGCCATGGTGAACGTCAGCCCGGGCTCGCAGACGACGCAGGCGCACGCCTTCTCGCCGAGCCTGGGGTCGGGGACGGCCACGACGGCGACGTTTCGTAGGGCGCAGTGTTCGAGCAGCAGGGTCTCGACCTCCAGGACCGGGATGTTCTCGCCGCCCCGGATGATGATGTCCTTGCTGCGTCCGGACATCGTGAACCGCCCGGTGCCGTCGAGCGAGCCGCGGTCGCCCGTGACGTACCAGTCGCCGCCGAGGAACAGCTCGCGGGACAGCTCCGGCTGGGCGAACCCGAGGTGCCGGAGCGGGCCGCGGGTCATCAGCTCGCCCTCGGTGCCTGACGGCAGGTCGGCGGTCAGACCGGGGTCGAGGACGCGCAGCTCCGTGCCGTTGATCGGCAGGCCGTCGGTGTCACAGATCTCGTCGAGGGTGTCGCTCGGCGGGTTGATGACAGCGAGCCCGGTCTCGGTCATACCCCAGCCCCCGAAGACCCGGCATCCCGGCAGCCGCTCGACGGCCGTCCGTACGAGGGGACGCGGCAGCCCCGCGCCGAAGCAGCCGAACAGCCGCAGGCTGGACGTGTCGTGGTCGGCGAGGTTCGGGGCGTGCAGCAGGTCGGACAGGTACGGGATCGCCCCGCACGTCATGGTGATCCGTTCGGTCTCGATCAGCTCGACGAACCGGGCCGGGTCCCAGGCCTCCTGAAGGACGACCGTGCTGCCGGTCATGATCCCCATCTGAACCCCGAACAGGAAGCCGGTCTGGTGGCCGAGCGTCGACGCCGGTCAGGCCCAGCACGTCCACGAACGCCTTGGTCGCGGCCAGCACCGTGTTGTGGGTGTGCAGGACGCCTTTCGGCTCCCCGGTCGTGCCGGAGGTGAACGCGAGCTGCCCGACAGTGTTCGGATCTGCCTGCGCGGCGGAAGGCGTCGGCCTACCCCAGTCGCGGCCGGCGAACTCCTCCCACGCCGTCAGCCCGCCGCCGGTCGGCCCGCCGACGACGAGCACGGTCGCCGGAACCGCGGTCTGGTCAAGCAGAGTCCGGGCCATAGG
>JBOHCT010000210.1:0-7160 GCA_050699055.1 Streptosporangiaceae bacterium | reverse complement strand
GCTCCGCACCGAGCTCCAACAATCGCTCCTCGATGCCGAGGCGAGCGAGCCGGTCGGCGAGGTAGCCGACCGCCTCGTCGTTGGCGAAGTCGGTCTGGCGTACCCAGCGCTCCGGCTTCTCCCCCCGTACGCGGAAGCTCTCCCCCTCGCCTACGACCTCGAACTCACGGACGCCGCCGACCGGGCGCGGCCGGATCACCGGACGGGTGGGCTCGATCGCGAGGCGTTTTGCTCGCTGATCGCGGACGTGCGCGGCCATGGCGTACGTGAGCGGTCCCAGCCCCTCCCCGCTCGCCGCGGACACCATATGCGTCTCGAGCGCTCGCTCGGCGAGGGTCCCCCTCACCATCTCCGCGAGCTCGCGCCCGTCGGGGACGTCGATCTTGTTCAGGGCGACGAGCCGGGGTCGGCCGCCCAGGCCGCCGTGGGCGTCCAACTCGGCCTCGATCGCCTCGATGTCGGAAACCGGATCTCGTCCTGGCTCTGGTGTGGCGCAGTCGACAACATGGACGATCACTGCGCACCGCTCGATATGGCGCAGGAACTCCTGGCCGAGCCCCTTACCCCGGCTCGCCCCGACGATCAGTCCGGGTACGTCCGCCACTGTGAACCGGTACTCCCCGGCGCGTACGACACCGAGGTTCGGAACAAGCGTGGTGAACGGATAGTCCGCGATCTTGGGGCGCGCGGCGGAGACCGCAGCGATCAAGGATGACTTGCCGGCGTTCGGGAAGCCAACGAGTCCAACTTCGGCGACGGTCTTCAGCTCGAGGACGAGTTCGTGGGCATCGCCCGGCTCCCCCTTGAGAGCGAAACCGGGCACCTTGCGGCGGGGCGAGGCGAGAGCCGCGTTGCCGAGACCGCCCCGCCCCCCGCGTCCAGCCACATATCGGGCGTTCGCGCCGATCAGGTCGGCGAGTACTTCGCCATCGAGCGTCGTCACGACGGTCCCCTCGGGGACGGGGAGGACGAGGTCGGCGCCGCGCGCGCCGTGGCGGTTCGATCCTCTCCCCGCCTTGCCACTCCCGGCCCCGCGGTGCGGCCGCCGACGGTACTCGAGCAAGGTCGAGACGCCTTCATCCACGGCGAGGACGACGTCGCCGCCGTCGCCGCCGTTACCGCCGTCAGGGCCGCCGAATGGCCGGTACTTCTCCCGGTGGACAGAGGCGCAGCCGTTGCCTCCGCTGCCGCCCCTGGCACGCAGTACGACCCGGTCGACGAACGCCGGCACCGGTCCTCAATCCCTTCACAAAGACGAGGGCCCTTCACACAAAGACGAGGGCGGACCCGACTTCGGGCCCGCCCTCGGACAAATCGCGCTCGGCGGACCTACTCCGCCGGCGAGATCACGCTGACGTTACGGCGGCCGCGCTGACTGCCGAACCGCACAGTCCCCGCGGTCAACGCGAACAGCGTGTCGTCGCCGCCCCGGCCGACACCCGTCCCCGGGTGAAACCGGGTGCCGCGCTGGCGTACGAGGATCTCTCCGGCACCGACGGCCTGCCCGCCGAACCTCTTGACACCGAGCCGCTTCGCCGCGGAGTCGCGTCCGTTACGGCTGGACGACGCGCCCTTCTTGTGTGCCATCTCGACCTACTTCCCGGCCTCGATGTCGGTGACCTTCACCTGAGTGAGCCGTTGGCGGTGGCCGAGCCGCCGACGGTACCCGGTCTTGTTGCGGTACTTCATAATGTCGATCTTCGGGCCCTTGGTGTGGTCGACGACCTCCGCCCTGACCCGGGCGCGGGCGAGAGCCTTCGCGTCCGCGACGACATCATCGTCGTCGACCAGCAGGATCGCCGGCAACTCGACGCTCTCGCCGCGCCCGCCGACCAAGCGGTTGACCTCGACCACGTCACCGACGGCAACCTTGTGTTGCCTTCCGCCACTACGAACGATCGCGTACACCGCGGAACTCTCTCCTGATCATGGGAAAAGGGCGAATGCGGCCGTCTCGACGCCGCGCCGAAGAACAAGGGTAGCGGATCAGCGCACCGCTCCGCCAAACCGGGCGTCCACGGTCGTCGCCGACGGCGCGGCTCACGAGTGTCGTCCCGCTTCAGCCGTCTCTCTTGGCCTCCGGGAGCGGTGCGATGACGGCCGGGCGCTCGTGCCGTTCTCGGATGGTTCACCGTCGCTGTGCTCGGAACCGTCGGCCGCGGGCTCGGCCGCGGAGGTGGCGGCGTCAGCGGCGGTCCCGGGCGCGTCGGCGACCACCCCCTCGGCCGCCTCCTCCCCGGACGCCTCCGCGCCCTCGCTCACCCGTAGGGACGTCTGGTCGGCCGCCGGTTCATCGGCACGAGCGGACGTCACGGCTTCCGCCTCACGACGTCCACCGCGACGCGTGTGAGCCGACGGCTCGAGCTGTTCGGTCCGGACGATCACGCCACGCCCGTGACAGCAGTCGCATGTCTGCGAGAAAGCCTCGAGCAGGCCCTGACCGACGCGCTTGCGGGTCATCTGTACGAGGCCGAGAGAGGTCACCTCGGCCACCTGATGCTTGGTCCGGTCCCGGGCCAGGCACTCGAGCAGGCGCTTCAGGACCAGTTCACGATTGCTCTCGAGCACCATGTCGATGAAGTCGATGACGATGATGCCGCCGAGATCACGCAGACGGAGTTGCCGGACGATCTCCTCGGCGGCCTCCAGGTTGTTCTTCGTGACCGTCTCTTCGAGGTTCCCGCCCTTACCCGTGAACTTCCCGGTGTTGACGTCGACGACGACCATTGCCTCGGTCCGCTCGATGATGAGCGAACCCCCGCTCGGCAGCCACACCTTGCGGTCGAGTGCCTTCTGCAGCTGTTCCTCGACCCGGTACGCGGCGAAGACGTCCTCTTCCTCGGTCCAGTGCCGCAGTCGGGGCACGAGATGGGGGGCGACGTAACGGACGTACTCGTCCACCATGTTCCATGCGTCGTCGCCCGCGACGACGAGCTCGCGGAAGTCCTCGTTGAACAGGTCACGGACGACGCGGATGGTGAGGTCCGGCTCGCCGTAGAGCAGGGAGGGCGGGCTGGCTTCCTTGGTCTTGCGCTCGATCTGGTCCCACTGGGCGGTGAGCCTCGCGATGTCCTGAGACAGCTCCTCCTCGCTCGCCCCCTCAGCGGCCGTGCGCACGATGACCCCCGCCCCGTCGGGCATGATCTTCTTGAGGATCTGCTTGAGCCGGCCGCGCTCCCGCGTGGGCAGCTTACGGCTGATCCCGGTCATCGACCCTTCGGGTACGTACACGAGATAGCGGCCCGGCAGGCTGACCTGGCTGGTCAGCCGGGCCCCCTTGTGGCCGATGGGATCTTTCGTCGCCTGAACCAGGACCGACTGTCCGGATTTCAGCGCCTGTTCTATCCGTCTGGGCTGGCCCTCGAGGCCGCTCGCGTCGTAGTTGACCTCGCCCGCGTACAGGACGGCGTTACGACCCTTGCCGATGTCGACGAAGGCCGCCTCCATGGACGGCAGGACGTTCTGCACCTTGCCCAGGTAGACGTTGCCGACGAGGGACTGGTGGGTCGCCCGGTCGACATAATGCTCAACCAGTACACCGTCCTCGATGACCGCGATCTGTGTGCGATCGGAGACCTGCCGGGCCACCATCATCCGGTCGACCGACTCGCGCCGGGCCAGAAACTCCGACTCGGTGATGACGGGCGGACGTCGCCTCCGCTGTTCCCTGCCCTCGCGCCGGCGCTGCTTCTTGGCCTCGAGCCGGGTCGATCCCTGGACGCCCTCGACCTCGTCGTGCTCCGGGCGAGGTTCTCTGACCTTGACGACCGTGTTGGGCGGGTCGTCCGGGGACGACCCGGCGGCGACCTCATCCGAGCCGCGGCGCCTGCGCCTGCGCCGCCTGCGGGTGGGCCCGGTCTGGTCCCCCGCCGCGGCCTCAGCGGGCTGGTCAGCGCAGCCGTCCGCATTTTCGCGTCCGCTGCCCTTCTTCTTGCGCCCACTCGCCCTACGGGATCCGGACTCCTCGCCGCTGTCCGCGGGCCCCGGACCGTCGCGGCCCGCAGCGGCCTCGCCCCCCGCCGCGGAGCTTCCACCAGCACCGGCCGTACCGGAGTTCTCGGTGTTACCGCCGGACTCGTCACCCCCGATGTCCTTGGCGCGGCCGCGACCGCGACCACCGCGCCGACGGCGCCGACGGCCCGCCCGCTCCGCCTGCTCCTCGGGGGGAGCCGACTCGCCGCCGTCGTCACGGTCTTCGACACGAGCGGACTCAAACAGCTCGGCGGGCGCCTGGAAGGTGACGAGCGGCACCCCTTTGCCGGAGTGACCCTCGTCGTTCCCCGACGCCTCCTCACCGTGCCGGGGCCCGCCGCCAGCGGGAGATTCGGTCAGCCGCGCGGCCCCTTCGGCCTCCTCCGACGGGGGACCAGCCGGGCGGCTCGCCCCCCTCCGAAGGCGTCGGGGCGGCTGCTCGGCGGCGGCATCGTTGTCGGGAGTGGTGTCTGTGTCAGTCTTGTGCCTTCCAGCGATGTCCTGCGGATCGCCGGTCGGCTCGTTTTCGAGCATCCGGGCAATCTCTCCCGTCTGGCTCCCGGGCGCGTGTCCCGCGCCGCACGAGAGCTCCTCGTCGTCTGCGTATCGCCGACACCGGAGTGCCGACGGAAGTCGGCCTTGTACACGCCGGACAGAGCCGGCGAAGCAACGACGCGGGCGCCGCTCTCCGTCCTCTCATGGCACCCCAACCACGGGGACGCCTGCGATCTCACGACCGCGAGCGAACGGATCGGCGAGCCATCCGGCCACGGCGAACGAGCCCACACCTGCCGCCGCGTCTTGCCAGCGGCGGCGCGAGCCCAGCTACGCTACGCGGCGCGGTCAGCACGTCGCCGGGTTGATCGACAGGGGTCACGTGCCGGACAACCTCTTGAAGTATCGCATATCACGGGCACCGTCCTCGCGCTGGCGCGCCGGGGACATGGTCAATGTCGTGTCAGCCCGCCCCCAACAGCCCGCGCTTGTCGGCCTCTCCAACGGCGGCCGCACGGTCGCGGACCCCGAGCTTGTCGTAGATGTGCAGCAGGTGGGTCTTCACGTGGCCTCGCTGACGAACAACCTGGCGGCGACCTGACGGTTGGTCGCGCCGTCGGCGATCAACGCGAGCACCTCACGCTCCCGCGTGCTCAACGTCTCCTGTTCGGGCCCACGGACCTGGCCCATCAGGCGCCTGGCCACCGACGGCGACAGCACCGCCTCGCCCTTGGAAGCATGCGCGCGCCGACTCGGATGACCCACAGATCCACCGGCCGGAGGTCCGCATCCACCGATTGGTGGATGCTGCCGGCTAGGTATCGAAGCGGGACGTGCGCAGGCGGATGTTCATGAGCAGGCCGACGGCGATCAAAGTGGCGAACATGGATGACCCGCCGTACGAGAGGAACGGCAGCGGGAGTCCGGTGATCGGCATGATGCCGAGATCCATGCCGATGTTCTCGAAGGCCTGGAAGGCGAACCAGCAGGTGATACCGGTCGCGACGAGCGTTCCGTACCTGTCCTCCGCGCGGGCCGCGATGCGCAGAGCCCGCCACAGGACGAGCCCGAAGAGGACGACGATGGCCGCGCAGCCCACGAAACCCAGCTCCTCCCCGGCCACGGTGAAGATGAAGTCCGTGTGCTGCTCCGGCACGAACTGACCGTTCGTCTGCTGGCCCTGGAACAGGCCCTTGCCGAAGATGCCGCCCGAGCCCACGGCGATCCTCGCCTGGTTCGCGTTGTAGCCGATCCCTCTCGGGTCGGCCATGGGATTGAGGAATGCCTCGAACCGCTGCATCTGGTACTGCGCGAGGAGCCCGAAGTGGATAGCGAGGAAGGCCGCCAGCGCCACCCCGAGGACAAGCCCGAAGATCCAGCGCTTGTGCGCTCCGGAAACGGCGAGCATACCGAGGATCACGACACCGAAGACGAGCGTCGTGCCGAGATCCGGCTGCAGCATGATGAGCAACATCGGGACGACCGCAAGGGCGAGCGCGCGAATGACGTCGGCGCTTCGCGGCCTGGTCTCGCCGTCTCGTACCTCGCTCAGCAGCATCGCGAAGCCGACGACGAGGGCGAGTTTGGCGAGCTCGGAGGGCTGGAACTGAAAGCCACCCCCGAGGACGATCCACGAGTGCGACCCGTTGATGGTCGCGCCGAGCGGGCTCAGCACGGCGACGAGGGCGAAACACGCGGCGATGTACAAGACCGGGGTGTACGCGCGGAGTACCCGGTAGTCGAAGGCACCGGCGCACACGGCGAGCGCGGCCCCGATGGCGATGTTCAGCAACTGGCGGTGGAACATGGCCTGCGGGTCGGCGCCGGAGTTCAGCAGCTGAGTACGGGTCGCCGACCAGACCAGAAGCGAACCTATCCCACACAGCAACAGCACCGATGTCAGCAGGATCCAGTCGAGACGCCACACCGCCGAATCACGGGCCACCAGACGCCGCAGAGGCGAGCGTCGCGGCGCGAAGGTTGGCTCGTAGTTGGTGATCACGTGTCGTCTCCGCGACCCTTGGGAGCGCCCGCCGGCGGCCGGGACAAGGCCGCCGCGTGGCGGTGGGAGGTCTTGGCGTGACCATCGCCGCCGCGGACCCTGGGCGTGAAGCCGGGCGGGGCCTCGAAGCCCCCGTCGTCCTTCACCTGAGGGAGCTTGTTCGGGGGCGCGCCCTCCGGGAAAGCGGCCTTGTGGCCCTCGAGCCCGAAGATCCCGTCCCATACCTCGCGCACGGCGGGCGCGGCGACGTGGGCACCCTGGCCTCCCTGGGAAACCATGACGACCGCCGCGTAACGCGGGTGGTCCGCGGGGGCGAACGACGCGAACCACGACGTGTCCTGCTCGCCGTGCACCTGTGCGGTGCCCGTCTTGCCCGCCACCCGGACCTTGTCGAAGGGGAACCCGGCGAAGGCGCCAGCGGCCGTCCCACTGATGGGCACCTCGGCCAGGGCGTTACGGATGTAGCCGAGGACGTGCCCGGGCACCGGGACGCGGCCGACCTTCGGCGGCCTGATCCGCTTCACGACCTTGCCGCCGGGACCCATGATCGCCTTGCCGATCCTGGGGCTGAGCAGCGTGCCGCCGTTGGCGATCGCGGCGTAGGCGCGGACGAGCTGCAGCGGGGTGACAAGCACGTCGCCCTGGCCGATCGCCAGGTTGACCGCGTCACCAGCACGCCAGACATAGCCGC
>JBOHCT010000209.1:0-7173 GCA_050699055.1 Streptosporangiaceae bacterium | reverse complement strand
CCGATGAGGAGCTGGAGCGCAAGGTCGAGGTCCGCACGGTGCGGCAGCGCCGGCTCACCGACGACGACCAGCCGCCGGAGTACTGGGCGGTGCTGAACGAGGCGGTGCTGCGCAGGGTCGTCGGCGGCCCCGAGGTGATGGGCGCGCAGCTCCGCAACATCGCCAAGCTGGCGGAGCGGCCGCACGTCACGATCCAGGTGCTGCCGTTCGCCGGCGGCGTGCACCCGGCCATGGCCTGCCAGTCCTTCATGCTCCTCGGCTTTCCCGAGAGGGGCGACCGCGACCTCACGTACATCGACACCGAGACCGGCGGGCTGTACATCGAGAACCCGGAGGAGGTCGAGCGCTATACCCTGTTGTTCGTACGGCTACGTGCGAACGCGCTGCACCCCGAGGAGTCGGTGGCGCTCATCGACAGCGCGGCGCGGGAGCTGGCATAGACAGCAGGGAGACGGTACAGATGGCCTCGATCGAGCCGGACGTCGACTGGGACGGCGCGGCCTGGCGGAAGAGCAGCCGCAGCAACAACGGCGGCCAGTGCGTCGAGGTGGCCGCGGTCTGGCGGAAGAGCAGCCGCAGCAACAACGGCGGCCAGTGCGTCGAGGTGGCCGCGGTCTGGCGGAAGAGCAGCCGCAGCAACAACGGTGGCGAGTGCGTCGAGGTCGCCCCCGCCGACGCCGCGGTGGCGGTCCGCGACTCGAAGGACCCCGACGGCCCGAGGCTCGCCTTCGCCTCCAGCGCCTGGGCGCGCTTCACCGCGAGCCTGAAGGCGGGCCGGTTCGACATCGAGGCCTGACCCGCCGGACCCGACCCACGGCTGTCGCGGGGTGTGCCCGTCACTGGACGGCGGCGGGCGTGGTCGGCCAAGGCGGCGTCGATCTCGATCGTCGTGACGTACCCGGTCCCCGCGGCCAGGGCCTCGCTCGCGAAGCCCTGGCGTCACCTACCGTAGTGATACCGCGCCTGGATGACCACGAGATCGTCGCCCTGGACGCGGTAGACCAGGCGATGTTCGTCGGTGATCCGCCGTGACCACGCCCCAGCGACCCCGTACTTCAACGGCTCAGGTTTGCCGATACCAGCGTGTGGGTCGCGGAGCGTGTCGTCGATCAGCCGGTTGACTCTTCTCACCATGGCTCGGTCGGTGTCTTGCCCGTGTCGATAGTCTTCCCACGCCTGGGGCGCGAAGACCAATCTCACGTGCGGTCCAGCTCGTGTTCCTCGACCTCCCCGCGCTCGAGCACCTGGACCGCGTCGAGAAGCCGTCTGGCGTTCGCCGGTGAACGAAACAGGTAGGCAGTCTCCTGCCACGCCTCATAGTCCTCGGCCGACATGAGGACCGCGTTGCCCTTCCTCGACGTGATCTCGACGGCGGACCGGTCGTCGTTAACCTTCTGGATCAGCGGGAAGAGCTCCCTGCGTGCCTCGCTCGCCGTAATCGCCATGGCTGCCTGCCTCACCTCATCGGTACCAAATATCGTACCACGCGTACCCTCATGGCCCGCTGCCAGCGCCTCCGCGGTACGACGACGACGTTGCAGGACGTATGACGGGGCGCGCGCCTGGGATGTCCGGTTCGATCGTCACCAGCGCCCTGAACGTGATCACGTACGTGGAGTGAGCGGGTTGACCCATTGCACCTGTGGGAACCGACCGAAGTCGGTGTCGTTCGAGTGGAGTTGAGCCTGGTACTCGATCGCGAACGCGGCGAGCTGAACATCGGTGGTGAGGTTTCCTGCCGTGCCGAGAGCTCGCAGCAGTTCGAAGGCGATATCGAGATGGCGCGGCCCGGGCAGCAGAAAACGCACGTGTGGCCGCTCGAGCCACTGGCGCACGTAGCCGATAGCGTCCTCCACCGGCAGCGGCGAGGTAAGGACACGAGGGTTGGTCGACAGCCGTAGGAAGCCGAAGAGTGCGGGAGCCGCGAGTCCGACCTCCACCCGCGCGTTGAGCTTCTTTTCCCACCACTCGCGGACCACGGCATGGTGGGGAAACCCGGTGATGACCGCGTACAGCAGCAGGTTCACATCGACGACGATCACGAGGCGCGACGGGATTTCGCGAGGACCGCCTCGTCCTCCAGCTCGTCCGCGAGTCGGTTGAGCCCGGTGAGATCGAGCCCGGGTCGCAGCGACGACTCATGGGGTGTCAACCGGTAAGGCTCTTGGCTGGTGTCGGACGGCTGCCCGAGCCCGCGTCGTATCGCGTCGTTGACGACCTGCTTCATCGGGCGCCGCCCGCGATGCACCGCGTCCTCGATCAGGCGCGCCACGTCTGGGTCGAGTGTAAGCGTTGTTCGCATACATACATCATGATGACCACAGTCTGTGTCGTCAAGATGCCCACACTTAGCCGTACAGAAGGCATCTTGACGCTGTTCACTAGTGCTCCCTGGCTGACGCGCGGGGCTCGGCGGCACGCAGCCGGAAGGTGGTCCCACATATCGGAAAGCCTGCCCGGGACCCCAGCCGGCCGACTGGGCCCACTAGTGGCCGGCCTCGTCCCAGGTCCGACCGATGCCGACGGACACGTCGAGTGGAGCACGCAGCGGGTACGCCGAGCCCATCTCCTCACGCAGCACCGCCTCGACGGTGTCACGCTCCCCTGGCGCGACCTCCAGCACGAGCTCGTCGTGGACCTGCAGCAGCAGCCGCGAGCCCAGACCCTCGTCGCGGAGGCGGCGGTCGACCCCAAGCATCGCGATCTTGATGATGTCGGCGGCGGACCCCTGGATCGGGGCGTTCAGCGCCATCCGCTCGGCCATCTCCCGCCGCTGGCGGTTGTCGCTCGCCAGATCTGGGAGATACCGGCGCCTGCCGAGCATGGTCTCGGTGTAGCCGTCCTTGCGGGCGCGGTCGACGACCTCACGGAGGTAGTCGCGGACCCCGCCGAACTGCTGGAAGTACTCGTCCATCAAGCCCCGCGCCTCGTCGGGGGTGATCGTGAGCTGCTGCGCGAGGCCGTAGGCGGACAGGCCGTAGGCGAGGCCGTATGACATCGCCTTGATGCGCCGCCGCAGCTCGGGGTCGATCTCCTCCGGCGGCATCCCGAACACGCGGGAGGCGATCGCGGCGTGGAAGTCCATGCCGGAGTGGAAAGCTTCGAGCAGGCCGTCGTCCTCGGACAGGTGCGCCATGATCCGCAGCTCGATCTGGCTGTAGTCGGCCGTGAGCAGGCAGTCGTACTCGCCTCCCACGACGAACGCCTGGCGGATGCGCCGGCCCTCGGCGCTGCGGATGGGGATGTTCTGCAGGTTGGGATCGGTGGACGACAGCCGGCCGGTGGCGGCGACCATCTGGTTGAAGGTCGTGTGGACGCGCCCGGCGGCGTCGACCATCGGGATGAGCGAGTCGACGATGCTCTTCAGCTTCGAGACGTCGCGATGACGCAAGAGGTGCTCGAGCACGGGATGGCCGGTCTGCGCGAGGAGCCCTTGCAGCGCCTCGGCGTCGGTGGTGTATCCGGTCTTGATGCGCTTGGTCTTGGGCAGCTCGAGCTCGGTGAACAGGACCTCCTGCAGCTGCTTCGGTGAGCCGAGGTTGAACTCGTGGCCCACGACCGCGTACGCGGCGTCCGCCGCGGCCTTGACGTCGGCCGACAGCTCAGAGGACAGATCCGCGAGGTGGTCGATATCGGCCGCGACGCCGGTGCGCTCCATGCCCGCGAGGACGTGGACGAGCGGCAGCTCGACCTCGTGGAGCAACCGCGTGGCACTGCGCCGCTCGAGATCGGCGTCGAGAGCGTCGGCGAGCTCACGTGTCGCCCTCGCTCGCACCGCCCGGGCCTGCGCGGCCTCCGCCTCCCCGGAACCGTCGAGGGTGAGCTGGCCGTCGTCGCTCGACTCGGCCCGCAGCTCCCGGCGCAGGTAACGCAGGGCGAGGTCGGCGAGGTCGAACGATCTTTGGCCGGGCAGCGCGAGGTAGGCCGCGAGCGCGGTGTCGCTGGTGACACCCGCCAGCTCCCATCCGCGCGCCGCCAGCGCGAGCATCGGCCCCTTGACCTCGTGGACGGCCTTCTCCCGCCCCGGGTCAGCCAGCCAGGCCGCGGCCGCCCGGTCATCGGCCTCGGTGATCCGGGCCGGGTCGATGTGGGCCGCCGACCCGTCCGGTGCGGCGAACGCCAATCCCGACACCACGCCCGTGCCTCGTCCCCAGCTGCCCGCCACGGTCAGACCAACCCGGCCGGCCCCGCTCACGTGCTCCTCGAGCCAGTCACTCACCTCACCGGGACCCAGGACCGCCACCTCGACGGCGAAACCCTCCTCGGCCTCGGGCTCTACCGAGGACAGCGTCGAGTACAGCCGCTCGCGCAGTACGCGGAACTGCAGGGTGTCGAAGAGCGTGTGGATCTCGTCGCGGTCCCACTTGCCGAGCCGCAGCTCGTCCGGTCCCACCGGAAGGTCGACTTCTCTGGCGAGCTCGGTGAGCTGACGGTTGCGGACGACCTGGGCGACGCTGGCGCGCAGCGCGTCGCCGGCCTTGCCGCGGACCTCGTCGACGTGGTCGACCAGGTCCGCCAGCGAACCGTACTCGCGGATCCACTTGGCGGCGGTCTTCTCCCCCACCCCGGGGATGTTGGGCAGGTTGTCGCTCGGATCGCCCCGCACAGCGGCGAAGTCAGGATATTGCTCAGGGGTGAGGCCGTACTTGTCCTGGACGGCCTCCGGCGTGAAGCGGGTCATGTCGCTGATGCCGCGCCTGGTCATCAGCACGGTGACGTCGTCGGTGACGAGCTGCAGCGCGTCGCGGTCGCCGGTGACGATCAGCGATGGCATGCCCCCGGCCACCGCCTGGGTCGCGAGGGTGGCGATCACGTCGTCGGCCTCGAATCCTGGGGCGCTCACCTGCGGCACCCGCAGCGCGTCGAGCACCTCGTGGATCAGGCTCAGCTGGCCGCGGAACGCGTCCGGCGTCTCGGCCCGCCCCGCCTTGTAGTCGACGTAGGCCTCGTGGCGGAACGTCGGCTCCGAGCGATCGAAGGCCACCACGACGTGGGTGGGCTGCTCATCGCGGAGGACATTGATCAGCATGGACGTGAAGCCGTAGACGGCGTTGGTCGGCTGGCCCGTCGTCGTCGAGAAATTCTCCACCGGCAGGGCAAAGAACGCCCGGAAGGCCAGGGAGTGGCCATCCAGCAGGAGCAGACGGTTACGCTCGGAGCTCGCCTCGGTTACCACCACGCGCCAATCCTAGGTCGTCGCACCGACAACGAGCTGGCGATCCCGCGCCCTACGACATCAGCATCCCCGCCGGGGCCACCCGCGGCGGGGGACACTACCCGGTGCCCCGGATGGACCGCGGCTTCCTACCTCGGTCTGGTTCCCGGAGGACCGACGGTCCGCTGCCGCTCCTCCTGCTCGGCGAGGGCCGCGAGGTAGGCGTTGTACGCCGCGAGCTGCTCGTCATCATCGTCGATGGTCTCGTCACGGCGGCCGTTCGAGGCGACGGCCGGGGCGGCGCCGCCGGTGGCGGACTGGATGTGGTCGGTGATGGTCGTGCGGCGCACCTGTTCCAGCCAACTGCCGGTCCCGAGCGGGCTGCGCGGGTCGAAGGCCCAGATGACGAAGACCAGGAGGCCGAGGGTCAGCATGAGGACGTCGCCGCCGATCCACATCACCGCGCCGCCCCAGTGCAGATCCTGGACGAGCCCCGGGCCCCACGTGCGGTGCTGCTCCGCGTAGGCGGGGAAGAGCACGTGCTTGCTCTGCAGCAGAACGACCCCGGTGATCGTGTCGGCCATCATGCTCAAGATGAGGAGGAGCAGCTTGGCGACGTACGGGATCCGCCACCGGATCGGCTCCCGCCCGATGATCGGCAGGAAGAAGAGGTAGCCGGCGACGAGATACAGGGCGTGCTCGCCCTCGTGCACGAGATCGTTCTCGACCACGAGGTTCATGAAGCTCGTGAGGTGCGTGGCCACGATCACGACGCAGAAGATGGCGGTGGCCACGAGCGGATGGGTGAGTAGGGTCACCGGCCACGAGCGGATCACCCGCTTCGTGACCCGGTGGACCGGGTTGCGGCTGGCGTGCAGCAGGAGCGTCACCGGCTTTCCCGAGACCAGGAACGCTGGGGCGACCATGATCAGCAGCAGGTGCTGCACCATGTGGATCCAGAACAGCGTGTCGTCGTAGACGCCGATCGCGCTCTGCAGCGACACCGCGACGACCGCGAGACCCACGAAGAACGAGAGAGTGCGGTGCCACGGCCACCGGTGACTGGGGTGGCGACGCGCGACCTTGTACACCCCGGTCGTGTACAGGACGGCGGCGACAAGGATGAGCGCCGTCGCCACGGGGGTGAACATCCACTGGCCGAGAAGCGTGCTCGACGTGAGCGGCGGAAGGTGCTCGCCGCCGTGGGCCAGTACGATCCCGCTCGACATCCTCTCCCCTCACTGCCTCGGTCGCCCGCACTCGGGCCTGCCAGCACCATATGTCGAGGCCGGCGGCGGGCGTACGGCGGCGTCGGCATGACGAGAGACCGAACGGACGCGGCGACACTCCGCACCGCGCGAAGCGGGTCACGGCGCGGTGCCCGGACCGTAGTCTCGGGGCTTCCGCTCTCCTTCGACTACGCCCTCGGCCACCTTGCGCATCGACATCCGCAGGTCCATCGAGGTCTTCTGGATCCAGCGGAAGGCCTGCGGCTCGTTCAAGCCGTAGTCGGCCTGGAGCACGCCCTTCGCCCGTTCGACGAGCTTGCGCGTCTCGAGGCGCTCGTTCAGGCCGCTGACCTCGGCCTCCAGCGTGGTGATCTCGGCGTAGCGGCTCGCCGCCATCTGGATGGCCGGGAACAGATCGCTCTTGGTGAACGGTTTCACAAGGTAAGCCATGGCTCCCGCGTCGCGGGCCCGCTCGACGAGTTCGCGCTGCGAGAAGGCGGTCAGGATCACAACGGGGGCGACCCGCTCGGCGGCGATCCGCTCGGCGACCGAGATGCCGTCGAGGACCGGCATCTTCACGTCGAGGATGACGAGGTCGGGGCGCAGCTCATCGGCCTGGCGCAGCGCGGACTCCCCGTCGCCGGCCTCGCCGACGACCTCCCCGCCCTCCTCCTCGAGCATCTCCTTGAGGTCGAGGCGGATGAGCGCCTCGTCCTCGGCGATCACCACACGTCCTCGGGTCTCGGTCACAGGCCCGACCCTATCGAAATCCGCTACATTGGTGCCGAG
>JBOHCT010000208.1:0-7335 GCA_050699055.1 Streptosporangiaceae bacterium | reverse complement strand
GTGTTCTCCTGGTCGACGCTGGACACCTACGCGATCTACCGGGACAACGACCAAAGCTTCTACCTCAGCGACGATGGACGGCCTACGGCCGCTACGATGGCGACCGCCAGCGGGACGAAGCTGCGCGTTGAGGCACGGGACAAAGTCGATAGACATCAGGTGCTTGCCCTGGATGGCCGGCGGTATATAGAGGTGCTCGCCGTGCACGGGCGCCGCACCTCGCCGATCTACTTCGCCCATCCCCGGCACGGCATGTCGGTGCTGCTCGTCGAGCTGCCGCAGTTGTCGGTCTGGGTCCGGCCAGCAGGCGAGACAGCCAGCAAATGTGTAGCTGGTCTGCTGCATGACGTCGCTGACGCGATTGCCTACTGGCTATGGCGGTTGGGGCTCCACGAGCCTGGGCGACTACTCAAGTGTGCCGAAGGCGGGCGTGTTGTCGTCACCGTCAGGCCGGACGACGATACCCGATGGCATGACGTGCTCTCCGGCGACAGCCTCGACGAGGCTCAGTCAGGCGTTGACGACGGCGCCGCAGAATCTTGGGCCTCGACGCAGGCAACCACGCCGGGCGTGCTAGACGTAGTCCTCCAGGCCGGAGGAGCACGGCAACTGCTGGCGGAAGACAACGCCGCTGACCGCGAACTTGTTGCAGCACTGGCCGCCGCGACCAGCGGCACGCCATCGCCCGACGCGGAGCAGGTGAGGGTCGTCGTCGATGCACTCGCCCCCGTCGGGCCCAAGCGGATGCTCCACGTGCTCCGGTTGCACGACGTCACGCTCAGACCCGTATCGGTAAAGCCCCGAAAGGTGCAGCCTGCCGTTACCGCGACGCTGCTCGACGACCTCGGCGCGTGGCTTACCGCACGTGGCGTGCCGCCCGGCGCGGTGCCGGAGGAGGAACGAACGAAGGCGCTCCGCCAAGCCGTCGACTACTACTTCACACGACTGGCTGCGACCGTAGGCACCTTGGCTTCTGACGGGCTGATGGCGTTCCTGGTGATGCAGGACGAGGCGCTATTGCAGGACGCGGCGCTCAAGAGCCTCAACCTGCCATCCCGCCTCGCCTGTTTTGGGTTCGACAGTTCGCTCGGACAGGAGCTGATCAAAGACGAGTCGCGACACGTCGAAGCCGCCGTGGCCAGCCGCTTTCTTGTCGAGTACGTCGCGGCGACGCCGCCGATGGGCGACCAGCGGATCGATTTGATGCTGTACGACGAGCTGCTCGCCCTCGCCGCGGAGCTCACCTCGCGGGCCACGCTGTCCGACGCGATCCACTACGGGTTCTCCCAGGTAGATCTGGCGATGCTGCCTTCAGGACGTCTCGGCGTCTCTCGAGGAGACCGGTACAGTGCCGGCACACAACAGCTCGCGCAGATCGAGGCGGAGGCGCGGTTGGCCCTAGCACTCGGGACTGGACCGGGCGACGAACCCGACGATCTGACTACGCTCGGTGACAGTGAGCCGCCAATGGAGCAAGTCGATGCCGCGATGCTGGCCGAGTTCGGCTTCACACTGACCGACCTTGCACACGGTCTCGGAGAGATGATCGCGCTCGCCGATGAAACAGGGGCCGAGCCAGCGGTCGTCTCCACCAGTGTCGTCGAGGAACGACTCGCTCGTGCCCTGCACTGGGACGAGTCAAAGGTGCACGATTTCCTTACCCACCTGACATTGCGACCTCGCGCGGAGTTCCTGTCGATCGGGGCTGACGCCTACCCATGGCGGTATAACCGCGACCACGCCTACATCCGCCGCCCGCTCATCGAGGTGGTTGGCCCAGCTGGGGAGCCTCAGTTGCTGTGGGGTGTACGCCGAACATGGTCCAGCGGCCAGTACTGGACGGGGCTGGTCCACTCCGGCAGGCTGCGCGCGAAAAGCACGACGATGGCGCGTCTCATGGGTTCGATCCGCCAACACGAGAACAGGGCATACGAGCGTCGCGTCGCCGACGCCCTTGCCACTGCGGGGATACCGATCACTGCGAAAGGCGTAAGGCGGATCGCCGGCCGCCGTCTCGTGTCTGACGGCGACGATCTCGGCGACATCGACGCACTCGGTGTCAACCCCTCCAGCAAAGTCGTCGTGATCGCCGAGGCGAAGGACTTCGAGCGAGCCAGGACGCCCGTGGAACTGGCCAACGAGGCGAAAGACTTGTTGACTGGGCCGAAGAGCGCGGTGGCGAAGCTCGCTCGCCGCGCGGACTGGGTGCGGACCAGGCTACCCCTCGTCCTGCGCCACTTCGACGTCGAGGCCAACCCTGGCGCATGGCGAGTCTTGCCGGTGGTGGTCACCAGCAGAACCCTAGTCAGCCCGCTGGTGCTGAACGCGCCCCTGCCGGTGGTGTCAATCAACGACCTGCCGGCCTGGCTCCAGCGCGAACTACAGCGTCGCCAGCGTCGCCGACGCCGCGGGCGTTGAGTGGTCTGCCCCCTCAGGACCGAAGGCGCGTTAGCGGATGGATGGCACGGTTCGTCAACCGCCACTCTCCCCTCGGTCGAGAATCGCTTCGACCCTGGCTGATGTGATGTCTCATCCGCGGGGCGTCCGGCAGTTTGCTCTGGCCGACCGAGGCGCCTCTCATCCGTGTGTGGTCAGCTACGTCTCCAACTACCAAGCGGCGGCTGAGGCCTCCTACTTCTCCCCTGAGTCGTGCGGTTGGGTGACCTTAAGGATGCGCTGTTTGGCCTCGTCTTGATGGCCGGCCACGCACTTGGCGTAGACGCGGAGAAGCACGTCGACGCTGTGGCCGGCCCACTCGGCGACCTGTTGGGGTGGGACGCCGGCGCTGAGCCAGGTGGAGACGGCCGCGTGCCGTAGGGCGTAAGGCGTGCGCGCGAGCGTTGAGGCGACCTCTCGCTTCGTCAGGGCCCGCTCGCGTGCCTTGTGCCATACGGCGAGGTAGGCGCGGTCGGTGAGGACGCCTCCGCGAGGCCCGACGAAAAGACGTCCTCGGGGGTCCGTGCCGAAGCGGTCGAGGTGGGCGCGTAGCAGGACCGCGAGGTCCGGGTGGATCGGCACCGATCGTGTCTCGCCTTGAGCTCGGTGTTTGAGTTCTCGCCGCTCGCGGGCGTGGCCGTTGTTTGTCCACTGCGTGCCGCTGCGAGGTTCGGCGTGGGTGAGGCGCATCTCGCCCCACCCGTCTGCGGGGAGGCTGACCAGGTGTTCGCGGCGTAGGTCGACGGCTTCCTCGGGGCGCAGGGCGGCGTAGTACAGGCATGCGAAGAAGGCGACCATGCGTTCGCCTCGGTCGCCCTGCGCTCTCACTGCGTCGAGGAGCGCCCGGGCTTGGCCGGCGTTGACGACGATCCGCATGTCCAGGGTCTTCACGGTTCTGGGCTTGGTCCACTTGACGGTCTTGAGCGGGTTCGCGGGCAGGGCGCCGATCTCGCAGGCGTATTCCATGGCGTTGTTGATAACCATGCGTTTGCGGGTCGCGGTGTTCGCGGCGGCAGGCGTCCCGTTCCGCTTTCGGCTGATGCGGTCGAGCACGGCACGGACGAGGGTCGCGCCCTTGCCTGGCTCGGTGAGGGCGCGGAGCGCGACGGTGTTGCGTTCCAGCCAAGCCACCGCGGCGGCGAGTTCTTCGGGCGGCTGCCCTCCGTCGCGGATGCGGGCGCTGAACGCCCAGGTACGTAGAGCTGTACGGAGTAGATCAAGGGGCATCCCTATGGGGTCGGCGGCGAGCAGCACTTCCGTGGCGTCGGTGAGGGCTTCGGCGATGCCACGCCGATGGTTTGCGGATGCGTACGGCCACTTCGCGTCGACGTAGTCGACGGCGAAGGCGTACCAGGAGAGGGTGTTCTCGGACCGTTTCCACGAGACTGGACGGCCCGTGGTAAGGCTGAACGCCTCGCCTCGGCGTGCGGCGGCGAGGAGTTCGGCGCGGAAGCTGTCAGCCTGAGCCCGTCTTCGGAAGGACTCCTTCCAGGGCTTCCCGCTCACGGTCCAGCGGACCTTGTAGGTAGTGACGCGGCTGCCCTTGTAGACCTCGGTCTTCCACAGGCGGACGTCGTAGGTGATGCCGTCCATCAGGCGGCGTCCTCTCGGGAGTCGAGCCAGCGTTCGAGGTCGGCTCTGCGTACCCGGAGTCCGCCGTTGGGCAGCTTGACGCACTTGGGGCCGCTGCCCTTCTGCCGCCAGTCATAGAAGGTGGAGCGGGAGATCTGCAGCTCGGCGCAGAGTTCGGGGATGGTGAGCATCGCGCGGACGCGGGTGACGGCACTCATGTCGTACGGCCTCCTTCGGTCTCATGATCGGTTGGGCGGGCCGGCTCCGGCGTCGTGCATGGCGGCTGTGCGCCGGGGCCGTGAAGGCGTGGGTGGACCGCATACGCGGGTGAGGGCGGGCGTCCGGGCCCGTTGCGGGGCGGCTCGGGTTGACGGCGTATCCATCCGTGCTGTTCGAGGAGGGCAAGCGGCTGTTCGAGGTCGGTGACCTTGCGGAAGCGGCTGCGGGGGAGAGCGGTGAACAGCTCGCGAACGGTGAACTGTTCTGGTCGTGTGCGTTCCAGCCAAGCGTGGACCGCGCAGGCGGCGTCGAGGTCGGGGTCGGCGCCCATGGCGTCGAAGGCCCCCACCGCGTGGGTGGTGAAGTACTCGCCGAGCCGTACGGCAGCCCGCATGCTGTCCGGCTCGATGGGGTGCCGCCATCCCTCGTGAATGTGGCTGGCGAGGTGGATGAGCCCGGCGAGGCGGGCGACCGCGCCGACATATTTGCCGGCCCAGTCTCCGAGGTGCCCGAGGTCCCCGGTGTCGGGATGCAGCCGCGGCTCGGTGGTCTCCTCGAGGTGGAGCAGGGTCTGGTCGGCGTCGCGGGTGAGTTGCAGCCGCGCGGGGTCGTCCCAGTCGTGCAGGGTGTTGACGAGGTTTTGCAGGTTGGTGTCGTATCGGGCGGCGACCGACTCCGGTACGGGGTCGGGGTTGATGCGGCGACGTCCGATGTTGGAGGCGGGCAGGGCGTACAGGATGCGTCCGAGGAGGCCTTTGCCGCGGAACCCGGGCATGGTCGCGATGTCCCGAATCACCTCGGGCTGTACGGCGAGGCCGAGCGTGAGGGCGGCGTGGTCGATGTGTTCGGTGGGCCGGCCTTGTCGGTCGACGCGGAGCATGTCCCCGGCGTGGCCTTTCAGGAAGACCTCCAGGTTTGGGGTGGCGGAGTAGCGGCCGGCCAGGGTTGCGAAGATGCCACCCTCGGCGGACAGGACGGCGAGTCGGCCGCCTTGCTCGGCGAGTAGGGATGCGGCCTTCTCGGGAGTGATGTCGTCGGCCACGAGGCGGGGTTTGACGGGCACGGTGATGTCGTCTACGGCCATGGCGGCGCTGGTGGCCTCGGCGAGCGCCTCGGGGTCGCCGGAGGAGTCGTTTTCCGCGGCCGCGTGGGCGGTCTTGTCGGCGACGCCCTTAGCGACCCTCCGGGCGAGCTCGGCCTCCACGATCTGTGGATGCACGCGCTGCAGCAGGTACCGCTCGGCCGCCAGCAGCGGACCTGTCATGGCCCGGAACACCGACGACTTGCGGGAGGCCGGCGGCATGGCGACGACGGTGAAGATGTTCACCGGCTCGGTCCACGACCCGCGCACGTTGACAACGGCTCGGCCCCCGGCCGCTGTCGACAGCGCGGCGAGGGCGATGCAGCCGGGCAGGTCGACGGGAGTTTGGGTGAACTCGGCGACTGCGGCCACCTGTTCGGCCACCCACCCCGGGAGCGCGTCGACGGGAAATGTTGGCAAGACGGGCCGGGCGCCGAGGGGGACGGGTTCCTCCCATGGGTCATCACCGTTGGCGTGGAAGTGGGCGAGCTTGTCGTCGGCGTGGACCGCGGCGAGGATTCGGCGGGCGTCGGTCATGCCGCGCTCCCTGCGGGTGGGTAGTTATCCCAGGTGCGGCCGTCCAGCACGCGTCCGCCTTCCTTGGCGGTGCGCCCGCCCCACTGCTTGAAGTGGAAGGGCACGTCTGCGGCAGCACACTGGTCCCGTAGCGCCCGCACCCAGGTGGAGTCGACGGGCCGGTGGCGGGGTCCGGATTCTCCACCGGCGATGACCCAGTCCAGGTGCGGCCCGCGGCCGCCGGGGTCTTCGCGGGTGTCGCCGGGCCAGGGCAGCCACGCGAACAGGTCGACGGGGCCGAGCAACGGTTCGCAGGACACGAACCGCACCGCGGCGGGGGTGTCGAGCAGCGCCGGGACGCGGATGCTCGCCCACCGCTGGGTCTCGGCGGAGACACCGAGCCACACGTTGCCCAGCGGCCAGACCGGCGCTCGCCGCTGGGGCTCGGCGTCGCGGGCCCGGCCGGTCACGGCGAGCCGAAACCGCCCGCTTCGCAGGAGCGACCGCATACGGCCGTGCCGCTTGGTCAGCACCTGGAACGTGTGCCTCGTGGCGGCGGTCATGACGGCGAACACGTCGGTGATGTAGCTGTCGGGGATGTCGGGGTGGAACAGGTCGGACATGGAGTTGACGAACACCCGGCGGGGCCGTCGCCACCGCAGCGGTGTGTCGAGCCGTTCGGGGTGCGGCTCCACGGTGGCGAAGCTGCCGCGGCCGTGGAAGCGTTCGGTGATCCGTTCGGCGTAGCAGTGGTCGCAGCCGGCGGAGACTTTGGTGCAGCCGGTGACGGGGTTCCAGGTGGCGTCGGTCCATTCGATCGCACTGTGGTCAGACATGGGTGGGCTCCTCGTCGAACATGGCGAGCTGGCGGCGGAGCGGGCGGTTAGACCACAGCACCTCGGTGCGGTGGTTCCAGGTGCCGCCCTGAGCGGTTCCGGAGGCGATGGTCTGTTTGCCGCCGTAGTAGGCGAAAGGCGGTCTCGCGGCGTGGTGCGGGTTGACTCGGGGGAGACCGCGGCCGGCGGCGCGGAGAGGATCGTCACGCGCAGGGCCGTTCACGCAGCCACCTCCATCCGGGGTTTGCGGGCGCCCGAGCGCAGGCCGCTGCGGATGGTCGCGGCCGCCTCCCGGGCCGGCAGCTCCGTGTGGAGGGCGGCTGCGTGGAGGCAGTCGTAGGCGAGCTGTTCAGGCAGGACACCTGCGGCCACGAGTTGTCCGAGGGCGAACGCGGCGCGGTTGAGGGTGTCGTTGCGGGTTCCTTCGGTGGCGTCGAGGACGCGTTGGACCTCGCCGCGCAGCGCGGCGCCTGCGTACTGGGAGGGGTTGTGGGCGCTCAGCGTGGACAGCAGGCCGCGGAGGTTTCTCGGCTCCGGTGTGGGGTCGGCGAGCAGGGCGGCCAGCCATGCAGGTAGGGGCGCGGGGTCGATGTCGTTGACGATCTCGTACTGTCGCCCGTCGACGATGCTGCCGGCGGCGACGACGTACCCGCCGGCGGCGCGGGTGTCGACGAG
>JBOHCT010000207.1:0-7350 GCA_050699055.1 Streptosporangiaceae bacterium | reverse complement strand
CCCCACGACCGTCGAGCAGAAGATGATCATTCTTGATGTGGAGCCGGATCGGGTGGAGTCGCTCGTCTCCGCGCTCGACGCCGAGGGCCTGCGGGTGCGTCCCAGTACGTTCCGCAGGCAGACGATGGCGTGTACGGGCATCGAGTTCTGCAAGCTCGCGATCGTCGAGACCAAGAAACGGGCCGCGGACCTCATCGACGAGCTGGAACGCCGTTTGCCGGACTTCGACGAGCCGCTCACCGTCAACGTCAACGGCTGTCCGAACTCCTGCGCCAGGATCCAGACGGCCGACATCGGTCTCAAGGGATGCCTGGTCCGCGACGCGAACGGCGACCAGGTGGAGGGGTTCCAGGTCCACCTGGGCGGAAGGCTCGACGGCAAGGCCGGCTTCGGCCGCAAACTGCGCGGGCTCAAGGTGACCGCCGACGAGCTCCCCGACTACGTTGAGCGGGTCGTGCGCCGCTACCTCGACGGGCGCGCCGACGGCGAGCGTTTCGCCGACTGGACCGCCAGAGCGGGCGAGGAGCAGCTGGCATGACGACGTATCCCGGTGTCCTCCTCCGCTCCGCTGCTGCACCCCACGAAAACGCTTCCGCGTTTCCGCGGGGACCCCGCCCTCGCTCGCTTCCGCTCCCTGCGATGCTCACTTTGGAGTCCACCTCGTGACACCTTTCTACTGTCCGTACTGCGCCGACGAGGACCTGGAACCGTACGACGCGTCGAACACCAGCTGGCGGTGCCGCGGCTGCGGCCGCGCGTTCACGCTGCGGTTCGTAGGGGTGGAGGCACGGCTGTGACCGAGACCGATCTGGAGCGGGTCGCACGGTCAGCGGCGGGCGACCTGGAGGAGGCGTCCGCCGAAGAAGTGCTGCGCTGGGCAGCGGAGGCGTTCGGCGGCCGCTTCTGCGTGACCTCGTCGATGGCGGACACCGTCCTCGTGCACCTCGCGTCACACGTTCGGCCCGGCGTGGATGTGCTGTTCCTCGACACCGGCTACCACTTCGCGGAGACCCTCGGGACCCGCGACGCGGTCGCCGCGACATATCCGGTCAACGTCATCAACGCCGCCCCCGAGCGGACAGTGGCCGAGCAGGACGCGGCGCTCGGGCCGCGGCTCTACGCCCGGGACCCGGACCGCTGCTGTGCGCTGCGGAAGATCGCTCCCCTCGACCGGGCGCTGGAGCCGTACGTGGCCTGGGCGAGCGGGATCCGGCGGAGTGAGACCGCGGCGCGCCGCGGCATACGCGTGGTGGACTGGGACGAGCGGCGCGGAAAGATCAAGATCAACCCGCTGGCCCGCTGGAGCGACGAGGACGTCGAGGCCTACATCGCGGCGAGTGGTGTCCTGGTCAACCCCCTGCGCTCGGCCGGATACCCGTCGATCGGTTGCGCCCCGTGTACCCGCAGGGTCGGGCCGGGCGAGGATCCACGGGGCGGACGCTGGGCCGGCTTCGGCAAGACGGAGTGCGGGATCCACCAGTGACACGCGCGGTCCCACTCGTGGCGGTCGCCCACGGCAGCCGCGATCCGCGTGCTTCTGCGACCGTCGACGCCCTGTTGGCGGAGGTACGGCGGCAGCGGCCCGGGCTGTCCGCTTCCGCCGCGCACCTCGGGCACTCGGCGCCATCCGTGGGACAGGCCCTCGACCGGTTGGCCGCGGACGGCGCCGAGCGGGCGGTGGTCCTTCCTCTGCTGCTCACGGCCGCCTACCACAGCAGGATCGACATCCCGGGGGCCCTCTCGCAGGCGCGGCGCCGGCACCCGCGCCTGTCCGTGCGCTACGGCACCACGCTCGGCCCGCATCCGTGGTTCCTCACGGCGCTGGAGCGCAGGCTGGACGGGATGGGCCTGCGGCCCGGCGACCCCGATACGGCGGTCGTGCTCACCGCGGCCGGCTCCAGCGACGCGCGCGCGAACGCCACCGTGGCCGGGCTCGCCCGCGCGTGGAGGCGGCGGGGATGGTGGTCGGTGGTGGCCGCGTACGCGTCTGCCCCAGGGCCGGACACAGGGCCGACACCAGGCGATGCCGTCACGAGCCTCCTCGGCGCGGGAGCGCCCCGCGTCGCCGTCGCGCCGTACCTGCTCGCGCCCGGTCTCTTCGCCGCCAGGACGGCGGAAGCGGGGAAGGCGGCGGGAGCGGCTGTCGCACCCGTGCTGGGTGCGGCGCCCGAGGTCGTGGACGTCGTCCTGCAGCGCTACGACGAGGCACTCCAGGCCACCGACGCGGTCGCCGAAGCAGGCTAGCCGACGGAGACAGGTGAGTGTAACGCGATAGACAGCCGCTCTCGCTACGGCGAACCGGACAGTCGGACGCGACGACCTGCACCGACGGGTACGCGGTCACAGGTGGGGGCCGGGCCGGTTCACCGCCGCCCTACGCCAAGCCACCCAGGAGAGTCGGGTGCGCCGCACCGGCAGGCGGGGGTACGAACTCGGCCCCAATGCTCGATACACCGGGGCCCGAGGCGATCGGGGCTGACATCACCGCTGGACGCCCTTCCGTTTCGGGGTCGTGGCGGCAGGCAACGACGCTAATGGGGCTACGGTCGAGAGAGCACAACGGACAGGGGCCGCGACACTCCTGCCCTCGAGTCAGTCAGCGGACGGACCAACGCGCACATGAGCAGAAACGCACGCCCGGGCCCCCCAAGGGACGAGCGGCGAGACCAACCGACGGGCGGGCCTCCCGGTCAGCCCTCCGGATGGCGCAACATCTGGATCCTGGTCGTGGCCCTGGTCGTCCTCGTCGCGATCTTCGTTCTCCCGTCGCTGCTGGGTGGCGGTCAGACGAAGCAGTTCACGTACTCCACGTTCGTGAACAAGGTCGACAAGGGCGTGGTGAAGCAGGTCACCATCGATCCGCAGGGCGGGGTCAACGGCACCCTCAAGAAGGGCGCCCACTTCACCACCAGGGTCCCCACCGCGCTCGACACGAGCAATCTGCAGAGCAAACTGAGCTCCCACCACGTCACCGTGAAGGCGACCGGTGGGCGAGGGGGGTGGAGCCAGTGGCTGGTGTGGCTCATCCCGTTCGCGTTGATCTTCCTCGTCTTCTGGTGGATCGGACGGCGCATGCGTCAGGCGGGCGGCGCGGGCGGCCTCGGCGCCCTCACCAAGGTGGGCCAGTCCAAGGCGAAGTTGTACGACACCACCCGGCCAACCACCAAGTTCAGCGACGTCGCCGGCTACGAGGGCGTCAAACAGGAGGTCGCCGAGGTCGTCGACTACCTTCGCCGACCCGAGCGGTATCAGAGGGCGGGGGCCGTCGGCCCGAAGGGCGTGCTGATGCTCGGCCCACCCGGTACCGGCAAGACGCTCCTGGCCCGTGCCGTCGCCGGGGAGGCGGCCGTGCCGTTCCTGTCGGCCGACGCGACGACTTTCGTGGAGATGTTCGTCGGTGTCGGGGCCTCACGGGTCCGTGACCTGTTCGAGGAGGCGCGCAAGCGTGCGCCCGCGATCATCTTCGTGGACGAGCTCGACGCGGTGGGCCAGAAGCGGTCGGGAGCCGGCGGGGGGACGCCAGGATCGCACTCCGAGCGGGAACAGACGCTGCAGCAGATGCTCGCGGAGATGGACGGGTTCGAGGCCAACACGGGCGTCATCGTCATGGGCGCGACGAACCGGCCGGAGATCCTCGACCAGGCTCTGCTGCGCCCCGGTAGGTTCGACCGGCACGTGATGGTGCCGCTGCCCACGAAGGATGAGCGACGCGCGATCCTCGCCGTCCACGCGAAGGGGAAGAAGATCGGCGAAGGCGTCGACTTCGACGAGATCGCCCGGATGACGCCGGGATTCTCCGGCGCCGACCTCGCCCACCTCGTGAACGAGGCCGCGATCTTCGCGATACGCGATGACCGAATCGAGATCCGCCCGGACGACATGGTGGACGCCCGCGACCGCGCGATCCTGGGACGACGGGACGAGACCAATGCGCTGCTGCCCGACGAGCAGCGCCTCGTCGCCGCACACGAGGGTGGGCACGCCCTGGTCGCATCCCTCGCCGAGCACGCCGATCCGGTCGCCAGGGTGACGATTCTCCCCGCCGGCCAGGCGCTCGGCGCCACCGAGCAGCTACCCGAGGAGCGCCACGTCCGGTTCGAGGGCTATCTGCGCGACACCCTCGCCGTGCGGCTCGCGGGACGTGCCGCCGAGCTACTCGTCTTCGGCCAGCCCGCGACGGGGGCCGCGAACGACCTGTCGAACGCGACGCAGCTCGCCACGAAGATGGTGCGGGAGTACGGCATGAGCACGGCCATCGGCCCGATCGGGTTCAGTGACGGCTCATCCGGGTTCCTCGGCGACGGGCAGCTCGGTGCGCAGCGTCCGTACGCCGAGGCGACCCAGCGTCGGATGGACGAGGAGATCGCCGCCTTTCTCAGGGAGGCCGAGGGTCAGGCCTATGCGCTGCTGCGCCGGCATCGTCCGGCCCTGGAACGGCTCATGGACCTTCTTGTCGAGGAGGAGACCGTGAGTGGCCACGACGTCCAGAAGATCGCGCGGGACGCCCCACCGAGCCAGGAGTCCGGCCAGGGAATCGGGCCGGAGCCCCGTGAACCACGCCCAGATCCCTCCCGCGGATAACCGCCCATGTGTCGGTGCCGCTTGGGCGAATAAGCGCGTCCCCATACCCGCTATAGGGTACACGGTGGCGCATTCAGTGGTTCGGCGGCTATCGAGGGAGGCTCTTGGTGGAGGTCTGGCCCGGCGAGCCGTATCCGCTCGGTGCCAGCTGGGACGGCATGGGCACGAACGTCGCTTTGTTCTCCGAGGCGGCCCACGGCGTTCAGGTCTGCTTGTTCGGCGACGACGGCACGGAGAGCCGGGTCGACCTCACCGAGGTTGACGGCTTCGTCTGGCACGCCTATCTCCCCGGCGTCGGGCCCGGCCAGCGGTACGGCTACCGGGTCCACGGCCCCTACGAACCGAAGACCGGTTACCGCTGTAACCCCGCCAAGCTCCTGCTCGATCCGTACGCCAAGGCGATCGAAGGCCGTCTGGACTGGCACGAGTCGCTGTTCTCCTACCGTTTCGGCACAAACAAGATCAGCACCGCGGACAGCGCTCCCCACACCCTGAAGTCCGTCGTCGTCAACCCCTTCTTCGACTGGCAGGATGACCGTTCTCCGCGAGTGCCGTACCACGAGACCGTGATCTACGAGGCACACGTCCGCGGTCTCACCATCCGGCACCCCGAGATCCCGCGGGAGGCACGCGGCACCTATGCGGGACTCGCGCATCCGGTCACGATCGACCACTTGACGAGCCTCGGGGTGACGGCGGTCGAGCTCATGCCGGTCCACCAGTTCGTCTCGGAGCACGCCCTCACCCAGCGGGGCCTCACGAACTACTGGGGATACAACACCATCGGCTTCCTCGCCCCGCACAACGCCTACGCCGCGTACGGCGAACGCGGGCAGCAGGTCCCGGAGTTCAAGTCGATGGTCAAGGCGCTACACGAGGCCGGCATCGAGGTGATCCTCGACGTCGTCTACAACCACACCGCCGAGGGCGACCATCGCGGCCCGACCCTGTCGCTACGCGGCATCGACAACGCCGCGTACTACCGCCTCTCCGACGACAACCCTCGGTACTACATCGACTACACAGGCACCGGCAACAGCCTGAACGTGCGCCACCCCCACGCCCTGCAACTGATCATGGACTCGCTGCGCTACTGGGTGCTGGAGATGCACGTCGACGGCTTCCGGTTCGACCTCGCCTCCTCGCTGGCGCGGGAGCTGCACGACGTCGACCGCCTGTCGGCGTTCTTCGACCTGGTCCACCAGGACCCGGTGGTGTCGCAGGTCAAGCTCATCGCGGAGCCCTGGGACGTCGGTGAGGGCGGGTACCAGGTCGGCAACTTCCCGCCGCGGTGGACCGAGTGGAACGGCCAGTACCGTGACACTGTCCGGGACTTCTGGCGGGGCGAGCAGTCGACGCTGCCGGAGTTCGCGTCGCGCCTCACGGGGTCGAGCGACCTGTACGCGTCGAGCGGTCGGCGGCCAGTCGCCTCGATCAACTTCGTGACCTGTCACGACGGCTTCACGCTCGAGGACCTCGTCTCCTATGACGAGAAGCACAACGACGCGAACGGCGAGGGCGGTCGCGACGGAACCGACGACAACAGGTCGTGGAACTGCGGGACCGAAGGGCCGACAGACGACCCCGCGGTGTTGCCGCTCCGGGAGAAGCAGAAGCGCAACTTCCTCGCGACGTTGTTCCTCTCCCAGGGCGTGCCGATGCTGCTCCACGGCGACGAGATCGCACGCACCCAGCGGGGCAACAACAACGCCTACTGCCAGGACAACGACCTGTCCTGGGTCGATTGGGCACGCGCCGGCGACCACGACGAGCTGCTCGCGTTCGCCCGTGAGGTCTCCCAGCTCCGGCGCGACCACCCGGTGCTGCGGCGCCGCCGTTTCTTCGAAGGCCGCCCGATGGGCGGCCGGAAGGACGGTCTCCGCGACATCGTGTGGCTCACCCCGGCCGGCGGGGAGATGACCGACGCCGACTGGGAGACCGCCTCCGTCAAGTCCATAGGGGTGTTCCTCAACGGCGAGGCACTCACCGAGCCCGACACCCGCGGGCAGCCCATCCGGGACGGCTCCTTTCTCCTGCTGTTCAACGCGCACTCCTCGGACCTGCGTTTCACCGTCCCCGGTAAGGAGTTCGGGGACACCTGGGAGATCGCCCTCGACACGGCGTTGCCGGGCATCGGGCAGCACCCGACGATCAAGGCAGCGGGCCAGGTCGACGTCGAGGAGCGCTCGCTGCTCGTGCTGCGGCGCGTCGAATGATCCCTACCGCCCCGGCTGATTGACTGAGTCGCATCTGGTTGACTGCGGAACGTGCGACGCCTCTACCCAGCTCCCGACGACGCCCCGGACCTCGCGGACCTGTACGCCTACCCGACCGGCCCCTGGGTACGCACGAACATGGTCGCGAGCGTCGACGGCGCGGCCCAGCTCGACGGGCGCTCCGGCGGCCTGTCCGGCGGCGCGGACAAGGAGATCTTCCAACTTCTACGGGGGCTCGCGGATGTCATCCTCGTGGGGGCGGGGACGGCAAGGGTCGAGGGGTACGGCGCCGTGCCGGCCAAGCGAGCGTGGCAGGCGATGCGCGAGGCAGCCGGCCAGCCGCCCGCCCCCGCCATCGCGGTCGTCTCGCGCCGGCTCGACCTCGATCTCGGCGGAGACCTGCTCACCGGTGCTCTGCCCGACGCGCGGACCATGCTCCTCACCACAGAGGCCGCGCCCAAGGGTCGCCGGCGTGCGGCGGGCAAGGCCGCGGACGTCATCGTCGCGGGCGAGGAGCGCGTGGAGATCGGCCGGGCGGTCGACGCGCTCGTCG
>JBOHCT010000206.1:0-7400 GCA_050699055.1 Streptosporangiaceae bacterium | reverse complement strand
CACCGGTGTCGCCGTCCGGGGCGAGGATACGTTCGTGCAGGCCGGGCACGCCGCCGGGCACCGGGGTCCAGTCGACGTCGCCGGCGGGGTGGAACTCCTGCTCGGTCTTGGCCACGGGGTCTCCTGTTGCCTGGTCGGTCTGTTGCCTGGTCAGTCGCTGTCGGTGAGGGTGTAGCTGTCGAGGAAACGGTCGACGCCGGCGAGGGCGTCGCTCCAGTCGTAGTTTCTGTAGGCGTAGCCCTTGGCGACGAACGGCGCCCCGGCGTAGAACATCTCGTACTGGTGGTGGCGGCCGGCGAACTCCGAGCCGACCGCGTCCCAGGCCAGCTTGAACAGCTTGACCCGCTCCTCCGCCGGCACGCCCGGCGAGCGGACGTAGCGGCGGATGTCCGCGCCCGTCTGTTCCCCGATCAGCTCCGCGCGCGACGACGGCAACTGGATGACCCCACCGCCGACCAGCTCCCGCAGGGTGTGCAGCACCCGCGGGTACAGCTCGGCCTGCAGCCCCATCGCCCCGTACACGAACCGCGGGTTCGGCGACACCACCCCCCGTTCGTCGGTGACCGCGGTCGCCTCCGCCGCCAGCACACAGCCCTCCACCAGCGACGCCAGCGACGCCAGCTCCCCGAGCTTCTCCACCACGGCAGGGATCCGGTCGATCTGGTTGACCTGACAAATCTTGCGGGTCACCCCCAGCAGGAAACCCAGCTTGGTGACGAACCTGACCTGCGCCTGATGGTTACCCAGCACATGCGCCGGGGTGTCGAAGAACTGCGCCCGCACCCCCGCCACGTCGCGGCAGACGAACACGTCCTCCCACGGCACCACCACATCATCGAACACCGCCAGCGCATCCGACTCGTCGTACCGCGTCGACAGCGGATAGTCGAAGCCGCTCGGCTGCCCCACCGCGTACGGGCGGCGGCAGTACAACCGCAGCCCCGGTGCGGCCACCGGCACCACAAAAGACACCGCATAGTCCACGTCCTCTGGGGTGAGCGGCTTGATACAACTCACAAACAGGTGGTCGGACACCGCCGCGGCCGTGCCCAGCATCTGCGAACCACGCACCACGATCCCGTCGTCCCGCTCCTCGACCACCCCCGCCTGGATGAACTCATCCGGCCAGTCATGCGCCGTGCTGATCCGACTCACCTGCGGCGGAATGATCACATACGACAGGAACAGGGACTCGTCCAACAGCCGCCCGTACCAGCGAGACACATTGCTCCCCAACCGATGCGACTCCCGGTCGAACACCCCCGGATTGGACGCGAACCCGGCCAGGAAGCCCGCCACATGATCCGGTGCCCGGCCCACCCAACCGTGCGTCGCCTCCGCCCACGCCGCGATCGCCTCCCGCCGCGCCGCCAGATCACCCACCGAACGGGGAGTCATGAACGCCGTCAACGCCCGCCGCCCCGTCTCCGGCGCCGTATACGTCAACGCCCCCGCCGGGTCCGCCGCCGCGTCATACAACCCCGCCACCGACCGCGCCACACCCCGAAACGCCGGATGCGCCGCCACATACTCGACCGCCCCACCGTCCACGAACACCCGCCGACCGTCGGCCAGCGCATCCAGATAGTCCTTACCAGTGCGCATGTCAGCTCCTCCGGCCGCCCACCCGGGCGGACTCGCTCCGCAGCGGCACGACGGCATCCTCCATACCCTCCGTGCCCTCCATCGCCGACACCTCCGCTTCGAGGATGCCTTACGAGGAGGGGGTCGCGTCGACCATCGACGGGGTGACGTTGCTCCCGGGATGTGCTCCCGGGATGTGCTCCCGGGATGTGCTCCCGGGATGTGCTCCCGGGATGTGCTCCCGGAATGTCTGTCCCCCGCCTCCGTGTTCCACCGACGGACGGGGACGAAGTCTTTCCCGACATCATTTGCGAACGCACCCGCGCTGATCGCTCGTACCCCCGGCCACGTCCCGATGCTGGGTGTCATCACTCGAGGCTGAGCGGGCAGACATACAGAGCGACCAGGATCCGGGCGTCGCCTGTCCTGGTCGGAAGCGCGGGCGCGGAAGGAGTAGAGACATGACCGGCATGTACGGGCCCGGCGGGTTCGAGCCAGGGCCGTTCGAGGAGTTCCTCGCGCACTTCTTCGGTGGGGGGACGCCCCGGGGCCCGGTGCAGCGGATCAACATCGCCCGGCTCATGAGCGAGCAGGCACGGGAGCTCGTGCGCGATGCGGCGACACGGGCCGGGGAGTCGGGGTCGCCCGACCTGGACACCGACCACCTCCTGTGGGCATTGACCAGGCAGGAAAGTACCCGCCAGCTACTGGCTCGCGCGGGAGCGGACCCCGACGGGATGGCACGCGAGATCGAGAACTCGGCGAGGTCGGGCCGGTACGGTCAGCACGGTCAGTCCGGCGACACGCCGCCTGCGCTGACCCCCTCGGCGAAGCGCGCCCTGTTGGACGCGCACCAGATCTCTCGTGCGCTCGGATCGTCGTACATCGGCCCCGAGCACGTGCTGCTCGCCCTGGCGGCGAATCCTGACTCGCCGGGCGGGCGCATCCTCGCAGGCGCGCGCATCACCCCCGAGACCCTGCAGCGAGCGGCGGCAGGCGCCGGGGGCGGAGGCGGCCGGGCTGCCTCGGGCCGGGGGACGTCGAACACCCCGACCGTGGACCAGTATGGCCAGGACCTCACTGATATGGCCCGCGAGGGCCGGTTGGACCCGGTCGTCGGGCGGCAGGACGAGATCGAGCAGACCATCGAGGTGCTGTCGCGCCGGACGAAGAACAATCCGGTGCTGATCGGGGACCCGGGCGTGGGCAAGACCGCGATCGTCGAGGGAATCGCCCAGCGGATCGTCGACAATGAGGTGCCGGAGCCGCTGCGCGACCGGCGCGTGGTCCAGCTGGACCTGTCCGGGATCGTGGCAGGCACCCGCTACCGCGGCGACTTCGAAGAGCGGCTGAAGCAGGTCATCGACGAGATCCGCGCGCACGGCGACGAGCTCGTCGTCTTCATCGACGAGCTGCACACCATGGTGGGCGCCGGCGGCGCAGAGGGCGCGGTCACAGCGGGGAACATGTTCAAGCCGGCGCTGGCTCGAGGCGAGCTGCACGTCATCGGCGCGACAACCGTCGACGAGTACCGCAGCGACGTCGAGAAGGATGCCGCGCTCGAGCGGCGCTTCCAGCCGATCCTCATCTCCGAGCCCTCGGTGGACGACACCATCGAGATCCTGCGCGGCCTGCGGGACCGTTACGAAGCTCACCACCAGGTGAGGTTCACGGACGAGGCGCTTGTCGCCGCGGCGCAGCTGTCCGACCGCTACCTCACCGAGCGTTTCCTGCCGGACAAGGCGATCGACCTTGTCGACCAGGCCGGCGCGCGGGTACGGCTGCGCCTGAAGACCCCGGGCACCGACACACGCCGGCTCGAGGAGGAGCTGGAGCAGCGGCGTCGGGAGAAGGACCAGGCGGTCGCGGAGGAGAAGTATGAGCGCGCCTCGACGCTCCGCGACGAGATCGCCGAGCTGGAGCGCCGCATCGGGCAGACACGCGGCGGGCCGGAAGAGGTGCCCCAGGTTACGAGGGTCGACATCGCCGAGGTCGTCTCCCGGGCGACCGGTGTCCCCGTGGCCCAGCTCACCGAGGAGGAGAAGGATCGGCTGATGCGGCTGGAGGAGGAGCTCCACCGCAGGGTGGTCGGCCAGGACGAGGCGGTGTCTGTTGTCGCGGAGGCCGTCCGCCGTTCCCGGGCCGGGCTCGGCGACCCCGACCGGCCGATCGGCAGCTTCCTTTTCCTCGGCCCGACCGGCGTGGGCAAGACGGAGCTGGCCCGCGCGCTCGCCGAGGCGCTGTTCGGCTCCGAGGACCGGATGGTGCGCCTGGACATGAGCGAGTTCCAGGAGCGGCACACGGTTAGCCGACTCGTCGGCGCCCCGCCCGGCTACGTCGGGTACGAGGAGTCCGGCCAGCTCACCGAGGCTGTGCGGCGTACACCGTACGCCGTGATCCTCCTGGACGAGGTCGAGAAGGCGCATCAGGACGTCTTCAACATCCTGCTGCAGCTGCTCGACGACGGCCGGCTCACCGACGGCCAGGGCCGGACTGTCGACTTCAAGAACACTGTCGTCATCATGACCAGCAACCTCGGCTCCGAGCTGATCACCGGGCGGCGGGCGCCTGGCTTTACGACCGCCGAGGGCGACACGAATCTGCGCGACCGGCTGATGCGGCGGCTTCGTGAGGAGCTCAGGCCCGAGTTCCTGAACCGGATCGACGAGATCATCGTTTTCCGGCAGCTCGAGTCGGAACAGCTGCGGCAGATCACCGACCTGCTGTTGAACGAGACCAGGCGGCGCCTCGAGGCGCAGGACGTCACGGCGGACTTCACCGGCGACGCGGTCGACTGGCTGGCCGAGCGCGGCCACCAGCCGGAGTTCGGCGCACGGCCGCTCCGCCGGACGATCCAGCGAGAGGTCGATAACCGGCTCTCCAAGCTGCTGCTCGACGGCGGGGTAAAGGCCGGCCAGCACGTCACCGTGGCGGTGCACGACGGTGCCCTGTCGTTCAACGTCGCCGCCGAGCCCGCGGGGAGGTGAGGAGTGGCCTAGGGGGCTCGTTGCCGCCGCCAGGGTCTGAGGATCCGGTAGGTGACGCGTCCGTCCTGGCCGCGGATGACGGTGTCGAGGGCGTCGGCGTTGCGTTGGGCCTGTGACCGGGTGTCGTCGGTGCCCGCGGGTGTGGCGAGGGGCTCGAGGGCGGCTTCAGCCGGGCGGTCAGCTCCGGGTCCAGCACGCCCTCGACGTGCGACCCGCCGTTCGTCAACTCGGCGAGGGAGAACCAGCGCCGCTCGAAGCCCTTGTCGTCGTCGCCCAGGCTGCCGTCGGGGTCGAGGACGCGGCGCAGGTAGGCGCCGGCCTTCGCCACCACATCCGGCGACGCGCGCCCGGCCAACTCGAGCAGGATCGGCTCCGCCTGGGCGGCGTGCTCATCGGACAGGTGCCTCACCGCATGACAGATGGCGGCGGTAGGCCCGTAACCGAGGTCGCCCGCGGCGAACCGTTTCGCCACCTCCGGCAGCCTTCTCAGCTGCCGGGCGAGCATGGTGCGCTCCGCGGCCCGCCCGGACCGCATCCCGCAGGATTGCCGCAGCCACGCCGACGTAGACCCGAACCCGAACCACTTGACCGCCTTGTCGGCGTCCACGTGGCCGACCCGGGCCGCGACCGCCGCCTCCGCAAGATCGATCACCCGCGACAGCGCCTCGACCTCGCCCATCGCGACCGGCCCGTACGGCGCCGGGTCGCTAGCCAGCTGGGCCGCGTCGGCCGCCAGCCGGTCGAGAACATCTCCCCCGCTCGAACACATATTCGAATCTTAGCGGGGTGGCCGACAGAAAACAATGGGCAGGACGGCAGAAAACCCCGGGGGATTGATATGAAGGTGGTCGGCTGTGGAGATCCCACCGGTTTTCCGGTTGTGTTCCGTTGTGGATATCTCAATGTGTTTCCACAGAAGGCGAGTTATCCACATTCTTGGCTATTCTCTTGACGCCAGTGGCCGGCACTGTGATTTGCAAGGTGAGGCCATGACCCCACGTACCGCGTCGATCCGGCGTGGTGTACCCGGACCAGAGCCGGCGCCTCCGCCAGCCGCCTGGCCCCCGTTGGAATACCTCGGGCGGATGGCGGGTTAGCGTCGTCCACGCGGGGTTCGTCACCCGAGGCCGATACGGCTCGGCCGGAGGATCAAGCCCGGGGGTGGAAACATGGACGCGAACGCCGGGGCCGTCGGCGCGCCGACGCGGGTCGCGTTCCGATCGGCTGCGGGACGGTGGGTGCTGGCCGCTACCGTCGGCGGGTCGGGGATGGCGTTCCTCGACGGGACAGTTGTCAACGTGGCGCTCCCAACGATCGGCCGCGATCTTTCCGCGGACGTCGCGGGCCTGCAGTGGATCCTCAACGGCTACATGCTCACCCTGGCGGCGCTGATCCTGCTGAGCGGCTCGCTGGGGGACCGGTACGGCCGGCTGCGGACGTTCCAGGTCGGGGTCGTGTGGTTCGCGCTGGCCTCGGCGGCCTGCGCGGGGGCGGTCACCCTGCCGATGCTGATCCTCGCCCGGGTCGCACAGGGGATCGGCGGGGCCCTGCTGACCCCCGGCAGCCTTGCCCTCATCGAGGCCAGCTTCGCCGAGAAGGACCGCGCCCGCGCCATCGGCGCGTGGTCAGGCCTCACGGGGGTGGCGACCGCGGTAGGGCCGTTCGTCGGCGGCTGGCTGGTGGACGCCGGCACCTGGCGGTACATCTTCCTGCTCAACCTCCCGCTCGCCGCCGCGGTCGTGGCGGTCGCCGCGCGCCACGTCCCTGAGTCGCGCGACACCACCGCGGCGCGGCGCCTCGACCTCTCCGGTGCCGCCCTGGGGGCCGTCGGATTGGGCGGGGTGACGTACGCGTTGATCGAGGCGGGGGAGTTCGGCTTCGCCGCGCCGTCGGTCATCGCGGGGGGGCTGGCCGGGCTCGCGTGTCTCGCCGCGTTCGCGGTCGTCGAGCGGCGCAGCTCCCACCCGATGCTGCCGCCGGGTGTCTTCACGTCCAAACAGTTCACCGCCGCGAACCTCGTCACCGCCGCCGTGTACGCGGCGCTCGGTGCGGTGTTCTTTCTGCTCGTCGTGTACTTGCAGCAGGTGCTCGGCTATTCGGCTCTCGAGGCGGGGGCGGCCTCGCTCCCGATCACGGCGCTGATGTTGGCGCTCTCGGCGCGCTCCGGGCAGCTTGCCCAGCGGATCGGCCCGCGCACGCAGATGAGCCTCGGCCCGTTGCTCATGGCCGGCGGCCTGCTGCTCATGGTGCGCATCGCTCCGGGCGGGAGCTACATGTCGACGGTGCTGCCCGCCGTGATCGTGCTCGGCCTCGGCCTGGCGACGACCGTCGCACCGCTGACCGCGACCGTCCTGTCGGCGGCACAGGATCGCTACGCGGGCGTCGCCTCGGGAGTCAACAACGCGGTCGCCCGTGCCGCGCAGCTCATCGCCGTCGCGGTCGTGCCCCTCGCGGCCGGTATCACGGGAGGCGTATATCGGAACCCGGCGGCGTTCGCGCCCGGATTCCACGTCGCGATGTTGATCACGGCCGGGCTCGCCGTGGCCGGCGGGCTGCTCGCGTTCGCGACGATCCGCAAGCCCGGCGCGGACCGTACCGCCGCGGCGCGCGTCGTACGCGGACGTCACCACTGCGCGATCGACGCCCCGGCGCTGGCCCGCTGCCCGCGTTCGGGGGCCGCGTCGCCACCTGCCCGCGCCGGACGGGACACGCCCTAACCTCGATTCCCGGTGCGGTAATTGAGTTGAAGTTTCTCGTCTCGGGCCGGCTGTTCAGCGTGGTGGGAAGTGGAAGCGTAGGGTTCGGTCGCCCCACCAGGGGATGGGGACC
>JBOHCT010000205.1:0-7554 GCA_050699055.1 Streptosporangiaceae bacterium | reverse complement strand
GACCAGCCGCCCCGAAGACCAGATCTGGCTCACACGCCACAACCAGGCACCCGCCGCCTGACCGGCCCGCCGGCAACCTACCCATCAGTCACCTACAAATCCGACGTGCACCCCGGCGGCGAGAAATTCAGGTGAGATCGACGGCGGTGGCGCGTAACCTTGCTGGGCTGTGTCTCTCACGCCCCCGCATCCCTCGAGCCCCGGCCCGCTGGGCTCGCTGTGGCGGCTTCGTACGTACGCCACGCCCTACCGCCTGCGGTTCGCGATCATGCTGGGGTGCGCGCTGCTCCAGATCGGCGCGGAGATCGCGATCCCGCTCGTGACCAAGGCCGTCATCGACGGCCCCATCGCGCACGGCCGCGTCGACAGGCTCGTACCCCTCGGCCTCGCGGCGGTCGCTCTGGGCGTCGGGGCGGCGGTCCCGCGTTTCCTGAGACGGTGGATCCAGCCGGAGGCGACGACCGGGATGGAGACGCGGCTCCGCCAGGATCTCTACGACCATCTACAGGCGCTCGACCCCGGCTTCCACAGCGCCTGGCAGTCGGGACAGCTGCTGTCGCGGGCGACGAGTGACCTCTCCGCGATCCGCCGCTTCTTCTCCTTCGGCCTCATCTTCCTGGTCATCAACACGGTCACGATCGTCACGATCCTCGTGCTGCTGTTGCGTCTCGACCCGCTGTTGTGCGCGGTCGTCGCGGCGTGCCTACTGCCCACGTTCGTCCTGTCGTGGCGGCTCGAACGACGCTACGCCGCCCTGTCCCGTGAGCTGCAGGACCGCCAGGGCGACCTCGCGACCGTAGTCGAGGAGGCCGCTCTCGGCATCCGCGTCATCAAGGCGTTCGGACGTGCCCGGCATGTGGCGGACCTGTTCGACGTGAGCGGGCGGGCGATCCACCGGGTACAGGTGGCGCGGGCCCGGCTCATCGGCACGCTCGTGGCGTTCCTCGACCTCGCGCCGGGCGTGGCGATCGCGGTCGTGATCCTGCTCGGCTCGTACGCGATCGTGTCCGGGGGTCTCACACTCGGCGGGCTCGTGGCGTTCGTGACCCTCGTCCTGCAACTCGCCTGGCCGGTCGAGGCGCTCGGGTTCATCGTCGCCACCATGCAGGAGGCCGCGACCGCGTCCCAGCGGGTGTACGAGCTGCTCGACGCCGGGCCCGCGGTGACCGGCCCGCCCGCCGCGCGGGAGCTGCACGACCCGGCCGGCCGGGTGCGGTTCGAAGGCGTCGGTTTCACCTACCCGGACGCGGCCGAGCCGGTGCTGCGCGACCTCCACCTCGACATCGCGCCGGGCGAGACCGTCGCGCTGGTGGGGGCCGCGGGGTCGGGCAAGACGACACTCGTGGGCCTGCTGCCCAGGCTTGCCGACGTCACCGCCGGCAGGATCACGATCGACGGCGTCGACGTCCGCGACCTGAGCCTCCGAACGCTCAGGACGGTCGTCGGCGTGGCCTTCGAGGAGCCGATCCTGATCTCCGCGAGCGTACGCGAGAACCTCACCTTCGGCGCACCGGAGGCGAGCGATGAGGAGATCGACGCGGCGCTGCGGCTGGCCCAGGCGGAGTTCGTGTACGCGCTGCCGTGGGGCCTCGACACCCGCATCGGCGAGCAGGGGATGACGCTATCCGGCGGGCAGCGGCAACGGCTCGCGCTCGCCCGCGCGGTGCTGCCGCGCCCCCGCGTCCTCGTCCTCGACGATCCGCTGTCCGCGCTCGACGTGGAGACAGAGGCGCTGTCGCGCACGGCATCGACGCGGGCGTGCCCGCGCTCGTCGAACGGCACGACCCGCGGGTCATCGCCGCGGTCGTCGGCGCGTACGTGCTCACGATGGTCGTGCAGGCGTTCGCTCAGCGGACGTTCCAGGTCATGACCGGCAGGATCGGCCAGGACGTCGTCCTCGACCTGCGGCGCCGGGTGTTCGACCGCTTCCAGCGGCTGTCGGTCGCCTTCCACGAGCGCTACACCTCGGGGCGGGTCGTGTCGCGGCAGACCTCCGACGTGGAGGCGATCTCCGAGCTGTTCGAGGAGGGCATCGACGGCCTCGTACGCGCCGTCCTGTCGCTGGTCACCGTGGGCGCGGGGATGCTCATCCTGGACGTGCCGCTCGCGCTCGTCGCGCTGCTGTCGTTCCCCGCGCTGCTGTGGATCAGCGCGTGGTTCCGCCGGGAGTCGGCGGCGGCGTACCGGCGGACGCGCGAGGCCGTCGTGCTCGTGATCATCCAGTTCGTCGAGACGATGGGTGGCATCAGGGCGGTCCAGGCGTTTCGGAGAGAGCCGCGCAACTCGCGGATCTTCGCCCGCGTGAACGGCGAGTACCGCGACGCGTTGTTCCGGTCGTCGCGGCTGAACGCGGTGTTCGCGCCCGGCATCTCCTTCGTCGGCAACCTCACGACCGGCGTCGTGCTGTTCCTCGGCGGGTACCTGGCGATCCGCGGCTCGATCGAGGTGGGGGTGCTCGCCGGGCTGTACCTGCGGCGGTTCTTCGACCCGCTGGAGGTGCTCGCGCACTTCTACAACTCCTTCCAGTCGGCAGCGGCGGGCCTGGAGAAGCTCACCGGGGTGCTGGAGGAGGAGCCCTCGGTGCCCGACCCGGTACGGCCGGTCGCGCTGCCCGTGTCGGCGCGAGGCGAGGTGCGGGTCGAGGGGGTGCGGTTCGGCTACGACGCGGAGACGGTGCTGCCCGGGCTCGACCTGGTCATACCGGCCGGGCAGACCGTGGCGGTCGTCGGCGCGACAGGAGCGGGCAAGACCACGCTCGCCCGGCTGCTGAGCCGCTTCTACGACCCGCGGGAGGGACGGGTCCTGCTGGACGGTGTCGACCTGCGCGAGATCGATGACCCCGCGCTGCGGGGGGCGGTGGTCACGGTGACCCAGGAGAGCTTCCTCTTCGCGGGTAGCGTCGCGGACAACATCGGTTTCGGCAGGCCAGGAAGCAGCCGTGCGGACATCGTGGACGCGGCGAGGGCGATCGGGGCGCACGAGTTCATCACCGCGTTGCCCGACGGGTACGACACCGGCGTCCACGCCCGTGGAGGGCGGCTGTCCGCGGGGCAGCGGCAGCTCGTGTCGTTCGCGCGGGTCTTCCTGACCGGGGCGGCGGTACTCGTCCTCGACGAGGCCACCTCCTCGCTCGACATCCCGGCCGAGCGGGCCGTGCAGCGGGCGATGCGGACGGTACTCGCCGGCCGGACCGCCGTCGTCATCGCACATCGGCTCTCCACGGTGGAGATCGCCGATCGGGTACTGGTGATGGACGGCGGGCAGATCGTGGACTACGGACCGCCCGGCCAGCTGATCAGCGGCTCCGGCCGGTACGCCGAGCTGTACGAACAGTGGCTCGCCCGCTCCGGCTGAGGCGCGGAGACACCGCCGCCACCGTCAACCGGCCGTCCTGGTCATAGCGTCACTGGCGGAGGCGGGCGCCGAACCGCTGCTCAAGGGTCGCGATGACCTCGCGACGGACTTCGCCTAGGTGCTCGGCGGTCAAGGTGCTGGTCTTCGGGCGCAGCGTAATCCGTACGGTTACCGACTTTTGTCCGTCGGGCACCCAGGAGCCTCGGAACTCGTCGACGAACGAGACGTGGTGGATGAGGTCGTTGACGTCGCGGGTGATGGTCGAGCTGATCTGGTCCCACGGCACGTCGTCATTAACGACGACTGAGAGGTCGAAGTCGGACTCGGGGAGTTCGGAGATCGGCTCGTAGCGGTTCCCCCGCGACGGATGAGGTGACAGGTGGTCGAGGTCGAGCTCGAAGCATGCGACCTGCACGTCCGCGATGCCGGCGAGCCTCCGGCAGCGGGTCGCGAGGAGCCCGAGCACGCCGGCGTCGATGCCGTCCGCTGTCACTCCCAGGCGGGTGAAGCGGTCCGCCCACGGCGCGTCGCACGTCTCGGCGAGTTGGAGGTGGGTGAGGTGGCAGTGGCGGCGGAGCATCTGTAGGACACCCTTGGCCTGACGAAACAGGGTGGGGCCGTCGGCGCCGACGATCGCTACCGCGAGCATCGTCCGCTGCTTGGGCAGTGGCTCGGAAACGCCGTGATAGCGGACGTACGGTCTGTCCGGCGCGAACACAGCGCCGGCCTCGAAGATGCTGAAGGCTTGGCTGTATCGGAGGTTCGCGGCGACCGTCTCGAGCAGGTTGGGGATAAGCGAGGGGCGCAGGGAGTTGCGGTCGGGTGCCGGGGCCCCTTCGAACCGCAGGGTGTCGTCCTTGCTAAACCCGGCTGCGGTCAGCATGCTGTCGGCGACCCAGGGGTACGTCACGATCTCTTGCATGCCTGCGCGGGCCGCGAGGTGCTCACGCATGGTCCGGTCGAGAGGCCGCCGGTTCAGTCGGTGTACCGGCGTGAGTGTTATCGAAAGCTGCGCGACCGGAATGTTGTCGTACCCGTGGATACGCGCGACTTCTTCGACGATGTCGTGGGGCAACGAGACGTCGCCGGTAGAGCGCCAGGTCGGCACTACGACACGCAGGTGGTCGGCATCAAGAGTGGCGGCGAAGCCGAGCGAGTCGAGGATACCTCGAACCTCGGACTCGTCGAGTCGCTGTCCGACTCGGGTGGCGAGGAAGTCAAGGTCGAGGTCGACCGTGGTCGGCGATGTCGGGTCGAGACAAACATCCTGCATGTCGGTGACGGACACGCTCGGCGCAACCCGATCGAGGACGTGGAGGAAGAGGTGTACTGCGGCATCGACGCGAGGTGTATCCAACCCTTTCTCGAACCGCGCCGAGGCCTCGGTCCGCAACGCCAGATGTTGGGAGGCCCTGCGGATAGGTACCGGCCGGAAGGTGGCCGCCTCGAGGGCGAACCGCCGGCTGCTGCTGGAGACGGCCGAGTCTGACGCCCCCATGACGCCCGCGACCCCGACGGGTGCGACCGAGTCCAGGATGACTGGCGTGGTCGGGGCTAGCTCCCGGCTCTCGCCGCTAAGGAGATCAAGCTTGGTTGCTGCTCCGTTGCGGCCAACCGAAAGCGGCAGCGTGACCCCTTCGGCGTCGTAGACGTGCGTTGGTTGGCCCACGGCGAACATCACGTAGTTGCTCAGGTCAACGGGGAGGTTGACCGTGCTTTCGCCGATGCGTGCCAGCCGGCTGCGCAACCACAACGGTGAGACATCGGCGCCATCAAGGGCGAACTCGACGACGGTGAGTCGGCGGCAGAGGTCCCGGTCCACGTGTCCGACCAAGCCCTCGACGCGTGGTGGGAGCGCGGCGTTGGGCAGCGACTTCAGCTCCCGGCCGTAGATCGCGGCAAGCTCGCGGGCGATCCCGTAGTGCCCCCAGAGATCGGGCCGATGCGTCAACGACTTATTGTCGATCTCTAGGACGACGTCGTTGAAGCCGATCGCGTCGGCAAAGGCAGAGCCAACCTGCGCGTCGAGCTCCGCGAGGTCAAGTACATGGCCGTCCGGGCTGTTCGGAAAAAGGCGCTGCAGGCCGAGATCGGCAGCGGTGCAGATGACCCCCCGGCTCTCCACGCCGAGGACGTGCGCTGTCGCGACGCTCCGGGGCCCCGCTCCACCGCTCGTCGCGACCAGGCGGGCTCCAGGGAGCGCGACCGCAATGGTGTCACCCACGCGCAGATTCCTGGCTTGGCTGACCACGGGCGCCTGTCGGCCAGATCCGACGTCGCAGAGCACCCGCACGTGCCCCTTGTCGCCGAGCGGCTCCAGGTCGGCGACGCGCCCGACCACGACGTTCGCCAGCGCCCTACCGGTGTGAGCCAAGCTCTCGACCTCAACGGTCTTGAGGGTGAGCTCGCGCGCCAGGTCCCCAGCCTCGACGTCGGCGGGGAGGTCGACGAAGTCCGAGATCCACTCCAGGGAGATCCTCACGGCAGCAGACTCCTACGCGAACTGGCCGAGAAAGCGAAGGTCAGCGCTGTGCATAAGCCGGATGTCTTCGATGCCGTACCGCATCATCACCAGCCGGTCGAGACCCACGTTGACGTAGAACCCGGTCCACACATCGGGATCGAGCCTGCCGGCCCGTAGAACATTCGGATGCGGGACGCCTCCCGGCATCAGCTCCAGCCAACCGACATTGCGGCAGGTGCGGCATCCCTTCCCCCCACACACCTGACAGAGCATGTCGATCTCGAACCCGGGCTCGACGAAAGGGAAGAAGCCCGTCCGCATCCGCGTCGGCACCGAACGCCCGAAGACCGTGTCGAGGATTGTGTCAACCAGGAACTTGCCAGCGGTCAGCGGAACGTCCCGGTCGACAATCAGCACTTCATACTGGTAGAAGGCACGTTCATGCCGCGCGTCGGCGGTCTCGTTCCGGTATGCCCGCCCTGGATAGACGAACCGAAGCGGCGGCTCATGCTCGAGCATGTAACGGACGCTTGCGCCCGTCAGGTGTGGGCGCAGGCACAGCCGCTCAGACCCGGTCCCGCCGCTGGCGCCTTCCAGCCAGAACGTGTCCATGGTCTCTCTGGCCGGATGCTCCGGTGGGAAGTTCAGACGGTCAAACTCGAACTCTTCGGACGAGATCTCAGGGCCCTCGTACACATCGAAGTTCAGCGTCGTGAAGGCATCGTTGAGGTCGTACATCATCTGAACCGTTGGATGCAGGCCGCCCCCGCCGATGCTCAGCCCCGGCAACGTGACGTCGAAGGGGGCGCCCAAGGCTGGCTCGGAGTCGAGCAGCTCCCGCTCGCGCTCACGCAACGCGGCCTCGACCTCCCGCATGGCTTGGTTGAGCGCGGCGCCGACACGTTTCCGGTCGTCCACGCGGAGCGAGCCAATCGATCGACGGATCTCTGGCAGCGCCCCCGATCGTCCGACCACGTCGCGGCGGACGACGTCGAGCGCGGCCGTGGTGCGTGCGCCACGGAGCGCGGTGAGCGCCTGCTCACGGGCGTTAGCGAGACGCTGAAGAAGATCGTCGCTTGGCTCCTGGCCAGCCATCGATGTCTCTCATCCTGATCTGGTAGCGCCAGCAGTACGGACCGGCAATGGATCCTACCCGACGTGCCCATGCTGGACGCCCACAGGCGGCGGATCGCGAACCGTCTCGCGCGCCGTCCGGGATGGGCCTGCGGGTTAAAGCAGCCGCCACAGCGGCAGCCCGGGTACCCGCGACGCGCTGTCGACGTGGTAGCGCATCTGCTCGCGAGCATAGCTCTCCAACCATCGAAGCGCCGTGTCGGCTTGTTCGGCTGGCCGGGCCTCGGCGTCAGCGATGGTGTACCGTGCAATGATCTGCACCCGCGGATGCCACGACTCCAGCGTCGGCGGCTCAGAAGCCAGCAGGAACTGAGTAGCCGGGTTTTTTCGGATCTCGTCGGCCCACACCCGCTCGACCGCGTCACGATTGGCTGAATTGATCAGCCCGATCCACAGAGGCGCCAGTCGACTGTAGTACGGGGGCCGCGTAAAGATCTGCTCGGCGACGAAGCTCTGCCGGACGTGCGGCGGCGAGGTAGCTATTCAGCCGGGTCTGATGGCTGCGGGTAGCCACGGACCGTCGGTGAATAGCTGGGTGAGCGCGTCGAGCTGGTCGATGCCCCATTTGCCGGCGGTAGACAGGTAAGACTGGACGACCGCGA
>JBOHCT010000204.1:0-7567 GCA_050699055.1 Streptosporangiaceae bacterium | reverse complement strand
CGACTCGAGTGAACTGTTATTTATAAACACCGGAACGGCGCAGGCGTGGCGTAGCTGCAGCAGCTGCGCCACCCACTCGACGTCCGACAGGCCGCCCCGACCGAGCTTGGTGTGGATCGTCGGGTCGGTACCGCGCGGCAGCCGCTCGGCCTCCATCCGTGCCTTGAGCCTGCGAATCTCACGTACCTCCGCGCGGTCTATCCCCTCGCGCGGCCACCGTATGGGGTCGATCACCGCGAGGAAACGCTTGGCCACCTCCGGGTCTCCGGCGATCGGCTCGGCACGCAGCAGCGCCTGCCGCTCCCACGGCGACGACCAGCGCGCGTAGTACGCCTCGTACGCGGCGAGAGAGCGGACGAGAGGGCCGCGCCGGCCCTCCGGGCGAAGGTCCGCGTCGAGCGACAGCGGCGGGTCCGGCGAGGGCCGGGCGAGCAGGGATCGCAAGGTCTCCGTGACCGCGTGGGCGGCAGGCGCACCGTCATCCCCGCCCCCGCCGGTGGGCGGCTCGAAGACGAACAGGACGTCGGCGTCCGAGGCGTACCCGAGCTCACGGCCGCCGAACCGACCCATGGCGACGACGGTCAGCCTCGGCAGCGGCTGCTCGCGCTCCGCGGCGACGGCGGCGGCCGCTGCCTCGAGCCCGGCGGCGACGGTCGCCGCGGTGATGGCGGTGAGCGCCTCGCCGACGGCTGCGACGTCGAGCATGCCGAGCAGATCCGCGGTGGCGACACGAAACAGCTCGCGGCGTCGCAGGGCACGGACAGCCGCGATGCCGGTCTCCGGGTCGTCGTGACGCCGCACGGACGCGAGCATCTCCGCTTCGAGCCCCGCACGCGCCCGGGGCATCAGCTCCGCGTCGTCGCCCAGCATTGTCACCGCCTCCGGAGCGCGCAGCAGCAGGTCAGTGACATAGCGGCTGGAGGCGAGCAGGGTCGCGAGGCGCTCGGCGGCGCCGCGCTCGTCGCGCAGCAGCCGCAGGTACCAGTGGGTGGCACCGAGCGCGTCGCTGACCTTGCGGAACCCGAGCAGGCCCGCATCGGGGTCGGGGGCGTCGGCGAACCAGCCCAGCATGACGGGCAGGAGCGTGCGCTGGATCGCGGCGCGGCGGCTCACGCCGGCCGTGAGCGCCTCGATGTGGCGCAGCGCCCCCGCCGGGTCGGCGTACCCGAGCGCTTCGAGCCGCTGGCGGGCGGCCTCCGGGGTGAGCCGTGCCTCCTCCCCCGGCAGCCGAGCCACGGCGAGCAGCAATGGGCGGTAGAACAGCTTCTCGTGCAGGCGGCGCACCTCACGGGTGTACGTACGCCACCGCGTGGTGAGGGTGGCCACCGGGTCGGTGTAGAGCCCCATCGCACGTCCCAGCCGGCGCAGCTCCTGCTCCCCCGTCGGCACGGCGTGCGTACGGCGCAGCCGATGGAGCTGGATGCGGTGCTCCAGGGTGCGCAGGAAGCGGTACGCGTTCGCGAGACCGGCGGCGTCGGCCCGTCCGACGTACCCGCCCCGCGACAGCGCCTCGAGCGCGGCCAAGGTCGTGGAGCTGCGCAGAGCCGGGTCGGAACGTCCGTGGACGAGCTGCAGCAGCTGCACGGCGAACTCGACGTCCCTGAGTCCACCGGGGCCCAGCTTGAGCTGCCGGTCAGCCTCGGCCTGGGGCACGTGCGCCTCGACCCGACGCCGCATGGCCTGGACATCCTCGACGAACCCGTCGCGGTCGGCCGCGCGCCACACCATCGGCCGCAGCGCCGCCACGTACGCCTCGCCGAGCGCGCTGTCACCCGCGACCGGTCTGGCCTTGAGCAGGGCCTGGAACTCCCACGTCTTCGCCCAGCGCTCGTAGTAGGCGACGTGGCTGGCGAGGGTGCGGACGAGCGGACCGGCCCTGCCCTCGGGCCGCAGCGCCGCGTCGACCGGCCAGAGCGGCCGCTCCCCCGCCGCCTCGGAGCAGGTACGGATCAGGCCGGCCGCGAGTCGTTCGCCGGTGTGCAGTGCGTCCTGTTGGGCGTCCTGTTGGGCCTCCCGTTGGGCCTCGTGCTCGTCGGATCCCTGCGCCGGCTCGGCGACGAACACGACGTCGACATCGCTCGCGTAGTTGAGCTCGCGACCCCCGCACTTGCCCATGCCGATGACGGCGAGCCGGCACGGCGCGGCGCTCGGGGGGATCTCCGCACGCGCGACGGCGAGTGCCGCGTCGAGCGTCGCCGCGGCGAGTTCGGCGAGCAGCTCGCCCACCTGGTCGACGGTGAGCCGGCCGGTGAGGTCGGAGGCGGCCACGCGGAGCAGCTGGTCGCGGTACGCGGCACGCAGGGCGTCGAGCGCGGGCCTGCCGGCCTGACAGGCGCGTGGCTCGGCGTCGCGCACGTCCGCTCCCACGGAGCCCAGTAGGTCGGCGCGGACATCGCTGGAGGGCTCGTCGCCGGTCAAGCGCCATCGCTCCGGATGGCGGGCGAGGTGCTCGCCGAGGGCGCGGCTGCATCCGAGCACGGCCAGCAGCCGTGTACGAAGCTCCGGCTCGGCGCGCAGCGCGTCGATGAACACGTCGCGGTCCGGCGCGGCCTCGGCCACTCGCGCGAGGCCGGCCAGCGCGAGATCGGGATCGGGGACCGCCGCGAGAGCGTCGAGGACCGTGCTCTCCTCAGCGGACGGGGCGAGCCCCGAACGGGCGAGCAGGCGCTCCGCCCCGCCGGGGTCGGCGAACCCCAGCCGGGCGAGTCGGCCCGTCATCGTGGACAGGCGGTCCTCGCTGCGATCCACGTCGACTCCGAAGACGAGACGCTTACCGCTTGCGGGAGTACGAGAACTCGACCCGCCCGCCAGGGCGAACGTGCTCGCGCAGGAACTCCTCGAACGTCCGCGTTCCCTTGGTCCCGTCCGACACGAGGTTCGCGCCAGCGCGGAACGCCCGCATCATCTTGCCGGGCGTCGGGACCGACACGACCCTGCGGCGCAGGCCTGCGACATCGAGGTACGCGCGGGTCATCTCCTCGGCGCTCTCGACCCGCGGTCCGCCCATGTCGGGGACCTTGCCGCCCGGGTCGCCGAGCGAGAGCTGGACGAGGCGGTCCGCCACGTCGCGGGTGTCGACGGGCTGGGCGCCGATGTTCTTCGGCAGCAGGACCACCGGTGGCTTGGCGAGCGCGGCGACACCCTGGAGCATCAGGTCGTGGAACTGCGTTGCCCGAAGGACGGTCCACGGCAGGCCGGAGTCGCGCACCGCCGTCTCGGCGGCCAGCTTCGCCTGGTAGTAGCTGAACGGGATCCTGTCCACACCGACGATCGAGATATAGACGACGTGCGAGACTCCCGCGGTCCTGGCCGCGTCGAGCAGCCGCTCGGTCCCCTCGATGTCGACGTCGTGGCGACGTGGGTCGCTCGCGCAATGGACGACGGTGTCGACGTCGGCCAGGCCGGACCCGAGCGCCTCGCCGGTCCGCAGATCGCCGCGGACCAATGCGACCCCCTCAGGAACCCGCGCGTCGGCCCGGCGGCTCAGGACGCACACCTCCACCCCCGCCTCCGCGAAACGCCGCACGACCGAGCTGCCGAGCGCGCCCGTTCCGCCCGTGACAAGAACACGTGGCATGACAACCCCCTCATAGCATGGTCCGTCACAGCATGGTCCCTCACAGGATGGCCCCTCAAAGGATGGCCCCTCAAAGGACGGGCAGGTAGCGTGACCGCTCGAACTCCGTGACCTGCCGACGGTACTCTGCCCATTCCTCGCGCTTGTTGCGCAAGAAAAAGTCGAAGACGTGCTCGCCGAGGGTCTCGGCGACGAACTCGCTGTACTCCATCGCCGCGATCGCCTCGGCGAGGTTCTCCGGCAGCGGCGCGATGCCCATGGCACGCCGCTCGGCGTCGGTGAGCGCCCATACGTCGTCCTCGGCACCCGGCGGCAGCTCGTAGGCCTCCTCGACCCCCTTGAGCCCGGCCGCGAGCAACAGCGCGTACGCGAGGTACGGGTTGCAGGCGGAGTCCAGCGAACGGAACTCCACCCGGGTCGAGTTGCCCTTCTGCGGCTTGTACATGGGCACCCGTATGAGCGCCGAGCGGTTGTTGTGGCCCCAGCAGATGTAGGCCGGGGCCTCGCCACCCGCGCCGGCCGTACGTTGCGCGCCGCCCCACAGCCGCTTGTACGAGTTCACCCACTGGTTGGTCACGGCGGTGATCTCCGCGGCGTGCCGGAGCAACCCGGCGATGAACGACCGGCCGATCTTGGACAGCTGGTAGTCGGCCCCGGGCTCGAAGAACGCGTTGCGGTCGCCCTCGAACAGCGACAGGTGGGTGTGCATGCCGGAACCCGGGTGGCCGGTGAGGGGCTTGGGCATGAACGACGCGTAGATGCCCTCCTCGAGGGCGACCTCCTTCATCACCAGCCGGAACGTCACTATGCTGTCGGCGATCGTGAGGGCGTCGGCGTAACGCAGGTCGATCTCCTGCTGCCCCGGCGCTCCCTCGTGGTGGCTGAACTCGACGGAGATCCCCATGTTCTCGAGCGTGGTGACGGCGTTCCTGCGGAAGTCGTGGCCCAGCGCGTGCGGTGTCTGATCGAAGTACCCACCCGCGTCCACGGGTTCGGGCGGGCTTCCGTCGTCGGGCCGGTCTCGGAAGAGGAAGAACTCGACCTCGGGATGGGTGTAGAAGCTGAAACCCAGGTCGGCCGCGCGCCCGAGCGCCCTTTTCAGGACGAACCTCGGATCCGCGAAGCTCGGCGTGCCGTCGGGCATGAGGATGTCACAGAACATCCGCGCCGTCCCGGGCCGCTCCGAACGCCACGGCAACATCTGGAACGTAGCGGGGTCCGGCTTGGCCAGCATGTCCGACTCGTACACCCGCGCGAAGCCCTCGATCGCGGACCCGTCGAAGCCGATGCCCTCGGCGAACGCGCCTTCCAGCTCGGCCGGGGCGATCGCCACCGACTTGAGGAACCCGAGGACGTCGGTGAACCACAGCCGGATGAAACGGGTGTCGCGTTCCTCTAGCGTGCGGAGCACGAACTCTTGCTGCCTGTCCATGCTGTCAGTCTGCCCTGTCGATGTTTCCCCAAGATGACAGCCCGCGCTGGTCTGGTAGATCGTCGGGTGCACGCTGAGGGTGTCCGCCCCGGCCGGACCACTTCCCCCGCACCCAACGATCTACCCAACCACAGCAGTCCCTGTGCCGGAGCCACCGGCGCGTGTCTTGTCCGGGCGAGCGAGGTGCGGTTGGGTTGGGGCAGGTGGTGCGAAGCGATGGCCGACGTCCAGCTCGATGACGTGTCGTGCCGCCAGGAAGGCGGCGGCAGTGACAAATTGGTGCTGTCGCGCGTGCACCTGTACGTACGAGACGGCGAGCTGCTCGTCGTCGTGGGGCCGTCAGGCTCGGGGAAGACCACACTGCTTCGGCTGATCGCCGGGCTTGCCCCGGTGACGGACGGGGAGGTGCGCATCGGCGGCCGGCCCGTCACCGATCTGCCACCCCGGGAGCGGGAGGTCGCCATGGTCTTCGAGCGGGACACCTCCCACCCGTACCTGTCGGTCGGCCGCAATCTCGGCCTCGGTCTCGAGGCCCGCCGCTTCCCCCGCGAGGAGATCGGCAAGCGGGTGAGCGCCGAGGCGCGGGTGCTGCGGCTGGAACGCGTCCTCCGGTGGCTGCCGGGCGAGCTGTCGGCCGGCGCGCGAAGGCGTACGTCGCTCGGCCGCACGCTGGTCCAGGTGCCGAAGGTGTTCCTCTTGGACGAGCCGCTCACCCATCTCGACGCGGCCAGGCGGACGCGGCTCCGGGCGGAGATGATCCGACTCATCAAGGGCCTCGGCACCACAACGATCTGGGTGTGCCACGACCCGGCGGAGGCGATGGCCACGGCCGACCGGGTCGCGGTCCTCCGCGACGGTGCGATCACGCAGGTGGACAGGCCCCGGGTGCTGTACGAGCGCCCGCGAGACGTCTTCGTCGCGGCGTTCATGGACCGGCACGCGCCAGGACCCGTGCCCGCGCGACTCGTCCGCGAAGGAGGACAGTTGTGCTTCGTCGTCGCGGGACAGCGGCTCGCGCTGCCCGGGCCGGCGTACGGAGCGCTGCGGCCGCTTGTCGGCGGTGAGATCACGCTGCTCCCCCGCCCCGAGCATCTGCACGACGCGACCCACTCCCCGCTGCCCGGCGACCGCCGGCTGCGTGCCCGTGTCCGCCGGGTCCACCGGCTCGGCACGGAGACCTCCGTCATCTGCGCGGTGGGCCCCTCGACCGAGCTCGTCGCGACGTTCCCACCCCGCGCCCCTGTGCGTCCCGGCGACACCGTCGACATCGCGGTCGACACCCCGCGTCTCCACATCTTCGACCCGGTCTCCGGCGAGGCCCTGCACCACGGATCCCCGTAGAGCCCGCGGCCGGCAGTGGCCGACGACGCGCGGCCGGCGTCGACGTCGACCACGTCGCGGCCGGGGCAACCAATAGGCTCGGGACGTGCCGCAGCTCCGGATCGCTCTCGCCCAGGTGAATCCGACCGTCGGCGACCTCGCCGGCAATGCCGACCTCGTCGTGCGCTACACCCGGCGCGCGGCCGAGCGTGGCGCGAGCCTCGTGGCGTTCCCGGAGATGGTGCTGACCGGGTACCCCGTTGAAGACCTCGCGCTGCGCGCGTCGTTCGTCGACGCCTCCCGCGCCGCCCTCCACGACGTCGCCGGCCGCCTCGCCCGGGAAGGGCTGGCGGAGCTCCCGGTCATCGTGGGCCACCTCGACCGGCTGGCCGAGGCCGAGCAACGTGTCGGCCGGCCCGCGGGCGCGCCACTGAACGCCGCCGCGGTCCTCCATCGCGGAGGGGTTGCCGCGACCTATGCAAAGCATCACCTCCCTAACTACGGCGTGTTCGACGAGTTCCGCTACTTCATCCCCGGCGGGCGGTTCCCTGTCCTCCGGCTGCGCGGGGTCGACGTCGGGCTCGCGATCTGTGAGGACCTGTGGCAGGACGGCGGCCCGGTCACGGTCGCCCGCCAGGCGCGGGTCGGCCTGCTCGCCGTCGCCAACGCCTCGCCGTACGAGGCCGGGAAGCTCGACGCCCGCGTCGACCTGGCACGGCGCCGGGCCCGGGAGGCGGGCGCCACGCTCGCCTTCGTGAACATGGTCGGTGGCCAGGACGAGCTGGTGTTCGACGGCGGCTCGGTCGTCGTCGAGCCCGACGGGGAGCTGGCCGCGCGGGCGCCGCAGTTCGAGCAGACCCTCCTCGTCGCCGACCTCGACCTGCCGCCCGCGAGGGACACGCCACCCGTCGAGGGCGCCGTCGACGCCGCGGACGGCACGGCGATGACGACGGTGCCGGTTGCCCTTCCCGCCGAGCCGCTCCCGCCGTACGAACCGGCCGAAGCCATGGACGCGCCGCGCCTCGGCCGGCTCGAGGAGATCTACACCGCCCTTGTCACCGGCACCCGCGACTACGCGCGCAAGAACGGTTTCGCGTCCGCGATCCTCGCCCTGTCCGGCGGCATCGACTCGGCCCTCACCGCGACCGTCGCCGCCGACGCCGTCGGACCGGCGAACGTGCACGCGGTGCTTCTCCCGAGCAGGTACTCGAGCGAGCATTCCGTGCGCGACGCCGAGG
>JBOHCT010000203.1:0-7594 GCA_050699055.1 Streptosporangiaceae bacterium | reverse complement strand
ACACCGCGGAGTCTCGGGAACACGTGAACCGAAGCCAGGAGACCCGAAGGGGCCGACGCCCGCGAGGTTCACCAGCAAGCTCAGTCGAGCAGGGCGGCGGCGACCTCGGCCCGCTGCGTACGGCTCGCCCCGTCGAAGGCGGCGATCCACTGCGCCCGCCGGTAGTAGCGGTGCAGCGGGTGTTCCCAGGTCATGCCGATGCCGCCGTGGACCTGGATCGCGCTCTCGCACGCCGCCACGGCCGCGTCGCCGGCGAGCGCCTTCGCGGCGAGGCACGCCTGCTCGGCCCGCGGGTCTCCCTCGGTGACGCACCACGCCGCCCAGTACGCGAGCGAGCGGGCCCCCTGCAGCGCCATGTAGGTGTCGGAGAGCCGGTGCGAGACCGCCTGGTGCACGCCGATCGGCCGGCCGAACTGCTCACGGGTACGCGCGTGCTCGACGGCCATGTCCAGCACCCGCCCCGCGACACCCACGGCCTCGCAGGCCAGCGCCGCGAAGGCCCACCGTCGCGTCTCCGCGACGACCTCACGCGCCCGCTCCCCCTCGACGAGGACGCGCGCGGGCGCGTTGTCGAAGCGTACGTCGGCGAGCCGCCGCGTCCCGTCGAGCGTCTCACGGGCCTGTATGGAGGCGCCCGCGTCGACCGCATACAACCCCGGGCCGGCGGGTCCGGAGGCGACCACGACGAAGAGGTCGGCCGCGCCAGCGTCGGGAACCAGGACCTTCCGTCCCTCGATCCGCCGGTCCGAGGCGTGTACGGTGAGCCCGTCGACGTCCAGGAGACCCTGCGGCACGCCCGGTTCCGCCCAGGCCAGCGTCGCCGGCCGTGAGAGATCTTCCCCGGCCGCCCGCAGCGCCGGCCCTGCCAACGCGACGGTGGTGAGGTACGGCGCGGGGAGCAGGGCCGTACCGGTCTCCTCGAAAAGCACCGCGTGGTCGAGGAACGTCAGCTCGTCGTCGAGCCAGCCCATCTCGGCCAGCCGCGGCCAGACGTCCGGGTCGTACCCCCGCTCTGAGTCGGCGATCTCGACGAGCCGCGCGGCGTCGTACCGCTCCGCCAGGAACTGCCCGGCCCACTTCCGCAGCTGTTCCTGCTCCTCGGAGAACGCGAAGTCCATGACGCTCCAATCCAGTGTCGCGTGTCGGAAGTCTTCTTCACCCTGGCGACGTCCAGGCCGCCAATGGCAAAGGACCTCCGACACGCGACACTGCTCAGCGGCCGCGGGGCAGCCCGAGCACCCGCTCCGCGACGATGCCGCGCAGGATCTCCGACGTACCCGCCTCGATCGTGTTCCCGCGGCTGCGCAGCTGCTGGTGCTGCCAGTAGCCGTCCCACACCGCGTCCTCGCCCGCCAGCTGCCCGGCGAGGCCCTGGACCTGGACCGCCAGCTTCGTCAGGCGCTGGTTCGCCTCGCTCCACGCGAGCTTCGCGACCGAGCCCTCCGGGCCCGGGACGCCGGACTGCATGAGCGCCGTGAGGGCCCGGTAGTTCGTGAAGCGCAGCGCCTGCAGCTCGATCCACTCGCGCGCGACGGCGTCGCGCACGACCGGGTCGTCGGCGGGCCGCCGACCGTCGGACGCGGGCTGCCGCGCGAGCTCGACAAGCCGCGTGACCTGACGGGACAAGGCGGCGGACAGCGCGAACCCGAGCGTTCCGCGCTCGTGCAGCAGCGTCGTCATCGCGACTCTCCACCCGTCGCCGGGGCCACCGAGCATCGACTCCGTCGGCACCCGGACGTCGGAGAGGAAGATCTCGTTGAACTCCGCCTCGCCGGTGATCTGCCGCAGCGGCCGCACCTCGACGCCGGGCGCGTGCATATCCACGAGCAGGTACGAAAGGCCCTTGTGCTTCGGGGCATCGGGGTCGGTGCGGACGAGGAGGATGCACCAGTCGGCGATGTGCGCCCACGACGACCATACTTTCTGGCCGGTCACCACCCAGTCGTCGCCGTCCTGGACCGCGCGGGCGCGCACGCTCGCGAGGTCGGAGCCGGTGCCCGGCTCCGAGAACCCCTGGCACCACACCTCCTCGCCGGCGAGCAGCGGAGGAAGGTACCGCTTCTTCTGCTCGTCGCTCCCCCACGCCATGATCGTCGGTCCGGCCATGTTCAGGCCGATCACGCCGATGTGGTCGGGGGCGTTGACCCGAGCGGCCTCCTCCAGGTAGATCGCCTGGTGGGTCGGCGGTAGCCCGCGCCCGCCGTACTCCTTGGGCCAGGTCAGCCCGACGTAGCCGGCCGCGGACAGCGTACGGCTCCACTCCCTGGCGAACGCCACGTCCGTACGACCACGGCCGGGTGGTCGCCGCGCCCAGCCCTCCGGCAGGGCGGCCTCGAGCCACGCCCGCAGCTCCGCGCGGAACGCGGCCTCCTCCGCGGTGTCGCGGAAGTCCACGAGCACCTCCTCACGCGATGTCGAACGGATTCACGTCGTCAGCACGCCCCCGTCCACCGGCAGCACCACACCCGTGACGTACGAGCCGGCGTCGCTGGCGAGGAGAAGCAGGGCAGGGACGAGCTCCTCGGGATCGCCTGGACGGCCCGCGGGTGTACGGGACATCTGGCTCTCGACGTAGCCCTCGGGGTACTGGTCGGTCATCTCGCTCGGGAAGAAACCCGGCGCGATGAGGTTGACCCGGATCCCCTTACGGCCGGTCCACTGCTGGGCGAGGTCGCGGGTGAGCCCGACGAGCCCGGCCTTGCTGGAGGAGTACGCCGCCTGCGGCAGCCCCGCTGTCGTCGAGCCAAGGACGCTGCCGATGTTGACGATCGAGCTGCCCGGTCTCATGACGCGCCCGCACGCCTGGGTCATCCAGTACGCGCCCTCCAGGTTGGCGGCGACGACCTGGTGGAACTGCTCCGGCGTCTCCCGAGTCGCGGGCACCGCCGTGCCGAGCCCGGCGTTGTTGACAAGGATGTCGACCCCGCCGAAGGCCTCCACCGTCGCCTCGACCAGCCGTCGACAGCTCTCGGGTTCTGTCACGTCGGTGGGCACCGCGACGGCGCGCCTGCCGGCCTTCTCGACCAGCCGCTTCGTCTCCTCGAGCCGCTCGGCCCGGCGCGCGCCGAGCGCGACGTCGGCACCCGCCTCGGCGAGCCCGCGGGCGAAGGCGACGCCGAGGCCCGACGACGCGCCCGTCACGATCGCGGCCTTGCCGTCGAGACGGAACCGATCCAAGACGGACACGACCGAGCCGACCTCCTACCCTGCGGTAACTCCGCCGATTCTGTCATGTCCATCGCGCACGCGTTGACCTCCACCCAGTCGGAACGCAGGTCACCTTCGGCGACCAGCATCGCTGGGCCGGTGAGCAGGCTTGTCCCCCCGTCGAGCGTCACCGAGAGACGCCCGCCAGGGACGTCGACCGACCAGGTGCCGGTCTCGCGTCCGGCGCCGTACCCGGCCGCCGCGGCGACGGCCACCGCGCCCGTACCGCACGAGCGGGTCTCCCCGACCCCGCGCTCGTGGACGCGCATCTCGAGACGCGAGTCGCCGAGAGAGCGTACAACCTCGAGGTTGACGCCCTCAGGGAACGTCACCCTGTCGACCTCTGGGGCCTGTTCGAGCGGCAGCTCGGCCACCGGGCACGTCACCATGCACGCGAGATGGGGGTTGCCGAGAGACACCCGCAGGCCCTCGTACGCGGCGCCGCCGATATGGGCCGTCGCCTCGCCAAGGACCTCGGAGCGCCCCATGTCGACGGTCACGTCGCCGGACGCCTCGAGCGTCGCCGCCTTGACCCCGGCACGCGTCGCGATGCGCAGCTCACCGGGCTGAGTCAGCCCGGCCTCGACGAGGTAGCGGGCGTAGACGCGGATGCCGTTGCCGCACATCTCGGCGATACCGCCGTCCGCGTTGCGGTAGTCCATGAACCACTCGGCCTCCGCCGCCATGCCGGCGGCCTCGGGCATGGCCTTGGTCGGGACGACGCGCAGCACGCCGTCGGCCCCGACCCCCCGCCTCCGGTCACAGATCGCGGCCACGAGCCCCGGGGTCAGCTCCAGCGCGCCATCGGGATCAGGCAGGACGACGAAGTCGTTCTGCGTACCGTGCCCTTTGACGAACCGCATGCTGTCGATCGTACGGCCCTCCGACCACATCGCCCGCAAGATCCGCGTCGTTGGGTCCACAAGCGCAGCATTGTCCGCACCCCGACCCAAGAGACGGATCATGGTCGGTCGTGAGCGGCTGCGGCGCCGCCGCCGCGGCGTACCGGCTCGGCGACGGCCTGGACCTGCCCGTCGTCCAAGACCTCGAGCGCGGTCGCCGCGCTGAGCTCCGGTTCCGGCCCGTACGTGGTCTTGGGGAGCACGAAGCGCCGCCCGAGCCGCTCCAGCGCCCCGCGTTCCGGGCGGTCCATGAACGCCGGCTCCGCCTCGGCGGTCGCACCGTCACGCTGGGAGACCCGTGGGGCGGCGAGCGCCCCCGGCAGGTCCAGCCCCAGCGCGACCCGCCCGAACAGGATCTGCGCCACCGTGGTGATGATCGTCGCGCCGCCCGCCGCCCCGAGAGCGAGCAACGGCCGCCCATCCCGCAGCACGATGGTCGGGCTCATGTCGCTGCGCGGCCTACGACCTGGGCGGGGACGGACGAAGTCGGTCAGCTCATTGCCGAGGAGGAAACCGCGTCCCGGCACGGTGACGGCCGACCCTCCTGTCCGTTCGATGGTAAGCGTGTGGGCGACGACGTTGCCGTGACCGTCGGCCGTGACAAGGTTGCTGGTGGAATCCCCCTCGTACGACGTCCGCGCCCGGTCGGCGAACGCCGCCCGGCAGGCGGTCAGAAAGCCGTGAAGCGCGCCGGTCTCGTCCGACCCGTCCGCCTCGGCCAGCCCGCGAAGGACCCTGCCGACCGTCGACCCCCCCAACGACGGCGGGCCCATCCCGTACACGTCCACACCCCGGTAGGCGACGTGAACCGGCTCGCGGCGGACCACGTCGTAGCGGGACAGGTCTCCCTCGGAGAGGAAGCCGGGGCGTCGCGCTTCCCTGACCGCGCGCACGATCTCGCGCGCCAGTGCCCCTTGGTACAAGGCGTCGGCACCTTCACACGCGAGCAGGCGGTACGTGTCGGCGAGATGGGGGTTCTGGAACCTCCGCCCGATCGCCGGGGCTTCCCCCCGGGTGAGGAAGAGCGCCGCGCTCGCGGGCACCCCCGCCAAGCGCTGCGCGCAGAAGCGCGTCTGCTCGCGGAACTCCCGGTCGACCACGAATCCCCGCTCGGCGACCTCGATCGCGGGCTCGAGCGCCCGACTCAGCGAGCGCCTACCCCACCAGTCCAGAACCCGTTCCCACAGCCGCGGCGTACCGGGCACCCCGACAGCACGCCCTCCGGTCGTCGCCTCGTCCCGGGTGAGGCCGTCGAACACGTCCTCGGGCAGGGCGGCCGGTGCCGCCGACCGCCCGTCGACGGCGTACACGCGGCCGCTGACCGCCTCGTGGTAGAGGAGGAAGCTCCCGCCGCCGACCCCCATCGCGTACGGCTCGGTCACCCCGAGCGTCGCCGCCGCCGCGACGGCCGCGTCGACCGCGTTGCCGCCCTCCCGCAGGACGGAGATCCCCGCTTCTGTCGCATCCCGGTCGACGGTGGCGACCGCACCACCCGAACCCGTGGCCACCGGTCCCGCGTCACTCATCACAGGCGACGATAGCCAGCGCCGCCTCGAGCAGGTCGGGCCGGTCGTAGCGCAGCCAGTGGACCCGCGGGTCACGGGTGAACCACGACCGCTGACGGCGGGCGAACCGCCGCGTGGCTCGCACGGTCTCCTCCTTGGCGTGCTCTTCGCTCCAGTCGCCCGCCAGTGAGCGCAGCACCTGCGCATAGCCGAGGGCATGGCTCGCCGTAGGGCCCCGCCGAAGACCTTCTGCCTCCAGACCACGCACCTCTTCGACGAAGCCGGCAAGCCACATGCGGTCGACTCGCCGCTCGATGCGCGCGGCCAGCTCGGGTCGCGGAACCTCCAGACCGATCTGGACCGTGTCGTAGACATAGGCGGGCTCGGGCAGAGTGGCGGTGAACGGGCGTCCGGTCAGCTCGATGACCTCGAGGGCGCGTATGATTCTCCGTCCGTTGGTCGGCAGGACCCCCTCGGCCGCGTCCGGGTCGGCTGCGGCGAGTCGACGGTGCAGGGCCGGCGCCCCGCACGCGCGCAGCTCGTCCGCCAAGCGGTCCCGCACATCCGGGTCAGTGCCGGGGAACTCGAGGCTGTCGAGGGCCGCCCGGACGTACAACCCCGATCCCCCCACGAGTATCGGCGTACGCCCGCGCGCGAGCAGGTCGTCGATGAGACCGCGGGCCGTGCGCTGGTACTCGGCGACGCTCGCGGTCGCGGTCACCTGGCACACATCGAGGAGGTGATGGAGGACGCGCTCGCGCTCCGCCAGGGATACCTTCGCGGTCCCGATGTCCATGCCGCGGTAGAGCTGCATGGAATCGGCGTTGACCACCTCGCCGGCCAGGGCCCGCGCGAGGCGGAGGCCGAGCTCCGACTTTCCCGCGGCCGTAGGGCCGACTACGGCGACCACCCTCGTGTGCGACACGGCACCAAGTTTCCCAGGCGAACTGGCCGCGGTCGGTCATCCATGGCGAGAGTGGCCACTTCTGCGCCTGCGACCTGCAGGAACGTCTCCCGACCGCACTACCGGCGTAGCGGACCATTTCGTGGCGAAAGCCGCGCTGCGTGCGACAGCGCGCCCCTGCCTGGTACTTGCGTGATGGATCTTCGTTCGCCGAGGATGTGAGAGGGGAGACGGTAGTGGGTATGTCCACAACCTCTTCCTTTAGAAGGGGGCTCACATCATGGGTCTGTTCGACAAGCTTCGCGGAAAGGCGAAGGAGAACCCCGAGCAGGTACAGAAGGGTATGGACAAGGCCTCCGACTTCGTCGATGAGAAGACCGGAGGCAAGTACGGCGAGCAGATCGACAAGGGAACCGAGAAGGCCGGAGAGTACCTGGGCACTGGGGACGAAGGCGGTCCCGGCGGCGGCCAGGGCGGCGGCGGCCAGGGCGGCGGCGGCCAGGGCGGCGGCGGCCAGGGCGGCGGCGGCCAAGGCGGCGGCGGTGAGGGTCACGGCGGCGGCGGTGACGAAGGCGGTGGCGGTGACGAAGGCGGTGGCGGTGGTGGCGGCCGCGAAGGCGGTCGCCACGGCGGGTGAGGCCGGCTGAGCCGATCTCCGGAACCAGCTCGCAACGCGGTAGCCAACTCATACGACACGGCTCACATGGGTCGCGTGTCATATGGCCGTACCCGTGCGGCTCAACGCGAGCCCGAGGGTGCCAACCGCGGATACGCGAGTGGGTGCTGCCCTCAGACCGACCGATCGCGGGGTAGTTCTCCGTTGGGGCCCGCGCAGGACGCGCATCGAATGGCTGCGGCTGCGCGGGCTCCCGGTCGGTCGTGGACTCGGGAGGGCCGGGGCGGACGCCGGCTACGCGTCGATGTTCGCGGGTGCCTGCCGCGCTCCACCTGGAGGACCGACCAAGGGCATACCCAGCATTACTCCCGCGGGGCGGTTCGGCCGCTGGCGAGACTCCCACGCGTCCCCCGCCCGGGTGCGGCGTATGTCTAGGAGGGGTCCGTCAGCGATGAGGCTG
>JBOHCT010000202.1:0-7599 GCA_050699055.1 Streptosporangiaceae bacterium | reverse complement strand
CTCCCGAACAAGAACCCGCTGATCCACGCCAAGGCCCTCAACGTGGGGGCGCAGCAGGGCGCGTCCATGGCCAAGGTCGTCGACCTCAGGCTCGGGCCGCCCAAGCTCGGCCTCAAGGCCGAGGTGATCAAGGCCACCTGCACGGGCGGTCGGGGCGCCGTCGAGATCGTCGGGCTGACCGCGGGCGGGAAGCCGGTCATTCCCGGCGACGAGACCAGCGTGCCCGCGAACACCACGATCGCCGTCCCGCCGGGCAGCGACTCGCCGGTCGCGGAGATCGCCCTCAACAAGCAGGTGAAGCAGGACGACGGCAGCTTGACCGTGACCGCCCTGCACGTCGAGCTCCTGGACGGCACCAAGCTCGGGCAGGTCGTGAACGTGGCGCAGGCCCACTGCGGCATGACCGCCGGCCACGAGACGCCTGGCCCGGGGCCGACTGAGCAGCCGGGCCCAGGTGGAGGCAACGCTCCGGAGGCCTCGGCTCCCGAGCCCGTCTCGGGCAGCCTCCCCGTCACCGGCTGAGGGGGGCCGCTCGGCGCGGCAGGCCGGGGGCCGAGGGCGGCGGGAAGGCCCTCGGCCCCCGGCCTGTCTGTGTCCAGGGCACGGGGCTCGCCGTCAGCCGCGTCGGTAGTCTGGGGAGGCAGTATCGTCCGCATCTGGACCGCGGGACCAGGATCATGGGGCGCGTGGGGTGTTCGCGGAGGGTGTGCGCGGGCGGCAGTCAGGTGAGCCGTTGGAACCGGTTCGAGAAACCCGACGCCCGGTTGGTCCCGTCAGTGTGATCGTGGTCCTGCCAGTACGGGAATTTGTCCCGTTTTGCCGCTATTCGCGGGACCACCCTGGTGCTCGCGGGACCACCTTTGGACTGACCACTATGGGCGGCGGAGAGCTTCCGAACAGTCTTGAGTCAGCTTCGATCCGCCGACCACGGCCGGTGAATTCGCGCTTAGAGCCGGTTTCCGGTTTCCTCGTCGAACAGGTGCAGGTGGGCGGGGCTCGGCGCGATCCGGACCTTGTCGCCGGGGGTGATGTCGAGCCGGTCCGCGGACAGCATCTGCAGCTCCGGGGCGTCCTCGTGAAACCGTACCAGCGCGGCGGTCTGCGAGCCGAGCGGCTCCACGATGCCGACCTCCGCGGGCACCCCGTCGTCGGCGCCGGCGAGGCGGACGTGCTCCGGCCGGACGCCGTACACGATGCGCTTCCCGTCCGACGCGGGCGCGTCAGACGGGAGCGGCAGCGTGACCCCGACGTCCGTCACGGCCACGCTCCCACCGTCGGCGCGGCGGACCGTGGCCGGGAACATGTTCATCGCGGGCGAGCCGATGAAGCCGGCGACGAACGTGTTGCTCGGGTGGTCGTAGACCGTGAGCGGGTCGCCCACCTGCTCGACCACACCGTCGTGCAGCACCACGATCCGGTCGCCCATCGTCATGGCCTCGACCTGGTCGTGGGTCACGTAGATCGCGGTACGGTTCAGCCTGCGCTGCAGCTCCTTGAGCTCGGCCCGCATCGCCACACGCAGCTTGGCGTCGAGGTTGGACAGCGGCTCGTCGAACAGGAAGACGGACGGGTCGCGGACGAGTGCCCGGCCGATCGCGACCCGCTGGCGCTGGCCGCCGGACAGCTCCTTGGGGTAGCGGTCCAGGTACTCGTCGATCTCGAGGGTCCGGGCGGCCATGCGCACCCGCTCCTGGATCTCCTTCTTCGGGGCGCGCCGCAGCGCCATGCTGAAGGCCATGTTGTCGTAGACCTTCATGTGCGGGTACAGCGCGTAGTTCTGGAACACCATCGCGCAGCCGCGCTGCTTGGGCGGCAGGTCGTTGACGCGTACGTCGCCGATGTAGACCTCGCCCTGGGTGATCCTCTCCAGCCCGGCGACCATGCGGAGCAGCGTGGACTTCCCGCAGCCGGACGGCCCCACGAGCACGACGAACTCCTCGTCCGCCACGGTGAAGTCGACCCCGTGGACGACCTCGGTGCGGCCGAACCTCTTGCGGACCCCGACGATCTTGACCTCAGCCATCGTGCCTGCTCCTCAGAGCTTGTCTGTGAACCTCGCGGGCGTCGGCCCTCCGGGTCTCCTGGTCGTGCCGGAGGCGCGCACAGCTAGCGTTGCGGTCCACGTGCTCCCGAGACTCCGCGGTCTCCCGCCCCCATGGCTGCGCCCCGCCGCCCCCGGTGACCTTGCGGGCTATCGTCCGCGTTCGGCGGCGTCGCGCTCCTCGGCCCGCGGACGCTCCACTCGGGAGCCTGCACTTCCCGGACGCGATTTTCAAACACCCCCTCAGAGCCTGCGTCACTCCTTCATCGCCCCCGTCATACCGGCCACGTAGTGCCTGACGAAGAACGAGTAGATGAGGACCACAGGCACCGAGCCGAAAAGCGCAGCGGCCATGAGCGGTCCCCACTCGTAGACGTCGCCGTGGACCAGCTGGGTCAGCGTCCCGACGGGGACGGTCTTCTTGTACGAGGTGGAGATGAACGTGAGGGCGTAGATGAAGTTGTTCCACGACAGCGTGAAGGCGAAGATCCCCGCGGAGATCATCCCCGGGGCCGCCAACGGCATGATGATCTTGCGGAGGATCTGCATCCGCGACGCCCCGTCCATGAGCGCGCACTCCTCCAGCTCGTACGGGATGGACTTGAAGTACCCCATGATCAGCCAGGTGCAGAACGGGATCAGGAACGTCGGGAACGTCACGACGAGGCTCCAGCGGGTGTCGTAGAGCCCGAGCTTGAAGACGACCGTCGCCAGCGGGATGAAGAGGATCGACGGTGGGACGATGTAGGCGAGGAAGACCAGGTTGCCGACGACCGCGGACGAGCGGAAGCGGATCCGCTGGATCGAGTAGGCGGCCATGACGCTCACGATGAGCGAGACCGCGGTCGCCAGGACGGCGGCCATCATCGAGGTGCCGAGCCAGCTGAGGAACTCGGTGTGGAACAGCAGCTGCCGGAAATGCGACAGCGTCGGGTGGGTGACCCACAGCGGGCTGTACTTCTTGTAGTCGAGCAGCTGGTCGTTGGGTTTGATCGAGGTGAGCGCCATCCAGTAGAAGGGGAACAGCAGCACGATCAGGAAGACCGCGAGCGGCATCCACACCGTCACCACCCGCCGCGGCAGCGAGGTCAGGAGGCCGGTGCCGGACTCCTCGACCTCGTCGTCGGGGCGCAGGAACGCGCGGCGCGAGTAGTCGGCGACCCGCTGCCTCAGCTCCGTCATGCTCGTCGTCCCATCGGTCGCCGCTCACCACTTCCGCTTGGAGACCTTGAAGTACGTCGCCAGCGTGACGAAGAACAGCACCGGGATCATGAAGACGGCGATCGCCGCCCCCTCGGAAAGGTTCCCGCCAATGATCGCCCGCTGGTAGGCGAGGGTCGCGAGGAGCTGTGTCGCGTTGTTGGGCCCGCCCTTGGTGATCGAGTAGACGAGGGCGAAGTCGCTGAACGTGAAGATGGCGGAGAACGTCACCACGACCGATGTGATCCCGCTCAGCATCGGCAGGGTGATGTTCCTGAACCGCTGCCAGGCGCTCGCGCCGTCCATCTCGGCGGCTTCGTACAGCGATTTCGGTACGGTCTGCAGCCCGGCGAGCAGCGAGATCGCGAAGAAGGGCGTGCCCCGCCAGATGTCGACGCCGATGACCGACCACCTGGCGTTCCACGCGTTGCCGAGGAAGTTGATGTTCTGGTCGATCAGGCCGACCTGTTGCAGCATCCAGCTGATGATGGAGAACTGCGAGTCGAACATCCACCACCAGGCCATGGCCGACAGGACGGTCGGCACCACCCAGGGCAGCAGGATGAGGGCGCGCAGCAGCCCCTTGAACCTGAGCCGCTGGTTGAGCAGCAGCGCGAGCGCCATGCCGAGGACGAACTTGAAGGCGATGCTCACCACCGTGTACAGCACGGTGTTGAACAGCGCTACCTGGAAGACCGGGTCGTGGATCAGGTACAGGAAGTTCGACAGCGCGATGAAGTGCCCGTAGCTGCCGATCGTCTCGTTGGTGAGGCTGATCCAGACGCCCAGGCACAGGGGGTAGGCGAGCAGGCCCACCAGGACGACGGCCGCCGGCAGCAGGAACAGGATCGCGGCCAATGTGGCGTTGTTGCGCCAGCGGAAGGCCCGGGAGAAGCCCGGCCCTGGTCCCCGGGTGGGGTGTTCGAGGCCCGGTGCCGCGACGCCTGTGGACATGCGGCTGGGTTACCCGTAGATCCGCTTGAGCCGGCTCTCGGCGGAGGAAGCTGCGTCCTTCGGGCTCTGCTGGCCGGTCGCCGCGCGGGAGATCATGTCGACGACCACGTAGTCGGCGAGGGCCTGCGACGAGTGGCCCCCGAGGTCACCGCTGTAGCCGTCCCAGAGCATGTTCTTCGCGGCGTACTGGTACGCCTTGTACCTCGGGTTGGTCTGCCAGAACGGGTCCTCCGCGTAGTCGGCGAGCGGCGGGCTGGTGTATCCGATCGACGCCTTCATCCATGGGAGGTACTGGTCCTTCGACCACATGAACTTGAGGTACTCCCGCGCGGCGTTGGGGTACTTCGTGTAGGCGAAGACCATCGCTTGCGAGATCTGGTGGAACTGGGTCGGCTTGCCGACCGGCCCGACCGGCATGTGGGCCGTCATCGTGTCGTCCCCGATCTTGGGCGCGTCCTCCCTGGCCGCGAAGTAGATCGAGATTCCGTTGATGGTCGCGCCGAGCTTGCCGGACAGGTACGCCTTGTTGTTGTTGTTGTCGAGCCACGACGCGGTGCCCGGGATGAAGTACTCGTACAGCTTGTTGACGTAGGTCAGCGCCTTGACGGTCTCGGGGCTGTTGACGACGACCTTGTCGTTGTCGTCGACGGTTTTCCCGCCGAACGCCCACAGCAGCCAGTGGCACCAGGTGTTGGCGTCACCGACGGCGTGGCCGAGCGCGAGTCCCATCGGGTTGCCGTCCTTGTGCAGGGCCTTGGCGAGCTCGAGCAGGCTGTCGGTGTCCTTCGGGAACTCGTCGAACCCCGCCTTCTTGACCATCGACTTGCGGTAGTTCCACTCCGCGCCGTTGGCGCCGAGCGGGATACCGATCCACTTGCCTTCGTACATGCCGTACTTCTGGGGCGCGTCGAACCAGCCGCCAGCGGCACCGCCGATCTCCTTGGCGACGTCGCTCAGGTCGATGACCTTGCTGGGGAAGCGCTGCGGGGTGTCATAGAAGGCGATCGCGATGTCGGGGCCGGAACCGACGCGGGCCGCCGTGGCGGCCTTGGCGGCGATGTTGGTCCAGTCCTCCCACTCGATGGTGACGGGAACGCCGGTCTTCTCCGTGAACGCCTTGGTGTTCTTCTGCCACTGCTTCTTGTCGGCGTCGATGAACTGCGACCAGCGCAGCAGTTGCAGCTTCGCGCCCTTCTCGATGTCGCCGGAGGCCGCGTGCTTGGGACCGCCTCCGTCGCCACCACCGAGCGGGCCGCCTCCGCCGCCACCCCCGCCGCCGCACGCGGCCAGGAGACTGCCCGCGCCCAGGGCCCCCGCGCCGAGTCCTGCCTTACGCAGAAGCTCCCGCCGACTGACCTCGTAGCCCATGAATGATCCTCCCCAGCCGTCTGCTCGGCTGCCCGCATCACCGCTTCGGGTGAGATATCGCGGCGATGCTAGTCCTTTTGCCGTCCGGGTGGTGGGAGGTACGAGGTAAGACGTGTCGCGGGCCGGATCGTGCCGCGCACCACGGCCGTGACCCCGGTGCGCTGCGATCCGATGCTAACGATTCAGTCACGGACATTTCCGTCGTACTGACCGACGCGGCAGGATATTACCTACATCAAAGCGGACTCCGGGAGAGCGTATGTCACGCAAGGCGCGTGTAGCCCAGGCAGCGGCGGGGATCGCGGCGCTGGCCCTCGTCGCGACCGGCTGCGGCGGCGGTGGCGGCGGAGGAGGCGGGACCGGCCAGGCCTCCGGGGGCGAGGGCGGCTCCTTCTCCTACGCGATCCAGGAGCCCGAGGCGCTCGCTCCCGTCTCCAACTGCTACGAGTCGGAGTGCATCGGCGTCTTGAACGCCCTGTACACGCCGCTGCTCAAGATCGACACCAAGACCGGCGAACCGGAGTTCCAGCAGGCCAAGTCGATCACGACCAAGGACAGCAAGGTCTGGACGATCACCCTGAGGAAGGGGTGGAAGTTCCACAACGGCGAGCCGGTCGACGCCGACGCCTACATCCGGGCGTGGAACTACGCGGCGTACGGGCCGCACGCGGTGCGGATCAACTTCTTCTTCGAGCGCGTCAAGGGCTACGACGCGATGAACGAGAAGAACCCGACGACGAAGAAGCTCACCGGGCTCGAGAAGGTCAACGACTACAAGTTCAAGGTCATCCTCGAGAAACCGTTCAGCCAGTGGATCGATGTCATGAGCTACATCGGGTTCGCGCCGATGGCGAAGGCGTGCGTCAAGGACATCCACGCCTGCAACGACCATCCGATCGGCGACGGGCCGTACAAGATGGACGGCGACTGGCAGCACAACCGGAAGATCGAGCTCGCGAAGTACGACGGCTACAAGGGCCAGGACGCCGGCCGCGCCGACCACATCACCATGCGGATCTACAGCGACATGGCGACCGCCTACAACGACTGGGTCTCCGGCGAGCTGGACATCGTCGAACCGACCCCGGAGAAGGTCAAGACGGCCCGCCAGCAGGCCGGCGACAGGATCGAGCAGAAGGCCAGCTCCGCCTACTACGGCCTGGGCTTCCCGACCTACATCAAGGCGTACGACAACAAGAAGCTGCGGCAGGCGATCTCTTTGTCGATCAACCGTAAGGCGATCACCGACAACATCATGACGCTGCTGAGACCCGCGACCGACGTGATCTCACCGGCGGTGCCGGGCAGCCGTTCGGACGCCTGCGACTACTGCGACTACGACCCGCAGCGCGCCAAGAAGCTGTTCAAGGAGGCCGGCGGGTTCCCGAGCGGCAAGAAGATCGTCCTGTGGGTCAACTCAGGCGAGGGCAACGAGCAGTGGATGCAGGCGATCGGCAACCAGCTCAAGAAGACGCTCGGCGTCGACTTCCAGATCAAGAGCGTCGTCTCGTCCCGCTACTTCGACTCCCTCGACGCCGGGAAGGCGACCGGCCCCTACTACCTGAGCTGGATCATGGACTACCCGTCGCCGGAGAACTACCTGCGGGCGCTGTACTCCGAGAAGGGCCTGAGCAACCGCACCGGCTGGTCGAACCCGAAGTTCGAGAAGTACATGGCCAAGGGCGACGCGGCGCCGACCATCAAGGCGGGCGTCAAGTACTACCAGAAGGCGGCCGACGTCGTCCTCGAGGACCTGCCGGGCGTGCCGCTGTTCTTCTCCACGGCCATGTACGTGTACTCCACGAACGTGACGAACGTGCACTACGACCCTGCCATCACGAACGTGGACGTCACCCAGGTCAAGGTCACGAGCTGAGTGGAGACCATGACGACAGCCTTGAGAAAGGCCCCCGCTGCGCGGAAGACCCTGGCCGCGCGAAACGCCCGAGCTGTGCGGAGGACGCTGCGGCGCGCGCTCGGCGTCGTGGCCGCCGGTCTGGTCGCGCCCGCCGCGGTCGTGGCCAGCACGCCCGCCG
>JBOHCT010000201.1:0-7787 GCA_050699055.1 Streptosporangiaceae bacterium | reverse complement strand
GTGTGCAGCCTCGTCGGGGGAGCGGAGGCCGCACACCTTGGTGACGACGAACGGGCGGTTGACACGCTCCTGCTCTCGGCGTTCCTCGACGACCTACGGGCGGCGTACGACCCCGGGGAGAACCGTAAAGCGCGGCTGCGCACGGCATCCTGCGTGGTCCTCATCGACGACATCGACCGCCTCGCCCACGACCAGACTCGGACGCTGTTCGAACTGCTGGCAGCACGGCGGTCGAGGACCCAGACACCCGACCCGCTCCTGTTGGTCGTGACGACTCAGCGTCGCGGGACGGCCCGTGCGGCGGCTTCGCTGCGCCAGCATGCGGCCGGCTCCGGCGACGATCCCACGGATCCGCGGACCGTGTACGAGAACTGGAGGGCGGGCCTCGACAGGCCGGGCGACCGCGGCGGAGGTACCCTCTCCAGCTCGCTTCTTCCGGTGGACCTCCCGGCGTTCTCCGAGCGGGAGACACGCCTGCTGCTGGCCTACGAAAGGAGCGGTGAGCCACAGCGCTCCGCCGTGAACGCCTCCGCGGCCACAGGTGAGCCGGAGCGGCCGGCGACCGCAGGGCGGCCCCCGCGGAACGAACGCGGAGGGGAGCGCGAGGAACAAGCGCGGAGTGGCGGCCGGACGCGCGATGTCCTCGCGGAGGAGGTGTTCCGGGTCACGCACGGGCATCCGCTCGCCGTCGATCTCATCGCGCGTTCGCTGGAAAGCCGTGAACGGCGGGACCAGCCCCCGGTGGCGGTCCGGGCCCTGCTGGCCGAGCCCGTGCCGGCGGGCACCGGCACGTACCCAGGCGAGTCGTCGAGCGACTATCTGCTGCGGTCGTTCACCGAGACGCTCTCCGGGCGGCTGGAACGGCCCCTGCTCGCGGCGTGCGCGGCCCCTCGCCGGTTGGATGTGGCGAGCGTACGGGTGGCTCTCGACCTGCCAGACGACCCGGCGGGATCGTCACGCGCGAGTACCGTGTGGGAGGACTTGGCCGACTGCGCCTTCACCGAGATCGACGACGACGGGCGGCTGATCCTGCACCCCCTGCTGCGCGACCTTCTCGCCCGGGATCTCGCGACGGCCGATGACCAAGGAGACCTCTCCCACACCGAGGTACACACCCGCCTCGCCCGGCATTTCTCCAGCGTCGCCGCGAAACGCCCTGAGGCGGTCGTCGACTACCTCTACCACGAGCTCGCTCTCGACCGCCTGCACACGGTCGTGCGGCGTCTCGACCGTCTCAGCCAGTCGGGCAGGCGGGTGGGAGCCGATGACGTGCTCGCCATCACCAGCGCGCCCTGGGCCCTCCAGCCGAGCGGCCGCGGCATCACGGACGTCAGCACGGTCCTCCGGGGGTGGTGGCAGCGTCGCGGCGGGATTCTGCTGTCACAGCTCGAACACGCCAGAAGGCTCTACTCCCCCACGTCGGACGCCCAGTGGTCCCCGTTACTGCTCGACGAGACGAGGCGGCTACGGGAGGCGGCCAACCCCGCGACGGTCGATGGCGGCGTGCACGTCTTCCGGCACGACGAGTCCGAGCCCTATCTGTGCGCCCAGCGTTATTCCTACGACCGGCTGCGTCGTACAGCAGTCCTCACCGGGCTGGCCCTGCCGGTCATCGCGTACCTCGGCCTGTACGGCATCTACGTCGCCGGCACCTGCGACCCGGCGGGCCCGCTCGCGGTCCGGTCGGTCCTGGCAGACCGGCTCGGGAACGATGGGGTGTACGTTCGGCACACACCGACCACGACTGGTCAGCAGTGCGTAGGTGTGACGGACGGCTCATACGTCTTCGGGCCGCGCACGCGGACCGTCCAGCGCGACATCGCTGAGGAAAACGCCTGGGTGTCGCGGCAAGCCAAGGCCACCGGCAGGCCGTACGTCACCGCCGTGGTGATGACGAGCCTCACCCCCGTGGGCGAGGGCGGGGTACCGCAGCAGGTGACGGCCGGGCGCGACATGCTGCGCGGCGTCTACCTCGCTCAGCACCAGCACAACCGGACGGGCTACGTCCCGATGATGCGCGTGCTCGTGGCGAACACCGGGACCTCGTCGGAGCGCGCGGGCAGGGTCGCCCGGCAGATCGTGGAGGCCACTCAGGAGGACGACACGATCGTGGCGATCCTGGGGCCTGACGAGAGTGGCGGGACCACACCGCGCGCCACCAGGATCCTCGGCCGCACCGGGCTTCCGCTGGTCGCCACGACGGCTTCTGGCGACAGCCTGCGCGACATCTCCGACCACCTCTACCGGATCGCCGCGCCGAACCAGCGGCAGGCGGAGATCGCGGCCCTGTACGCCAAGAAGGGGCTCCACCTCCGCCGTGCCGTGATCGTCGTGGATCCCCACGACGCCTACAGCGAGGATCTCGCGAGCGACTTCAGGTCGTCGTACACGGACCGCAGGCACACGTTGGCCTATCCCAGCGTCGTGCGCTATGACGCGCGTCACGCGGACGTGGCGAATGAGCTCTTCACCATCGCTCGACGCGCCTGCCTACCGGAACCAGACCTGATCTACTTCGCGGGCCGGGCCCGGGAGACGCGGATGTTCGTCGCGGGCTTGCGCCATGCCCACTGCGGCGAAGCGACCATCCTCATGGGCGGCCATACCCTGTCGCGGCTCCAGGCGGTGTCCCGGCCCGGGGTCGGACCGGATCTGCCCTACCCCCTGTACTACACCGCGCTGTCCGCACCGGACGCATGGCGAGCGCAGCACGTGCCCAGCTTCTACCGGGAGTACCACGCCTACCTCAGGCGGACCCGTCCGTCGGGAGCGCCGGCGGGCGAGTCCCCGCCCGCGAGTGAGGAGGCGGTGCTGGCCTACGACGGTACGCGGCTGCTGAGCCGTGCCCTGGCCCTGCTGCCGGACGGTTCACCGGTCGACCCGTTCACGGTGTGGCGGCAGCTCGACTTCACCACCGACCTGCAGACCTTCTCCGGGGCGAGCGGTCTGGTCGACTTCGGGGCCGACCCCGACGGCGACCCCCGCGACAAGGCTGTCTCCCTCGTGCGTCTTGACTCATTCAGCAGGCCGGGCACGCTCATAGGGACCTGCGGCTTCCTGCGCGAGCCAGCGGCACCGGGCGGTTCGCCGTCGTGGTGCCCGCGGCACACATCGTGAGCGCTTCATCCACGGTGGGACGTGGAGCGCTGCTGCCCGGATGGTGGCTCGGGTGTGTCGGGCGGATTCGCGGGTACGGGTCCCCCACGCCGACTGTGTACCTGACATCGAACCGGAGGAGCAATCGAACTAACGCGACATGAGCTGCTCCCACAGCCGACGTACCCGGTCATCGAGATCCTCGAGCGACGTGGTGTTGTCGATGACGACATCGGCCGCCGCCCGCCGCCGCCCGCGATCCGCCTGCGCGCAGACGCGTGCCTGGGCGTCGTTCTCGGACATGCCGCGTAGCCGCGTGAGCCGGTCAAGCTGCCGTTCGACGGGAGCGTCGACCACCACCACGATGTCGTAGTCTCCCGCGAGATCGTTCTCGACGAGCAGCGGTACGTCGTAGACCACGACCGCGTCATAGGGTGCGGCGTCCTGCAGGTCCGCGGCCCGGGCGGCGACACGCGGGTGGATGATCGCATTCAGCCTTTGGCGTGCCGCGTCATCGGCGAAGACGATCGCGCCGAGCCGCTCGCGGTCCAGTGACCCATCGTCACCGAGCACGCCCGACCCGAACTCCTTAACGATCTCCGCGAGGCCGTCGGTGCCCGGCGCCACGACCTCCCGGGCGAGCCGGTCGGCGTCGATGACACGCGCGCCGTACGACTCGAGCCTGCGAGCGACCTCGCTCTTGCCCGAACCGATACCCCCGGTGAGTCCGACGCGCAGTGCAGGCACAGCTGGAGGCTACCGGTCCGGCCAGCATCCGGTAACCAGCAGGTCTACCGGATGCTGACACGTTCCGGCGCGGCGCGGTGTCGCGCTCAGCTCTCGCCGTTGCCGCCCGACAGCTTCTCGCGCAGCGCGGCGAGCGCCTCGTCAGAGGCCAGGCGGCCTTCGCTCTCCGGGGCGGCGGCCGGCCGGGGGGTGGCGGTCTCTCCTGCGGCCTCCGCCTCGGCCTGGCGCGCGTCCTGGATCTGTCGCTGGTGCGCCTCGAAGCGGGTACGCGCCTCGGCGTACTGACGCTCCCACTCCGCCTGCTCCTTCTCGTAGCCCGGCAGCCACTCCTGAGTCTCGGGGTCGAAGCCCTCGGGGTACTTGTAGTTGCCGTGCTCGTCGTAGTCGGCGGGCATGCCGTACAGCGTCGGGTCGAACTCGCTCTCGTCGGCCACCTCGAGCACCCCCTCGTTCGCCTGCTTGAGCGAAAGGCTGATGCGGCGACGGTCGAGGTCAATGTCGATGATCTTGACGTAGATCTGGGTGCCGACCTGCACGATCTGCTCGGGGATCTCGACGTGACGCTCCGCGAGCTCGGAGATGTGGACGAGTCCCTCGATCCCCTCCTCGACCCGGACGAACGCCCCGAACGGCACGAGCTTGGTGACCTTCCCGGGGACGACCTGGCCGATCTGGTGCGTCCGCGCGAACTGCTGCCATGGATCTTCCTGCGTGGCCTTCAGCGACAGGGAGACCCGCTCGCGGTCCATGTCGACGTCGAGGACCTCGACCGTGACCTCCTGGCCGACCTCGACGACCTCACTCGGGTGATCGATGTGCTTCCAGGACAGCTCGGACACGTGGACGAGACCGTCGACGCCCCCGAGGTCCACGAAGGCGCCGAAGTTGACGATCGAGGAGACGACACCCTTGCGGATCTGGCCTTTCTGCAGGGTCGTCAGGAAGGTGTGGCGCACCTCGGACTGCGTCTGCTCCAGCCACGCGCGGCGGGAGAGGACAACGTTGTTGCGGTTCTTGTCGAGCTCGATGATCTTGGCTTCGAGCTCGCGGCCGACGTACGGCTGCAGGTCGCGCACCCGGCGCATCTCCACGAGGGACGCGGGGAGGAAGCCGCGCAGGCCGATGTCGAGGATCAGCCCGCCCTTGACGACCTCGATCACCGTTCCTGTGACGATGCCGTCGTCTTCCTTGATCTTCTCGATCGTGCCCCAGGCGCGTTCGTACTGAGCACGCTTCTTGGACAGGATCAATCGGCCTTCCTTGTCCTCCTTCTGCAGGACAAGCGCCTCGATATGGTCGCCGACCTTCACGACGTCGCTCGGGTCGACGTCGTGCTTGATCGAGAGCTCGCGTGACGGGATGACGCCCTCAGTCTTGTAGCCGATATCGAGCAGGACCTCGTCCCGATCGACCTTGACGATGGTGCCTTCGACGATATCGCCGTCGTTGAAGTACTTGATGGTCTCATCGATCGCGGCGAGGAAGGCCTCCTCCGAGCCGATGTCGTTGACCGCTACCTGCGGGGTGGTCGAGGTGGCCTCGGTGCTGCTCGTCATCTGATGGTCGACTCCGGGTAGGGACACTGTCTGGTGGCTGATTCGTGGGATATCACGTGTGCGGGCCCATGGCTCCACGCTGAGGATCGCAAGGTTCCAAGACGTGGACCGATATCGACGCAGGCGAAGTCAAGCCTCGCTACGGCGGGCGGCACACAGGCCCGAAGCGTAGCGATCAGGATACGGTGCGCGACACGCGATGGCAATTGAAACATCAACGTCCCCGAGGCTACCCCAGTCGTCACGCCTCCGTGACGACATGAGGAACTCACGCGAGCGCCGGCTCGATAAAGACGAGTGTGCCGGCGTCGGCATCGAGCTCTGCCTCCACCCCGAGGGGCACGGTGAGTTGGGGGATCCCGTGACCGACCGGGAGGCCCGAGAGGACGGGTACGCCGAGCGGACCGAGGCGCTCGGACAGCACCGCCTCGACCTCCTCCGCGTCTCCGCAGTCGATCCACGATCCGAGGGCGACGCCCGCGACCCCCTCGAGCCATCCGGACTGGAGGAGCTGGGTGAGCATGCGGTCGACGCGGTAGGGCGCTTCGTCGACATCCTCCAGCAACGCGATACACCCGCGCGCGGGAGGTGGCCGGTACGGCGTGCCTACCGCGGCCGCGAGGAGCGACAGGGTCCCGCCGGTGACGGGTCCTCTCGCGCGCCCGCGGACCGCCGCACGGCCGTCTTTCGCGTGTACGGTCTGCACGCGTTCCGGTGCGAACAGCGTGTCGCGCAGGTGAGCCATTGAGGTGAAGTCAGGGTCGTCGCGGCCGAGCAGGGAGTTGGCCACCATGGGGCCGAACGTCGTGACCACGCCGAGCCGGGCGGCCACGGCTGAGTGCAGGGCGGTGGCGTCGCTGGAACCGTGCAGCAGTGTGGGCCCCGCCGCGCTCATCGCCTGCCAGTCGAGGTGTGGCAGGACACGGCCCGCCCCGTATCCTCCACGCGCACAGATCACCGCGCGCACCTCGGGATGGCACCACGCGCGCTGCAGGTCCGCCGCACGGTCCCGGTCGTCACCGGCGAGGAAGCCGGACAGGTCGGTGGCGTGCTCCGCCAGCACGACGTCCAGGCCGAGGGAGGCGAGCACCTCGCGGCCGGCCTCGAGGCGTTTCCGATCGACGGGTCCGCTCGGGGCGACGACGGCGACTCGGTCGCCGGCGCGCAGCCGCCGCGGACGGACCCGTGCCCCGAGAGGCTCACTCACGGTGCCACCGCCGTGTCCACCAGACGTGGCAACACCTCCCCGATCGGGTCGTTCAGGACCGCGTCAGCGTAACGATCGTACGGCGTGGCCTGCGCGTTGACGATGATCAAGTGGGAGTCGCGCTCCAGGGCTTCCAGACAGAGCCCCGCCGCCGGCTGAACGGTCAGGGACGAACCCACGACGAGGAAGAGGTCACAGGCCCGCGCCGCCTCGACGGCCGCCCGGAAGACGTCGGGATCGAGCGCCTGCCCGAACGAGATCGTGGCAGACTTCTGAATGCCGCCACAGGCGAGACAGGCGGGGTCGACCTCCCCCGCCTCGACCCGGCCGAGCACCTGCGCCATAGAGGTACGCGCTCCGCACGACAGGCAGACCGCCCGGTGGATCGTGCCATGGATCTCGATGACCTTCTCCGGGCTCGAACCCGCGCGCTGGTGCAGCTCGTCGATGTTCTGGGTGATGATCGCGCGGACCCTGCCGTCACGCTCCAGCTCGGTCACGGCCCGGTGGCCCGGACCCGGGCTCGCGCTCCAGGCCGGATGCTCGCGGCGACTTCGCCACGCGCGCTTGCGTACCTCCGGGTCGGCGACGTAACTGTCGATCGTCGACAGCGCCGCCGCGGACGGGTCCTTCGTCCACACGCCCTGTGGTCCGCGGAAGTCCGGGATGCCAGAGTCTGTGGAGATTCCCGCACCGCTGAGAACAGTGACGGCCCGGGCACCGCGCAGCAGCTCCGCCGCGGCCGTGAGGTCTCCGTCCACGGTTGCAGCGTAAGGGCTCGGCTTCCGTGACCGTGCGCGGATGGTCCTCTCGTCCGTCGCCGGACAAGCGAGCGAGGCGCCGAGGTCGTGCGGGCACCGGGAGCGAACCGCGCCGGCGGTCGGGGAACAACGGAACGAAGAGTCACGCCATAGCTCGGAGCGTGCTTTCGCGATGATGTCGGCGCCGTCGCATCCAGCCGTCGCAGCGAAAGTTCAGGCCTAGGGGCCAGGCCCCTAGCGACTGATCTGCCGAGCGGTCGCCACCGCGGCGAGCTTGTCCGGGTTGCGGATCGCGTAGATCGTGGTGATCTTGTCGTCGACGATGTCGACAGTGATCAGGTCGAGGCGGCCGCCCCTGTCGATCAGCATCGCCGGTGCGCCGTTGCAGGGGGCCATCTCGACACGCATGTCGGGTAGGCC
>JBOHCT010000200.1:0-7792 GCA_050699055.1 Streptosporangiaceae bacterium | reverse complement strand
CCCCGACGGTGGCGCGGGCTCCTCCTCGCCAATATCCGACACCGGCCCTGCCCCTGCTCCACCCGCCCCTGCTCCACCCGCCCCGCCAGCGCCGCCCAGCCAGGCGACTCCTCCCGCCCCGAGCCAGCCTCCCTCCCCGCCGCACAGTGCCCCGCCGGACAACCCGCCGCGCGGCGGCGCGCCCCCGGAGAGTCCGCCGAAGGAGAGCGCGCCGCCGGAGAAGCCACCTCCCGAGGAGCCACCGCCTCCCACCCCGCCGCGTCGCGTGGCGCCCCCGCAGTGGCCCGCCCCGCCGGACAATCCGCCGCCGCGGGCGGATGAGCCGAGGTCGATACCCTCGCCGCCTTCGATTCCGCCGAGGTCACCCAGGCCGAACCGGCGGGTCTCGCCGAATCATCCGAACCCGCCAGGACTGTCCGGTGGCGAGCCGCCGGGCCTCTCCCGTCCTCCAGGTGAGGCCGCCACGCCACCGGCGCACGCACAGCAGCATCGTGGCGTCGACCTCCACGCGGGGCCGGTCGAGGTCAGCGTCCGGCCCTCCGACGGGTCACAGGTGGGTATTACCGTCCATCGGGACGCGAGACCGCGATAGGTCAACAAGCGAGTCAAATCTCCTGTTCTGCTTACGGGCGATGCCGACTTCACTACGCTGAGAGCCTTGCTCGGGGCTTCTTCGTACGCCTGTCTGTACGAGCCGGTGGCTGACACCAGCACGATCACGCGTCGAGGGAAGGGGCGGGGTCGCGTGGACCGCTGCGCGCTGTTCGTCGATGCGGGTTACCTGCTTGCGGACGGTGCGATGGCGGTGCACGGCACCCGTCGCCGCGACGCGGTCTCGTGGGATCACGCGGGCCTTCTCCACCTCCTTGGTCGCCTCGCCAAGGAGCGCACCGGCCTCCCGCTCCTCCGGTGCTACTGGTATGAGAGCACCCCCGAAGGCCGCCGCGGACCGGAGCACGACGCGCTCGCCGATATCCCCGGCCTGAAGCTGCGCCTCGGTCGAGTGCGCCCGGGCCGACACGACGGCGTCGACCTGATGGTCTACCGCGACCTGACCAGCCTCGCCCGGGAGCGCGCGATCTGCGACGCGGTCCTGGTCACCGGCGACGAAGACATGGCGCAGGCGGTCACCGATGTCCAGGACCTCGGCACACGCGTAGCAGTGGTCCACGTCGCGGTCGACGGTAACTGGACGATCTCACGCACCCTTCGTCAGGAGTCCGACGACCTCATCGAGGTGGGTGCCGCGCAACTGCGTCCACACGTCAACCTGTTGCACGGAGCCGACACCTCGTCACCTCCGCTGAGTAACGGCCAGTCGACCTCTCACGTCCCCGCGAGCGTCCATGGGGCGGGCCCTTCGTTTTCCACCCGCCCCAGCACCGCACCCGCGGGCGGGCTGACGGACGAACAGACACAGGAGGAGAGGAGAGGCCGTCACCACGCGAGATCGTCGTACCCGACGCCGCCCGAGCTCGAGTCGGGTCCGACCGGACAGTCCGACGCGGGGACGCCGGAAAGCGGCGACACGTCCCGCACGGGTTCGGCGGGGTCAGGCACAGTCGGACCTCGCGACGTCCGGCCCCCGGATGCCGACCCCGGTCGCGGCGACCGGGCGAACTCCGGGCATTCGTACGGGTCGCCCTATCCCGGCTCGAACTATCAGGGTCCGGCGTATCCTGGCCCGCTGCCTCCTGGGCCTTCCGGCTCCCCGGGCCTGGGGTCTGGATACTCCCCGGGGGGTGAGCCCGCTCCCTACAGCGGCGTCCCACCCACCTCACCGCCGCCCTCGGTCCCGCACCAGCCCGCACAAGGTCAGGGGTCGACGCTCGCTGACGCCGTGAAATCCGCGCACAGAGAGGGTCGTGACTTCGGCCAGTCCGTCGCCCGCGACGCTCCCGCGTTGTGGCTCGAGGCCGTACTCGCGCGCAAGCCAAGGATGCCGTCCGATCTCGAGGCACGGCTGTTGCAGGGCTCATCGCTGCCGATCGACTTCTTGCTCCACGACGAGGTGCGCCACGCGCTGCGCCGCGGGTTCTGGGACGCTCTCGAAGCGTCGCGCAGGTAGCGTCTGTTCCGTGACGTTCGTGACCGAGGACACACTCGACAAAGCTGAGCTCCAAGCCCTGCGCAGCGGCGACCATGCCCGGGTGGCCGCACGCCTCGAGGACCTGGCCGAGGAGATGGAGGGTGGCGAGGTATCGCGCGCGGAGGTGCTCGTGCGCGCGGCCGGGCAGTGGATGCTCGCCGGTCAGGCCCCGCGGGCGGTCGAGCTGTTCCAGCACGCGATCGACAACGGGGGCGCCGTACGCGGCGATGTTCGCGCGGATCTCGCCGAGGCGTTGTTCGAGTCGGATCGCGCCGATGAGGCCCGTGCGCTCCTTGCGAGGATCCGGGCCGACCATCCTCGCGATCCCGAGACCTGCCACAAGGTGGCAGACACCCTAGAGGCGCAAGGCGACCTGGAAGGCGCCCACGAATGGGCCTCGGCCGGGCTCACGACCGCGCTCAACGCCGAGAACACCCCGGCACACCTGGTCGACCTGTTGCTCCGCGCTCGCTACCGCGTACGGCACGACATGGGCCTGTCCGATGACGAGTACGATCGCATGCTCGACGACAACACCGGCTGAGCGACGCGGTCCGTTTTCCGTCCCGGCCCGGCCTCCCAGGCAGCCCCGGTTTCCCGGCCCTGGGCGGCACCCATGTTGGTCATTCCGCGGTACCCACGATCAGTTTGTCGCCCTGCTCGTCGAGGTCGACGACCACCGTCTCGCCGTCGTGGATGTCGCCCGCGAGCAGCGAACGCGCGAGCTGGTCACCGATGGCGGACTGCACGAGGCGCCGCAGCGGGCGGGCGCCGTACACTGGGTCGAAGCCGGTGAGAGCGAGCCACTCCCGCGCCGCCTGGGTGACGTCGAGGCTGAGCCGGCGCTCGCGAAGCCGCCTGGCGAGCCGCTGGACCTGCAGATCGACGATGCTGGTCAGCTCCTCGGTGCCCAGCGCGTCGAAGAGGATGACGTCGTCGAGGCGGTTGAGGAACTCCGGCTTGAACGTCGCGCGCACGACGCCCATCACCTGCTCGCGCTTCTCCTCCTCACCGAGTGAGGGATCGACGAGGTACTGCGAGCCGAGGTTCGAGGTGAGAATGAGGATCGCGTGCCGGAAGTCGACGACGTGCCCCTGGCCGTCGGTGAGCCGGCCATCGTCGAGCACTTGGAGCAGGATGTCGAAGACCTCGGGATGGGCCTTCTCCACCTCGTCGAGCAGCACGACGGAGTACGGGCGACGACGGATCGCCTCGGTCAGCTGGCCGCCCTCCTCATAGCCCACGTACCCGGGAGGCGCACCCACCAGCCTGGCGACGGCGTGCTTCTCGCCGTACTCGCTCATGTCGATGCGGACCGTGGCCCGCTCGTCGCCAAAGAGGAAATCCGCGAGCGCCCTGGCCAGCTCGGTCTTGCCGACACCCGTGGGCCCGAGGAACAGAAACGACCCGGTCGGGCGGTCGGGGTCGGCCACGCCCGCACGGGCACGCCTGACCGCGTCGGACACCGCGCGTACGGGCCGCTCCTGGCCGACGACGCGGCGGCCGATCTCATCCTCCATGCGCAGGAGCTTGGCCTGCTCGCCCTCGAGCAGCCGGCCCGCAGGGATGCCCGTCCAGCTCGACACCACCTCCGCGACGTCGTCGGGGCCGACCTCCTCCTTGACCATCGCGGTCCGCTCGTCTGTGGTGGCGGAGGCGTCGGCGAGCTCCTTCTCCATCCCGGGGATCTCGCCGTACATCAGGCGCGACGCGGTCTCGAAGTCGCCGTCGCGCTGGGCGCGCTCGGCCTGTCCCCGTAGGTCGTCGAGCTGCTTCTTCAGCTCACCGACGCGGTTGAGCCCGGATTTCTCCGTCTCCCAGCGGTGCATCAGCCCGGACAGCTTCTCCTGCCGGTCCGCGAGCTCCCTGCGCAGCCGCTCGAGGCGCTCCTTGCTCGCCGCGTCGGACTCCTTGGACAGCGCCAGCTCCTCCATCCGCATCCGGTCGACCTGACGCTGCAGCTCATCGATCTCGACCGGGCGCGAGTCGATCTCCATGCGCAGCCTCGACGCCGCCTCGTCGACGAGGTCGATGGCCTTGTCGGGGAGGAAGCGCGCGGTGATGTACCGGTCGGAGAGCGTCGCCGCGGCGACGAGCGCGGAGTCGCTGATCTGCACCTGGTGGTGGGCCTCGTACCGGCCTTTGAGGCCGCGGAGGATCGCGACCGTGTCCTCGACCCCGGGCTCACCGATGTACACCTGCTGGAAGCGGCGCTCCAGCGCCGGGTCCTTCTCGATCCGCTCGCGGTACTCGTCGAGGGTGGTGGCGCCGATCATGCGCAGCTCGCCGCGGGCGAGCATGGGCTTCAGCATGTTCCCGGCGTCCATCGCGCCCTCGGCGGCACCGGCGCCGACGACGGTGTGCAGCTCGTCGATGAACGTGACGATCTGGCCGTCGCTCTCCTTGATCTCGTCGAGAACGGCCTTGAGCCGTTCCTCGAACTCGCCGCGGTACTTCGCTCCGGCGAGCATCGAGCCGATGTCGAGCGCGACCAGCCGCTTGCCCTTGAGTGACTCCGGCACGTCGCCAGCGACGATGCGCTGGGCGAGGCCTTCGGCGATCGCCGTCTTCCCGACGCCTGGGTCACCGATCAGCACGGGGTTGTTCTTCGTCCGCCGAGAGAGCACCTGGATGACACGGCGAATCTCGGCGTCGCGTCCGATGATCGGGTCGACCTTGCCGGAACGTGCCCGCTCGGTCAGGTCGACCCCGTACTTCTCCAGAGCGTTGTACGTGCCCTCCGGGTCCTCGGAGGTCGTCCGGGCGTGCCCACGGACCTTCTCGAACGCCTCGAGCAACGCTTCTGGCGTGGCGCCGGCATCGCGTAGAAAATTGGCGGCCTCGCCGCCGTCGGCGGCAAGACCGACCATCAGGTGCTCGGTCGAGACGTACTCGTCAGCCAACTGACCCGCCCGCTGCTGGGCGGTGTTCAGCACCATGAGCAGGGCGCGGGATGTGCTCGGCGCGCCCACGGTGGCGCCGGCCGCGCGCGGCAGCCGGTCGAGCCGCTCCTCGGCGCGCTGACGCAGCGCCTTCCAGTCGAGGCCGACCGCCTCCAGCAACGGGACCGCCGTGCCCTCAGTCTGCGCCAGCAGGCCCAGCAGCAGATGCAGCGGCTCGACCTGGGGGTGACCCGCCGTCGTTGCCCTGCGTACGGCATCGGAGAGCGCCTGCTGGCTCTTGTTCGTCAGCTTGTAGTCCATCACTGCCTTCTCAGGGACCCTGGCGCCGCGGCGGACGCCACACGACGAGGCTGGACTCGGGGGCGGGCACGAGGTCGCGGCGGTAGGAGGCGTGCACGTCGGCGACCTGCCTGGCCGCGGCGGCGCGCGCCGACTCGAGCTCCTCCCGGAGCTCGGCCACCCGCGCCTGCAGTCCGCTCACCAGCGCCTCCAGCTCGAGGATGCGCTTGACACCGGCGAGGTTGATGCCCCCCATCTGCGAAAGGCGCTGCACCTCACGGAGCAACTCGATGTCCCGCGCGGAGTAGCGCCGACCGCGGCCGGTGGCTCTGGTGGGAGAGACGAGGCCGAGCCGGTCGTACTGCCGCAGCGTCTGCGGATGCAGGCCGGAGAGCTGTGCCGCGACGGAGATGACGTAGACGGGCGTCTCGTCGGTGAGCTCGAAGGGGTTATTGCTCCTCATGGCCGGTCACCTCTCGCCATCTGGAGCAGCTCCGCGCGCGGGTCGTGTCCTGACGTCGCGTTGCTGAACCGCTCGAGGGCCTCGCGCGCCTTGCCGTCCAGGTTGCGCGGGACCACGACATCGACACGTACGAGAAGATCGCCGCGCGAGCCGTCGCGACGGGCGACGCCCTTGCCGCGCACACGCATGACCCGTCCGCTGGGTGTTCCCTCGGGGACCTTCACCGTCACTGTTGGGCCACCGAGGGTCGGCACCCTTACCTCGGCGCCCAGTGCCGCCTCGGGGAACGTTACCGGCACGGACACCGTGAGGTTGTCGCCGTCACGGCCGAACACGGGGTGTGACTTCACGTGACAGAGCACCAGCAGGTCGCCCGGAGGCCCGCCGTGTTCACCCGGCGCGCCCTTGCCCTTGACCCGGATCCGCTGACCATCGCCCACACCGGCTGGGATACGGGCGTGAATCGTCTTCTCGCTGACGGCCCGGCCGCTGCCGTGGCAGACGGGACAGGGGTCGTCCACGATCAGCCCGCGGCCGCGACAGTCGCGACACGGCTCGGAAAGTCCGAACCCTCCGACATTCCGGCTGGACTGGCCGGTGCCGTGACAGGTGGGGCACACCCGTGGTGTGGTGCCGGCCTTCGCGCCCGTGCCGCGACAGGCCGAACAGGGCTCGGGGCTGGACAGGCGCAGCGGGACCGTGACGCCCTCAACGGCGTCGGTGAACGCGAGCGTCACCTCGGCCTCGATGTCGGTGCCGCGCCGCGCGCGCTGTGTGGTGCGCGTGCGGCTGCCGAACAGCCCGCCGAGCAGGTCACCGATGCCGCCCGCGCCGCCGGTGCCACCCATCGTGCCGAGGAGATCGTCGATGTCGAACGGGAAGCCACCCGCGCCCCCGGGAGAGGAGCGGTAACCGCCCGAGCCGAACAGCGACCGTGCCTCGTCGTACTCGCGCCGACGCTTCTCGTCGGACAGCACGGAGTACGCCTCGGAGACCTCCTTGAACTTCTCCTCGGCCGCGGTGTCGCCCTTGTTGGCGTCGGGGTGGTATTTCCGCGCGAGCTTCCGGTACGCCTTCTTGATCTCGTCAGCGTCGGCGGTCTTCGAGACACCGAGGACCGCGTAGTAGTCCTTCTCGACGAAGTCCCGCACGCTCACGGTGTCCCTCCTTTGCCCGCTGTCCGCTTACGTCTCGCCGCCCAAACAGGGGGTCAGTCGTTGTTGGACTCGGCTCCCTGACCGCTCTCCTCGGCGGGCGGGTCTCCACTCCCCGCGTCATCCTCCGGATCACCGGAGACGCCCTTCGAGGAGTCTGCGTCGGTGTCGGACGACACAGCGTCTGAACTCGGCTCGGCCACCGCCACGCGCGCCGCTCGCAGCACCCGTCCCGTGATCGAGTAGCCGGGCCGCAAGACCTCGGCGCACGTGGTCTCTGTCACCTCGTCGGAGTAGCTGTGCATCAGGGCCTCGTGGACGTTTGGATCGAACGGCTCGCCCTTTTCCCCGAAACGCACGAGGCCGAGCTTGGTCGTGATGCGCTCCAACGACTCCCCGACCTGGCGGAAGCCGCCCTCCAGCTCACCGTGGTCGCGGGCGCGACCGATGTCGTCCAGGACCGGGAGGAACTCGGCCAGGACGTTGGCCAGCGCCTGCTCGCGCACCGCCATGCGGTCGCGGTCGACTCGCTTGCGGTAGTTGGCGTACTCCGCCTGGACCCGCTTCACATCCTCGGTGCGCTCGACGAGCTGGCGTCGCAGACTCTCGACCGCGTCGGTCTCGTCCGCCCCGGCTTCGCCTTCGGCGGCGTCCGTCTGGGGTTCCGGGGCGGCGGGAGTCGGTCGATCGACCGGCTCCCGAACCGCTCCCGTCGTCGGGTCGATGCGGCGCTTGTCGCGAACCACGATTCTCGGCTCCTGCTCGGGCTCCTCGGCTTTCGGCTGGTCCTCGCGAGGCGGTGGCGTAGCACGCTTCTCCTCTTGGCCGCGTCGCTGTGGATCGGGGCCAGCGGCAGCGTCGCCGACCGCCTCCGCGCTCGCGTCACGGCCGGCCTCGCTACGCT
>JBOHCT010000199.1:0-7901 GCA_050699055.1 Streptosporangiaceae bacterium | reverse complement strand
GGATAGCGCATGGTGGCCGTTGTCCCGTCACCTGCGTGAACAGCACTAACGCATGCCGTGACGGTCGTCCCTAGCCACCCACTACCTGGAGGAGGCCGAGGCGCTCGCGGACCGGGTGGCGGTCATCGTCCGCGGCCGCATCGTCGCCGACGGCCCACCCGCCACGCTGGGCGGCAGGGCGTCCGCGGCGGCGCGCGTGTCGTGGCGGGACAACGACGGCAGCGTACACGAGACGCAGACCGACGCGCCGACGTCGGCTGTCGCGGACCTCGGCGCCCGGTACGGCGGAGAGGTGCCCGGGCTCACCGTCAGCCGCCCGTCGCTGGAGGACGTGTACCTGGAGATGATCGGAGAGCGGCGATGACCCGGGCGGCGACCACCGGGGCCCGCGCCCGACCGGCCGCCGCGCGCCGTCCCTCGGCGCTCCGCGTCGGCATGGCACGCGGCGCGGCGGAGACCAAGGCGTTCTTCAGGGAGCGGGACGCGCTCGTCTTCACCTTCGCCCTGCCGATCGTGCTGCTCGTCATCTTCGGCTCGATCTTCCACGGGGAGCTGGGTAACACCGGCGTCGACTTCCGGCAGTACTTCGTGGCCGGCATCCTCGCGGCGGGCATCATGTCGACCAGCCTCGTGAACCTCGGCGTCAGCATCGCCGTCGAACGCGACGACGGCACCCTGAAGCGGCTCTTCGGGACCCCCATGCCGAGGTCCGCGTACTTCGTCGGCAAGGTCGTCGTCGTCCTCGTGACGAGCCTCGCCGAGGCAGCGATCCTGCTCGCGCTCGGCGCGGCCTTCTATGGGCTCGACCTGCCCTCCGACCCGGGGCGATGGCTGACCTTCGGGTGGGTGTTCGTGCTCGGCGTCACCGCGTCGACGCTGCTCGGGATCGTGGTCAGCAGCCTGCCCGGAGCCCGCCCACTCCTGGCAGCACGGCGTCGCGGCGCTGGTGCTCGCCGGGTGGTGTGCCGCAGGCTTGGTGTTGTGCCTCACGACGTTTCGATGGCTACGCCGCGGCGAGCGCTGACCAGGGACCATGCCTGGGAGCACGGCTTCGCCTGGTGGCACGGTCTGTACGCCGCCGTCTTCGCGGCCGCGTGCGCGGTCGTACTGGCCACTCGGAACCTCCCTGTCTCCCACAAGGCGGGTGCGCTGGCGCTGATGGCCGCGCTCGTCGGGCTGTTCCTCGTGGTCGGCCTGCCGACGCTGCGCTCCGGCGACCGTCGACGCGGCACACTCTACGTGGTAGGACTCGTCGTCCTTTTCACCCCCGCCTACCTCCTCGCGCCGCAGGTGGGCACCCTGTTGTTCATCCTCTGCCCGCACCGCTTCATGCTGGCGGCGCGCGAACGGACGGCCCTGCTCGCTGTGGGCGCACTCTGCGTCACCCCGGCCGTGACGATCATGGCCGAGCAGGGGTGGCAGCCCAGGGCGGTCGGCGCCACCCTGGCCGGGAGCGCGGTCACGAGGCGGGTGCGCTCGCCGAGCGCGAGCGGCTGGCCGGGGAGATCCACGACACGCTCGCCCAGGGCTTTACCAGCATCCTCATGCTGTTGCAGCCCGCGGACGCCGCGGTGGATGACGATCCGGTGAAGGCACGCCGTCACCTCGCGCTCGCGCAGCGCACCGCGCGCGCGGACCTGGCCGGCGCGGTGCGGGCCGCGGCCCGTGGCGACACCGTGCTCGCCCCCTCCGTGGCGGCCCGGCTCGTCTCGCACGCGCGGGACGGGCGTCCGGATGCGCTCAGCGGGCGGGAGGTCGAGGTTCTGCGCAACGTCGCGCGCGGCCGCACCAACGCCGAGATCGGTCGCGAGCTGTACATCAGCGAAGCCACCGTGAAGACCCACCTGCTCCGCGTCTTCGGCAAGCTCGGGGTCTCGGACCGGACGGCGGCGGTCACCGTCGCGATCGAGCGCGGCATCCTGCCGGGGCGCTCCTTAGCTCGGCTCCCGAGCACCGTGTCCCGGCTCGGCCAGCGAGCGCACCGCGACCGCGATGGTGGCACGATGGGGGCACGCTCGAGGCGTAGCGTACGCAGGGCGCCGACCGATCAACGTGGAGGTCCGCATGACCGCGCAGGCCGGGCTCGAGGAGCGGGCTCCGACGTTCTCCTCGCTCAACCCCGCCACAGGTGAGCTCGTCGGCGAGTTTCCCGTCAACCGCGGGCCGCAGGTGCGCGACGTGGTGGCCCGCGCACGCGGGGCGGCGGAGTGGTGGGGAGCGCTCGGCTGGAAGGAGCGCAGGCGCCGCCTGCGGGAGTGGCGGGGAGCCATCGCCCGGCGCGCCGGCCAGCTGGCCCAGCTCGTGCACGTCGAGAACGGCAAGCCGCTCGCCGACGCGATGCTCGAGGTCGCCCTCGCCGTCGAGCATCTGGAGTGGGCGGCCAAGCACGCCGGGGGCGTGCTTGGCCGCCGGCGGGTGGCGTCGGGACTGCTCATGATGAACGAGCGCGCGTACGTGGACTACCAGCCGCTCGGTGTGGTCGCCGTGATCGGGCCGTGGAACTATCCGGTCTTCACCCCGATGGGCTCGATCGCCTACGCGCTCGCCGCCGGCAACGCCGTCGTCTTCAAGCCCAGCGAGTACACCCCCGCTGTCGGCGCGTGGCTGGCCCGGACGTTCAGCGAGGCCGTGACGGATCGGCCGGTGCTGCAGACGGTGACGGGTCTCGGCGACACCGGTGCCGACCTCGCCAGGGCCGGCGTCGACAAGGTCGCGTTCACCGGCTCGACCGCCACCGCGAAGAAGGTGATGGCCACCTGCGCGGAGTCGCTGACCCCGGTCATCTGCGAGTGCGGCGGCAAGGACGCTCTCGTCGCCGACGCCGACGCCGACCTCGACGCCGCGGCCGACGCGGCGGTGTGGGGCGCGATGTCCAACGCCGGCCAGACCTGCATCGGCGTCGAGCGCGTGTACGCCGTCGACAGCGTCCACGACGAGCTTGTCCGCAAGATCACCGAGCGCGCGGCCGAGCTGCGCCCCGGCGAGGACCGTACGGCGAGCTTCGGCCCGATCACCATGCCCGACCAGGTCGGGGTGATCGAGCGGCACATCGCCGACGCCCTGCAGCGGGGTGGTCAGGCCGCGGTCGGCGGCCGTGCGGCCGTGCGGCCGCCCTACGTCGACCCGGTCGTCCTTGTCGGCGTCCCCGACGACTCCCTCGCACTCACCGACGAGACGTTCGGCCCGACGATCACTGTCACCCGCGTCCGTGACGTCGACGAGGCCGTGGAGAAGGTGGGCACCGGCCGGTACGGGCTCGGGGCGGCGGTGTTCTCTCGTAAGCGGGGCATGGAGATCGCGGAGCGGCTGCGCTGCGGCATGGTGTCGGTGGGCAGCGTGGTGTCGTTCGCGGCCGTACCGTCACTGCCGTTCGGTGGAGTCGGGGACTCCGGCTTCGGCCGCATCCACGGTCCCGACGGCCTGCGGGAGTTCGCCCACGCCAAGGCCGTGACCCGGCAGCGGTTCCGCCCTCCGCTCCCCCTGGCGTCGTTCCGGCGCGGCGAGCGGGACGTCAAGCGGTTGGAGACGCTGCTGCACCTTCGGTTCGGCCGCCGCTGAACGGCGCCCCCGCTGGCCCGCCCAACCCTTCCGACCTTGATCCGTTTCAGATGCGGCCAGACTGCCGTCCATAGCCGTTTGCGTGCGCGAGAAGCGGATCATGGAGTACGGGGGCGAGGCGGGCTCAGGGGCTCTCGCACGGACCGGGGCTCAGCGTTCGTCGGGCATGCTCACAGGGACCGTCGGCATCTCGCGTGTCCTGTCAGCCGCACCGCTCGTTCGGCCGCCGCCGGGCCGCGTCGCCCGCGCTGGCGGCAGCAGCGAACGTCCGGCGATCAGATCGGCGGCCCGCTCCGCGATCGCGATCACCGGGGCATTCGTGTTGCCGCGCGGCGCCCTCGGCATGACCGACGCGTCGACCACCCGCAGCGCCGCTACCCCGCGCACCCGCAGCTCGGTGTCGCAGACCGCGTTTTCCGCCCTGCCCATCGCGCACGTGCCGACCGGATGGTAGAGCGTCTGCACCGACCGGCGGACGTACTCCTGCAGCTCCTCGGGTGTGCGCACCTCGGGCCCCGGCTCGTACTCGCCGTGGACGAGGCCCGCGAGCGGCTGCTGCTGGGCGATGGCACGGGCGATCCGGACTCCCTCGACGAGGGCGTCGAGGTCGGCCCGCTCTGTGACGTAGGCGGGGTCGATCGCCGGCTTCCAGCGGGGGTCGGCCGACCTGAGCCGGATGCGTCCACGGCTCCGCGGGCTGACCAGTGCGGGGAGGACCGTGATCGCACGCGTGGGCGGCTCGACCAGGCCGTGCTCGACGAAGGGCGACGGCAGCACGTGAAACTGTAGGTCCGGCCCTGGCAGGCCCGAACGGGTACGGACGAAGCCGCCGCACTCGGCGATGTTCGACGTGAAGACACCCCGGTGGAGTAGCTTCCAGTACAGGATGTGGCGTAGCTTCTCCTTCTCCCAGAAGTTGGTCACCCGCGGGGTCATCCACATCGGCGTCGCGATCGGGTGGTCGTGCAGGTTTCGCCCCACCCCGGGCATGTCGGCGACGACCTCGACGCCGTGCTCGCGCAGGTGGTCGGCCGGACCGATGCCCGAGAGCATGAGAAGCTGCGGGGTGGCCACGGTGCCGCCGGCGAGGAGGACCTCGCGCTGCGCCACACCCCTCCGCTCCTGACCGTGGCACAGGTAGCGGACCCCGACCGCCCGACCCTTCTCGACGAGCACCCCGGTCGCGAGCGCGTCGGTCTCGACGGTGAGGTTGGGCCGCTCGAGAGCGGGGCGCAGGTAGCCGTCGGCTGCGGACCAACGCCGCCCGGCCTTCTGGGTCACCTGGTAGAAGCCGACACCGTCCTGCTCCCCGGCGTTGAAGTCCGCGTTCTTACGCAGGCCGTACGCCACGGCCGCGTCGATGAACGCCCGGGTCAGCTTGTGGTGCGCGCGCAGGTTCTCGACCCGCAGCGGCCCGTCGACCCCGTGGTAGGCGGAGGGGCCGCCGGCGTGGTCCTCCGCCCGGCGGAAGTACGGCAGCAACTCGTCGTACCCCCAGCCCGCGCAGCCGTGCTCGTCGCGCCAGGCGTTGTAGTCCACCCGGTTGCCGCGGATGTAGATCATCGCGTTGATCGACGAGCAGCCGCCGACCATTCGGCCCCTCGGCCAGTACAGCGCCCGCCCGTGCAGCGCCGGCTGCGGGACGGTCGTGTAGTCCCAGTCGTAGGCGGTCTTGAAAAGGCGGTAGAAGGCGGCGGGGACCTTGACGTCGTCGCTGTCGTCGGGGCCACCGGCCTCCAACAGCAGGACGCTCGTCGACGGATCCTCGGTCAGTCGGGACGCCAGCACGCACCCTGCGCTGCCCGCCCCGACGATGACGTAGTCGTACACGCGCGCCTCCGGACCACTTGCGGGTACGCGCCACAGTACCGACTCGCGGGCCGCCGGACGCCCGGCCCGCCGTACTCGGCCAGCGACCGAGTCAGGCCGGCCACTTCGGATGGCGCTTCTCCAGGAACGCGCGCATGCCCTCCTTGGCCTCCGGCGTCTGGCTCGAACCCGCCATGACCTCGATCGCGTAGGTGTAGGCGTCGGCCTCGGGGCGGTCGAGCTGGGCGTACAGCGCCCGCTTGCCGAGCGCCTTGCTCGCGGGGCTCCCCCGGGTCGCCCGCTGGAGCAGGTCGAGGGCGGCCTTCTCCAGCTCGTCGTCGGGCACCACCCGGTTGACGAGCCCCCACTCGTACGCCGTCCGGGCATCGATCACGTCGCCGGTCAGCGCCATCTCAGCGGCCCGCTTACGGCCGATGTTCCTGGCGACCGCGACGCTCGGCGTGTGGCAGAACCAGCCGCCCCTGCCGCCCGGGGTGCAGAACCCGGCGCTCTCCCCCGCCAGGGCCAGGTCGCAGCTTGCCGCCAGTTGGCAGCCCGCCGCCGTGGCGAGCCCGTGCACCCGCGCGACGACGACCTGCGGGACGTCCTCGATCGTCCGCATGAGATCGGTACAGACGACGAGCAGCTCCCGTACGGCGGCGTAGTCCGCGTCGACCATGTCGGCGAAGTCGTGGCCCGCGGAGAAGACGGGACCGCTCCCCGCGAGCACGACCCCGAGGGCGTCGGTCTCCGCCACCTCGCGAAAAGCCGCCCGCAGCTCCCGCATGTGACCGAGAGAGAGCGCGTTGCGCCGCTTGGGGCGGTTCATCGTGATCGTGGTGTAGGAGCCCTCGCGGTCCACCAGCACGTGTTCGTAGGCCATACCCGCACCGTATCTTGCGCCCGTTTTGACCGGTATTGCTGAGTCCGGTCTAGTCCAGATCTACGCAGGTCAACCGCCCATCGCGATCACGGCACGTCCGGGCGCATCCAGCGTGTCCGGGAAATTCTGTGACCACTGTGTGACCAGAGCAAGATCACCCCCGAGAGGGTCCCACTCCCAAGTCAGCTACCAACCAAGCCAGAGAGTGAGACCCCCAATGAATCCTACGAACGACCATGGCGACACCCGCGTGGGCCCGTACAACTCGGCCGAGCAGGCGGCGGCGGACTGCCGGCTCGTGCACACCCTCGCCGAGCGGACCGGCGTCGACCCGTGGCGGCACGCGGCAGACCGTGTGACCACCGAAGCGGACCGGCGTCACGTCGAGCTCGGCGACTATGACCTCGAGGTCATCGAACGCGTCGCCCGCGACCTCGACGTCGAGTGCGCGCAGTCGCTTCTCGGCCTGATCGCGAGGTCGTGGGCGGCCGGCCGTGACCGGGGGCACTCCGAGGCGCAGGACTACGTCGCTGACTACCTGGTCACCGACGACGAGGAAGAGGGCACACCGTGACCGGCCGCGAGCACGCGAGAGGCGTGTTCCAGTCGAGGACCGGACGGGACCGGCTCGCCGTCAAGCTGCACGACGACTGGCATGACCGTGGTGTCCGCATCCCCGTGCTGCTGTCCAAGGGCGAGTGCGAGGCCCTGGCGTTGGCGTTGGCGACGCTCGTGTCCGCGTATCCGTCCGAGCCGCTCGGCGAGGCGGCCGGGGCCACGCTGGCGCGGTTCCACCAGCGGACGCGTAAAGCGGGCATGCCCGTGACCGACCCCTACACCGAGGAGGACCAGTGACCAGCACCGAGAGGCGGACCGCCGACCTCGACAGCCTCAAGGGCATCGTCGAGACCGCGCTCGTCGCGGCGTACGGGCGCGGCTTCAACGCCGGATTCGACCTGGCGAACGCCGGATTCGACCTGACGGCCGACATGGACGAGGAGGCGGACGCGGAGAAGGGTCCCGCGCGGCCCTGAACGGCACGTTGAGCGACGTTCGCCCCCGTGCCCGGTAGACGGGTGCGGGGGTGTCGTCGTGTCACGGTACGCGGCCGCTCGCGGCGAACTCCCGCGCGCAGACCTTGTCCCGTACGGGAAGAGGTCGGCGGGCACCCTGCCCCTCGCCCTTCTGCACGTTGCCCGCGACGTGGTCAAGGCATCGGGCAGAGTTTCATATGAAACTCTGGCACCGAAGGTTAACGCCACAGAGTTCGCCCGCCAGTCAGGCGTTGGCAAGGACAAGGTGCTGCGCTACCTCGAAGCATGGGACGGCGACGACCCGGGCGGGTACGCGCTGGCCGTCAACATCACCCGCCGGCACCTCACCAAAGGCCAGATAGCCATGATCGCCGCGCGGGCATATCGTGTTTCCTCAGGAAACATGCGAGATCTTGGCGAAGAGCATTCAGTCAGCGCGACCGGAATTGCTAAGGCTCGTACGGTGCTCGACTACGCCGTGATGCGACCTCACCAAAGGCCAGATAGCCATGGTGGCGGTTCGGGCCGAAGTGATTTCTCAGAAATCACAGCGTAAATCAGCCGCAGACCTTGGCGTGAGTCAGTCACGATTCGCCTACGCCCGTACGGTGCTCGAC
>JBOHCT010000198.1:0-7921 GCA_050699055.1 Streptosporangiaceae bacterium | reverse complement strand
ACATCGGCGTCGGGCTGATCTTGCCGCCCCCGCACCACGACATCTACTCGATCGAGGACCTCGCCCAGCTCATCCACGACCTGAAGAACGCCAACCCGCGGGCCCGCGTGCACGTCAAGCTGGTGTCCGAGGTCGGGGTCGGCACGGTCGCGGCGGGGGTCGCGAAGGCCCACGCCGATGTCGTGCTCATCTCCGGGCACGACGGCGGCACCGGCGCCTCGCCGCTGTCGTCGATCAAGCACGCGGGCGCCCCATGGGAGCTGGGTCTCGCCGAGACTCAGCAGACGCTGCTGCTGAACGGGCTGCGCGACCGGATCGTCGTACAGACCGACGGGCAGCTCAAGACCGGCCGTGACGTCGTGGTGGCGGCCCTCCTCGGCGCGGAGGAGTACGGCTTCGCGACCGCCGCGCTCGTCGTCTCGGGCTGCATCATGATGCGGGTCTGCCACCTCGACACCTGCCCGGTCGGCGTGGCGACGCAGAATCCGGAGCTGCGCGAGCGGTTCGACGGCGCGCCCGAGTTCGTCGTCAACTTCTTCGAGTTCATCGCCGAGGAGGTGCGGGAGTATCTCGCCCGGCTCGGCTTCAGGTCGCTTCCCGAGGCCATCGGGCATGTCGAACTGCTGGACACGCGGGCGGCGGCGGAGCACTGGAAGGCGAGCGGGCTCGACGTCACCCCGGTGCTGCACCGCCCGGAGCTCCCGCCGGGCGCCTCGCTGCATCGCGCCGCCGAACAGGACCACGGGCTGGACCGTGCGCTCGACAACACGCTCATCCAGCTCTGCGAGGGCGCGTTGGAGTACGGCGAGCCGGTGCGGCTGGACCTGCCGCTGCGCAACGTCAACCGTACTGTCGGCACGATGTTGGGCCACGAGCTGACCCGGCGCTTCGGCGGCGAGGGGCTGCCCGACAACACGATCGACTTGACGTTCACCGGGTCAGCGGGGCAGTCGTTCGGCGCGTTCGTGCCGCGCGGCATCACGCTGCGCTTGGCCGGCGACGCGAACGACTACCTCGGCAAGGGCCTGTCCGGCGGGAGGCTCGTCGTGCGGCCGCACGCGGAGGCGCCGTTCCGCGCCGAGGAGCAGGTCATCGCCGGCAACGTCGTCCTGTACGGCGCGACGTCCGGGGAGTCCTTCATCCGGGGCGTGGTCGGCGAGCGGTTCTGCGTGCGCAACTCCGGGGCGCTGGCGGTCGCGGAAGGTGTCGGCGACCACGCGTGCGAGTACATGACCGGTGGGCGTGCCGTGATCCTCGGCCCGACCGGGCGGAACCTCGCGGCGGGCATGTCCGGCGGGGTCGCGTACGTGCTCGACCTGCGGCCGGAGCGGGTCAACCGGGACATGATCGACCTCGACCCGTTGGACGACGACGACCGCGCGGAGTTGCGCGAGGCGGTCGCCCGGCACCGGGCCGAGACCGGGTCGACGGTCGCACGGGCGTTGCTGGCCGACTGGGACGTCGCCGTACGCCGTTTCGTCAAGATCATGCCGAAGGACTTCAAACGCGTGCTCACCGCGCGGGCGGAAGCGACCCGGGAGGGCCGGGACGTGAACGACGCCATCATGGCCGCCGCGCACGGCTGAGCGCGCGCCTCCTGGCCGCGCCATTGTCGCCGCGGCCACCCAGCCGACTGAATGTCACATCGGCCGCCATAGCAGGCACGGTGTCACATTCAGTCGATGAGCCGGAGAGACGGCACCGACGTATCGGACGAGGCTGGACATGCCTGACCCCACGGGATTCATGACCACCGAGCGCGAGACCCCGCGCCGTCGACCCGTGGAGGTGCGGATCCGCGACTGGCGTGAGGTGTACACGGAGTTCGCGCATGACCGCCTGGAGAGGCAGGCGGGGCGGTGTATGGACTGCGGCGTGCCCTTCTGCCACCAGGGCTGCCCGCTCGGCAACCTCATCCCCGAGTGGAACGACCTCGTATGGCGGCGCGACTGGCGCGAGGCGATCGAGCGGCTGCACGCGACGAACAACTTCCCCGAGTTCACCGGGCGGCTCTGCCCGGCCCCGTGCGAGTCCGCGTGCGTGCTCGGCATCAACGCCGACCCGGTCACGATCAAGCAGGTCGAGCTCGAGATCATCGACCGGGCCTGGGACGAGGGCTGGGTGGCGCCGCAGCCGCCCCGTACCAGGACCGGCCGGCGCGTCGCCGTGATCGGCTCCGGCCCGGCGGGGCTCGCGGCCGCACAGCAGCTCACCCGCGCCGGCCACGAGGTCGTCGTGTACGAGCGGGCCGACCGGATCGGCGGGCTGCTGCGGTACGGCATCCCCGAGTTCAAGATGGAGAAGCGGCACGTGGTGCGCAGGCTCGCGCAGATGCGGGCCGAGGGGACGGAGTTCCGCGCCGGCGTCGAGGCGGGTGCCGACGTGACGGCGGAGCAGCTGCGGTCGTCGTACGACGCGGTGGTGCTCGCCGGGGGCGCGACCATGTCGCGTGACCTGCCGGTTCCTGGACGCGAGCTCGACGGGGTGCACCAGGCGATGGAGTACCTGCCGCTCGCCAACCGCGTGCAGGAAGGGGATCTGGCGTCGCCGCCGATCGACGCGGCAGGCAAGAACGTCGTGATCATCGGGGGAGGCGACACCGGCGCCGACTGCCTCGGCACGGTCCATCGGCAGGGTGCGGCGTCCGTGACCCAGTTGGAGATCATGCCCCGACCTCCGGAGGAGCGGCCCGACAGCCAGCCGTGGCCGACGTACCCGATGACCTACCGCGTGTCGAGCGCCCACGAGGAGGGCGGCGAGCGCGTCTACGCGGTGAACACCCAGGAGTTCGTGGGCGACGAGCATGGCCGGGTACGGGCGCTGCGGCTCGTCGAGGTACGCCGCGGCGACCGCGGGTTCGAGCCGGTGCCGGGGACCGAGCGGGGGCTGCCCGGCGAGCTGGTGCTGCTCGCGATGGGCTTCGTCGGCCCAGAGCGGGACGGGCTCCTCGAGCAGCTCGGCGTCGAGCTGACCGACCGCGGCAACGTTGCCCGTGACGACGCGTACATGACGAACGTCGACCGCGTATTCGTCGCGGGCGACATGGGACGCGGGCAGTCGCTCATCGTGTGGGCGATCGCCGAGGGGCGGGCCGCCGCCGCTGGCGTGGACCGCCACCTCACCGGGCGCGACCTGCTGCCCGTGCCGATCGCCCCCACCGACCGCCCTCTCACGTAGCCGGGATCCGACCCGGAGCCGGGTGTCTGAGCGTTCGCGCCGCCGGTGGCGCAGTTCGTCAGACGCCCGAGGTGCCCGCGGCCCGGCGTCTGAGTTTGCGGGCCGCGGGTGGCGCGCTGTCTCAGACGGGCTCGGAGGCGCGGGCCGAGATGTGGGCGGAGCTCTCCGCGCTCGCCGCGGATGAGCGGCTGACTATCCTGCTGCCCACCCACTACCTGGAGGAGGCCGACCGGCTAGCCGACAGGCTCGCGATCGTGGACCGCGGTCGGGTCGTCGCCGAAGGCACCCCGGACCAGCTCAAGAGCAAGTTCATCGGGCTGCACGAAGGAGGAGATGTGACAGAGGATCCGACGAACGGGCCGGTGTCCGTGGTCACGGGAGCGAGCTCCGGCATCGGTCGGGCGACGGCGCGCGGGCTCGCCAGCCGGGGCGGGCAGGTCCTGCTTGTCTGCCGCGACCAGAACCGTGGCGAGTCCGCGGCCGACGAGATCCGCCGCACCACCGGGAACGAGCGGGTGGACGTGGAGGTTGCCGACCTCGCCGCGCAGGCGTCCGTACGGGCGCTTGCCGACCACCTGAGCGCGCGCCTCGACCGGCTTGACGTCCTGGTCAACAACGCCGGTATGGTCTTCGGCCGACGCGAGGTCGGTCCCGACGGCATCGAGCGCACCTTCGCCCTCAACCATCTTGGTTACTTTCTGCTCACCCGTCTCCTGCTCGACCTGCTGCGCCGGAGCGCGCCCGCACGCGTCGTCAACGTCACGTCCAAGACACACATGGCCGGGCGGATCGATTTCGACGATCTCGGCGGCGAGACCCGTTACGACGGCATGCGCGCCTACAACCAGTCCAAGCTGGCAAACGTCCTGTTCACCGTCGAGCTGGCCCGACGGCTCGAGGGGAGCGGTGTGACCGTCAACTGCGTCCACCCGGGCGTGGTCGCCTCGGGTTTCGGCCGCGACGCCGCCGGTCTCATGCGCTTCGGCCTGCGCCTCGCGCGGCCGTTCCTGCGCAGCCCGGAGCGCGGGGCGGACACGGTCGTGTGGCTCGCCACGGCGCCCGCGGTCGAACACACCACCGGCGGGTACTTCGTCGACCGCGCCGAGCGCAAGCCCTCGCCGGCATCCCGGGACGAGACCACCGCACGCCGACTGTGGGAGGTGAGCGAGGGTCTCACCGGGCTCGGAAGACGTGAGCCGGGACGGACCGAGTGAACGCCCCTCCTACCTCAGCATTACCGCCTTGAGGGATGTGTAGCCGAACGTCCCGTCGTCCTCGGCCGTTCGATACCGGCTCCTGATCCCGGCCGCTGTTGGGGATCGATCAGACTCTGGATCGCCCGGGCGTGGTCGCGGTCCCTTTCGCCGTGTCCGATTCGTTCAAGACGGGCTCGGGACGGGCCGCGTACGTTGCGTGCCAAGCCCGTACGAGGCGTACGCCGTTCTGACGTTCCTCGAGAACGTGCGCGACCGCGTGCGGACCGACGCGGCGTTCGCTCGGCTGCGGGACACGTTCCTTGCCTGCGTTGAGCTAGACCCGCACGCGGCCGGCGAGGTCCATTTCCCACTCGACTTCGCGCCATCGCCCGACCTTCTCGCCCGTCGGCTCTTTCCCGACGACCTCATGGACGCTCACCTCGATACCTTCGCCGACGCCCAAGCAGGCGACGGCGGCTGGAACGTGAACTGGCAGATCTGGACTCCGATCACCGAGCCGGAATGGCGCGGCTGGATGACCGTCGAAGCGCTCAAGCGGCTGCGGGCGTACGGTCGGCTCACAGTCGGGTGAGCGGCGCCCCGGCCAACAGCCGCGCCTCGCGGGCGAGGTGGGCCTGATCGGCGTACCCGAGGCTCGTTGCCAGGTCTGCCAGGCTGCCGCTGTATCCGGATTGCACCGAGGTGACCGCACGGTGGAAACGCAGGACACGCGCGAGAGTCTTGGGTCCGTACCCGAAGGCGGCCACGCAGCGAGGTCGTGGACGTCATCCGCGGTGGCCATCGCGTCGCCCAAGCGGCGAGCCTCATCTCGCCAAAGATCTTCGAGGTCGATCCGCGCGTCGCGGATCGCGGACGACGGCACACCGAGCACGGCCGGCGCGACGCCCGGCTGCAGCCTGAGGCCGACAAAGCGGCAGCCGGGTTCCAGCGGCACGAGCACCGGACCGGTGTCCGGCCCTGCGACCTGGAGTCTTCCGTCCATCCAGATGAGGTCCACGCATCCGTCCGGCACCACCCGGTGGACGCGGGGGCTTGCGTCGGACGGAAGGCGTTGCGTCCACAGGCATGCCACGTGGCCGGCGAGCTCCCGCCTCGGCCGCCACTCGGCGTAGGAGTCCAGGCGAGCCGGGCGACGAGTGGACCCGCCCGTTTCCACGTGTACCTCCCGTCCCGCAGGTAATCCTGCGCAAAGAAGCACGTAATCGCCGCTGAAGAGGGGGTTTGTCGTCGCGGACGAGCTTCAGGGTAGGCGCGTCGCGTTCCTTGTCGCGCCGGAGGGTACCGAGCAGGTGGAGCTCACCGAACCGTGGAGGGCCGTCAAGGACGCGGACGCGATCCCGACCTTGGTGTCAACGAAGCCGCGGCGGGCGAAGCCTTCTTTCGTCACCGCGGGCCAGGCCTGACCCGTCCCGGTCGGCGTGTACGCAACGGGTCGCGTGCGCGAATAGTCTGATGCGCGTGACCCGTCGAGCCAAGATCGTCTGTACGCTCGGGCCCGCCACCTCGGGCAGCGACCATATACGTGCGCTGGCGGACGCGGGTATGGATGTCGCGCGGCTGAACATGAGCCACGGGACGCGTGACGAGCACCGAGAGGTGTACCTCCGGGTGCGGCAGGCCTCCGACACCAGCGGCCGCGGGATCGGGGTCCTGGTCGACCTGCAGGGGCCCAAGATCCGTCTCGGTACGTTTGTCGGCGGCTCGGCCGAACTGACGCGCGGGGACGCCTTCGTCATCACCACCGCCCAGGTCGAGGGAGACAAGCACCAGGCCGCTACGACGTATGAAGGCCTGCCGTACGACGTAGATCCTGGCGACCGCGTGCTCGTCGACGACGGCAAGGTCGCGCTGGACGTCGTCAAGGTGGAGGGCCCACGCGTACACACGCGAGTGCTCGTCGGCGGTGAGGTCTCGGATCACAAGGGCCTCAACCTGCCGGGACTGCGGCTCAGCACCCCGACCCTGACCGAGAAGGACGAGGCGGACCTGCGGTGGGCGCTTGGGCTGCGGGCGGACTTCGTCGCGCTGTCGTTCGTACGCCAACCCGAGGATGTCGAGCCCGTACGGGCCGTCATGGACGAGGTGGGTGTAGGGCTGCCGGTGTTGGCCAAGCTGGAGAAGCCGCAGGCCGTCGAGCGGTTGGAGGAAGTCGTCGACGCCTTCGACGGGTTGATGGTGGCGCGGGGGGACCTCGGGGTCGAGATGCCCCTCGAAGAGGTACCGACGGTGCAGAAGCGGGCCATCGAGGTCGCCCGAGACAGGGCCAAGCCCGTGATCGTGGCGACGCAGATGTTGGAGTCCATGATCACCGAGCTACGCCCGACGCGGGCGGAGACCTCGGATGTCGCGAACGCGGTTCTGGACGGCGCCGACGCGCTGATGCTGTCCGCGGAGACCAGCATCGGCGATCACCCGATCGAGACCGTCGAGACGATGGCGCGGGTGATCTCCGCCGCCGAGCACGCCACCCTGCACTCCGCGCCGGCACCGACGTACGTCCCGCACACGACGAGCGGTGCCATCGCCGGCGCGGCGGTCGAGGTCGGCGCCTCCGTGGACGCGAAGGCGCTCGCCGCGTTCACCCAGACCGGCACGACCGCGCGCCACCTGGCCCGCTGCCGGTCGTCAATTCCGTTGCTCGCGTTCACGACCGTGCAGGCCGTGCGCAGCCAGCTCGCGCTCACGTGGGGCGTCGAGACGTTCCTCGTCGACGCGGTCGCGCACACCGACGACATGGTGCGCCAAGTCGACGCCGCGCTGCCCGCGACCAGACGCGTCCGGCAGGGCGACCCGGTCGTTATCGTCGCCGGCAGCCCGCCGGGCGTACCGGGGTCCACGAACATGCTCCGCGTCCACCGCATCGGCGAGACCGCCGACTGCCAGGAGTAAGTGCTTCGGCCCGACGAACGCGTCCAGCGCCGCCACGGCCTCCTTCCGCGCCACCGAGATCGTGACCCGGTTCGAGTACCGCCACGCGATCTCGAGACGGTCCAGCGTCCCCCCCACACAACCCCAGGATGTCGGTCGAGTGGTTGGTGAAGAAGTACCGAGGGTAGGCGTAGCTCTTGACCCGTCCCGCGAACCGCCTCGTCGCGTTGTTGGTGATCCGGCAGCCATCGGAGTGGAACAGACCACGCAGGAACGCCACGGGGTAGCGGGACCGGACGCTCGCGCCGCCACGGATGAGGCTGAGGGCCGCTCGGCGCGTATCAACGTCGTGCCTGACTCCGAGCCTGCCGAAGGGGTACGACAGAAACGGCATGGACGACCTGGCCGTGGAGGGCCTTGCGCGAGTATCGCGCGATATGGATAAGTGCCCCGGGTCGGATTCGAACCGACAACCAATGCCTTTTGAGGACATCCGCTCGGCCAGTTGGCGTACCGGGGCCAGACCGACTCGGCACCAATGTAGCGGATTTCGATAGGGTCGGGCCTGTGACCGAGACCCGAGGACGTGTGGTGATCGCCGAGGACGAGGCGCTCATCCGCCTCGACCTCAAGGAGATGCTCGAGGAGGAGGGCTGGGA
>JBOHCT010000197.1:0-8059 GCA_050699055.1 Streptosporangiaceae bacterium | reverse complement strand
CTCATGGCCGGCGGCGGCTACCCGATGGTCGCCACCCACGACCCGCGGCTCGTCGAGATCGCGAGCTCCCTCGGCGCGCTGCACGGGCGCATGAAGGACAGCTTCGAGTACCAGATGCTGTACGGCGTGCGGCCGGCCGAGCAGCGTCGGCTGACCGCGGCGGGCGCGCGGGTACGCGTCTACGTGCCGTACGGCACGCAGTGGTACTCCTACCTCGTGCGGCGGCTGGCCGAGCGGCCCGCGAACCTGGCTTTCTTCCTGCGCTCGCTGGTCACTCGCTCCTAGCGCCGTCTCGGTAGGCTGGGGTGCGATGATCGCGATCCTCGGTGCCGGCAAGATGGGCGAGGCGCTGCTGTCCGGCCTGCTGCGGGCGGGCCGCGGAGCCTCCGATGTCGTGGCGACCGTCCGCGGCCCGCAGCGTGCGCACACGTTGCACGAGCGTTACGGCGTCGACGTGGTGTCGAACGCTGAGGCGGCCAAGCGTGCCGACGCCTTGATCCTCGCGGTCAAGCCACAGGACATGGGCGGGCTGCTCGGGGACGTCGCGCCCGCTCTGGCGTCTGGCCGGCTTCTGGTCTCGGTGGCCGCAGGCATCACGACGTCGTTCATCGAGAGCCGCGTCCCCGACGGTGTGCCCGTCGTCCGTGTCATGTCCAACACCCCGGTCCTCGTCGACGAGGCCATGAGCGTGATCTCCCCCGGGGTCGACGCGCGCGAGGAGCACCTGCGGCGTACGGAGGAGCTGCTGCGGCCGGTCGGCAAGGTGCTGCGCATCCCTGAGGCGCAGCAGGACGCCGCGACCGCGCTGTCGGGCAGCGGGCCCGCGTACTTCTTCTATCTGGTCGAGGCCATGACCGACGCGGGGATCCTGCTCGGGCTGCCGCGTGCGGTGGCGCACGACATGATCGTGCAGGCCGCCATCGGGGCGGCCACGATGCTGCGGGACTCCGGCGAACACCCCGTGACGCTGCGGGAGAACGTCACGTCCCCCGGCGGGACGACCATCAACGGCATCCGTGAGCTGGAGAACCACGGCGTGCGGGCCGCCTTCCTCGACGCGATCGAGGCGGCGTGCCAGCGCAGCCGCCGCCTCGCGGCCGGCGGCGACTAGCCGTCCACCGTACGAGCCACCGGGGATCGCGGCCCTCGCCGAGGCGCCCGCCACGGGGCACTCACTGGGCCCCGCCCGGGCTCCGACATTCCCACAGCGCACACCGGTCTCGCTGTGGCACCGCCGACCGAGCCGCGAGCCCACCCCGCCATCAAGGTGATGTCGACAAGCGGTTCGTGTCAAGGCTAGCTTGACGGCATGGTCGAGCGGGGGGACGAGGTGACCGGCGAGTACCAGGAGGCGGCGGCCGCCCTCGGGGAGTCGACGGCGGAGGCGCCGTACCCAGAGACGCGGGTCGACCGGCGCGGCGTCTGGTCGTTTCTGGTCATCGCGTACGCGGCGGCGTGGCTGGTGGACGTGCCGCTCTGGGTGTCGCCGCGACATCTGGCGGCGCCGTGGGCCCTGGCCGTGATGATCGGGATGATGTACACCCCCGCGCTGGCGACGTTCGTCGTGACGCGCTGGGTAAGCCCGCTGCCGGGTCTCGCCCGGCGTACGGGGCTGACGTTCGGCGGGTCGTTCCGTCACATGGCGTGGTACTGCCTCTTCGGCTGGCTCGCCGTGCCCGCGATGGCGTTGGTCGCGCCCTTCGTGGCGGCGCTGCTCGGTGTGTACGACCTCGACATCTTCGGGCTGTCCGGCTATCGCGAGACGCTGGCGCACGCGCCGGGCGGGGTCGCGATTCCAATATCCGCCACCATGCTCGTGGTCATCGGACTCGTCGGCATCCTGCCGGCGGCGTTCATAAACGGCCTGGCCGCGTTCGGCGAGGAGTGGGGGTGGCGCGGCTACCTGCTGCCACGGTTGCTGCCGCTCGGGCAGTGGCGGGCCCTGGTTCTCCAGGGCGTCGCGTGGGGGCTGTGGCACGCGCCGATCCTGCTGCTCGGGTACAACTACGCGAGCCATCCGCGGCTCGGCGTGCTGGCCATGGTGGGGTTCACGGTCGTGCTCGGCATCCTGTTCGGGTGGCTGCGCCTGTCCACGGGCAGCATCTGGCCGAGCGTCCTCGGGCATGGTGCGCTCAATGCCTCGACCGGCGCGTTGGTGTACTTCCGGGCCGCCGGCAGCCACCCCGACACGATCCTCGCGGGCATCCAGGGGGCCACCGGGTGGATCGTGCCGCTGCTGGTGATCGCGCTCCTCGTGGTACTCGGCCGCCTGCCCGTAGCGCGCCCCCCTGACCCCACGCCCCGCCCTCCTCGCCGATCTTGACTCCCGCCCCACTCTTCCCGCCGATCTTGAAGTTATCGGTGGGTTACGCGCGAGTAAGTGCCCGATAACTTCAAGATCGGCGAAATGGGGGGGGGCGGCGAGGAGGGCAGGCGGCGAGAGGGGGTCGGATACGGTAGGGCGCGTGAGTCGATCGCTGCGCGTGGTGTGGGACGACGCGCTCACCAGGTACGACTTCGGTCACGGGCATCCGCTCGCGCCGATCCGCGTTGAGCTCACGATGGAGCTCGCCCGCGCGATGGGCCTGCTCGACCCGCCGCACGTATCCCAGGTCGCACCGGCACCCGCCGATGACGCGCTGCTCCGGCTCGTCCACACCGAGGAGTACATCGCCGCCGTACGCGCAGCCGGGGACACACTCGGCGACGATCCCGCCCACGGCCTCGGCTCGCTCGACAATCCGGTCTTCCACGGCATGCACGACGCGTCCGCGCTGGTCGCCGGGGCCTCGGTGGCCGCCGCCCGGGCGGTGTGGACCGGCGAGGCCGAGCACGCCGTCAACATCGCCGGCGGCCTCCACCACGCGATGGCGCACCGCGCGTCCGGCTTCTGCGTCTACAACGACCCGGCGATCGCGATCGCGTGGCTACTCGAGCAGGGCGCCGAGCGGATCGGGTACGTCGACGTCGATGTGCATCACGGTGACGGTGTGCAGGCCGCGTTCTACGACGACCCCCGCGTGCTCACGATCAGCCTGCACGAGAGCCCGCGCACGCTGTTCCCCGGCACCGGCTTCCCTGACGAGGCCGGCGGGCCGAACGCCAAGGGCGCCGCGGTCAACGTCGCGCTCCCGCCGGGTACCGGCGACGCCGGCTGGCTGCGCGCGTTCGACGCGACCGTGCCGCACCTGATCCGCGCGTTCGACCCGCAGATCCTCGTCACCCAGCACGGCTGTGACAGCCACACCCTCGATCCCCTGGCCCATCTCGCGCTCACGGTTGACGGCCAGCGCACGGCGTACGCGGCACTCCACGCCCTGGCGCACGAGACGACGGACGGACGCTGGGTCGCCGTCGGTGGTGGAGGGTACGAGCTCGTCCAGGTCGTTCCGCGGATATGGACCCACCTGATCGCCGAGGCCGCCGGGCAGCCGATCAACCCCGAGACGCCGACCCCGGACCGGTGGCGCGCCTACGTTCGGGAGCGCGCCCACGAGGTCCCGCCGCTGCGGATGACCGACGGGGGGCGGCCGGAGTATCGCACCTGGGAGTCCGGCTACAGTCCGGAGGACCCCGTGGACCAGGCGATCATGGCGACACGCCGGGCGGTTTTCCCTCTCCAGGGCATTGACCCGATGATGGACCTGTGACCGCCGCCGTGCTCCCTCCTCCGCCCGACCGTGAAGATCTCCGCTCCCACCTCGTCGCGACCAGGATCGCCGGCGACGTCGCGACCCCGCGCCAGAACAACCTCGAGCACTATCGTCTGCTGAGCGAGCGCCAGCGGCACTACCTGCTGGGGCTGTGCCTCGACGGTGACTGGACACCGTCCGATGTGCTCACGCTCATGGCGAAGAAGGCCGGCGTGAGCCCCGACGAGACCTATCGCGTAGGTACCGACACGATCGACCCGGAGCGTACGATCGCGGCGACCGAAGCCATGGGGGATCGCCTCCGGCTGGCGGTCGAACGGCGCGAGAGCCTCCTGTTGGCGACCGGCCATCCGGCGGGCATGCTCCCGGTGTTCGTCGAGGTGGCGCGGGCCCTCGAAGCGCGGGGCTGCACCGTGCTCGAGCCCGCGAGCGGCTGGCTCTACGTCACGCCGAGCGAGTACGGGCGGGTGGAGCGGCAGATCCGCTACATCGACGGGGTAGCGGCGCTCGCCGCCGGGGGTGCCCTGCACCACACCCATTCCCCGCGTCCCATGGAGGAGATGCTGCGCCGCCTCGTGGAAGCGGGCAGGGCCATGCCAGGCCTGGTCGTCGCCGACCACGGGTGGGCGGGTGCCGCCGGGGAGGCGGGTCTCGACGTCGTGGGCTTCGCGGACTCCAACGACCCCGCGCTCTTCGTGGGTGAGGCCGAAGGCAAGCTGCGTGCCGTCGTGCCACTGGACGACAACGTTGACCCTCGGGCATACGCGCCGCTGACAGCGTACCTGCTGCGCCACGCGGGTCTCTGAGACGGCGGGTGCCGCCGAACGAGCTCCGCTCTGTCACGCGGACTTCCCGGGTCTTCCGGCAGCGGATACCCTAAAGGTGCGCCGCGTGAGCAGGCGTCACCGATACGTTCGGTGCGTGCGATGGGCTCGGTGGGTCCATGGGTAGAGGAGAGAGATCTCTGAGCGAGGTCAGGTTCTTGACGGTGGCCGAGGTCGCCCGGATGATGCGCGTGTCCAAGATGACGGTGTACCGTCTCGTGCACTCCGGTGAGCTCCCTGCCGTCCGCGTGGGCCGCTCGTTCCGGGTACCAGAGCAGGCGGTCGACGACTACCTGCACGACGCCTTCATCGAGGCGGGCTGATCGTCTTCAGCTCCGCTGGCGCCCTTGTGACGACCCAGCTTCCTGAGAGGCCCGACAGCTTCTTGAGAGGCCCGACAGCTTCTTGAGAGGCCCGACAGCTTCCTGAGAGGCGTTGTCGCGTCCCCCCGCTCCGTGTCCGCCACCGGACCGGTACCCTGAGGCGTCGGTCATTCATCCATGTTCTTCCACGTCGGAACGAGGTCCACCGTGGGCAGTGTCCTGAAGAAGCGCCGCAAGCGCATGTCGAAGAAGAAGCACCGCAAGCTCCTGAAGAGGACACGCTTTCAGCGGCGGCAGAAGAAGTAGCGCCCGGCGTCTCGTCTCCGTTCCCCGAAGGCCGTCATGGCTCGCGTCGTTCTCATTACGGGCGTCTCTGGCCACCTCGGTGGGCGCTTGGCCGAGGTCTTGCAGGCTGAGCCCGGGGTCGAGCGCGTGATCGGCGTCGACGTCGTTCCGCCGCGCCCGCGGCTCGGGCGTACCGAGTTCGTCCGCGTCGACATCCGTACCTCCGCCATCGGCAAGGTGATCGAGGCTGGCGGTGTCGACACCGTCGTCCACGCGAGCCTCACCGCCCCGCCCGGAAGCGCGGGCGGGCGTGCCTCGATGAAGGAGACCAACGTCGTCGGGACGATGCAGCTGCTCGCGGCCTGTCAGCGGGCGCCGAGCATGCGCCGCTTCGTGCTTCGCTCGACGACCGCCGTCTACGGCTCGTCTCCCCGCGATCCGGCACTTTTCACCGAGGACATGGAGCCGCTTTCACCCCCGCGCTCCGGGTACGCGAAGGACGCCGTAGAGGTCGAGTCGTACGTCCGGGGCTTCGCCCGGCGCCGCTCTGACGCCGCCGTGACGATCCTGCGCTTCGCGGGCGTGCTGGGGGCTGACACCGACTCCCCGCTCGCGCGGTACTTCTCATTTCCGGTGCTGCCGACCGTCCTGGGCTTCGATCCTCGTCTTCAGTTCCTGCACGAGGACGACGCCGTCGACGCCCTGCGCCGCACCGCCCTCGCGAACCGTCCAGGCACATTCAACGTGAGCGGCGACGGCGTGGTGACGCTCTCCCAGGCCGCCAGGCGGGTGGGTCGACCCATGCTCCCCATTCCCGTGCCCACCATCCAGCTCGTGGGCCGGGCGGTCCGACGGGCCGGCCTCGCGGACTTCTCCCCGGAGCAGCTCGCCCTATTGAGCTACGGCCGGACCGTCGACACCTCTCGCCTCAGGTCCACGCTCACGTGGTCTCCCGCCTATACCACCGTGGAGGCGTTCGACGACTTCGTGCGACGTCGAGGTCTTGGGCGCGTCGTACCCGCCGACGTGGCGGACCGCGTGGTGGAACTGTTCCGTGGCTGACGCACCGGTGCACCCGTGGGAGGAGCGACTGGCTGGGGCGCTGGCGTTCGTACGGCGCCGGCTGGCCGGCGAGTACACGATCGATGAGTTCGGCTTCGACCGGGACCTCACCGACAACGTCCTGCTGCCCGCCGCGCGGGTGCTCTACGAGCGATGGTTCCGCGTCGAGATGCGCGGGCTCGACCGCGTGCCCGACGACGGCGCCGCGCTGATCGTGTCCAACCACTCGGGTACGCTGCCGCTCGACGCGCTCATGGTGCAGGCGGGACTGCTCGACCACCACGCCGCACACCGGCACCTGCGACTGCTGGGGGCCGAGCTCGTCTACAGCGTTCCCGTACTCGCGCACCTGGCACGCAAGAGCGGACACACCCTCGCCTGTCGTGAGGACGCCGAGCGCCTGCTGAGCGGCGGGGAGCTCGTCGGGGTCTTTCCCGAGGGGTTCAAGGGCATCGGCAAGCCTTTCCGCGAGCGGTACCGGCTGCAGCGATTCGGTCGCGGCGGTTTCGTCAGCTCGGCGGTCGAGGCCGGGGCGCCGATCGTTCCGTGTGCGATCGTCGGGGCTGAGGAGACCTATCCGTTGCTCGGTAACGCCCGGCTGTTGGCGCGCCTCCTCGACCTCCCCTACTTTCCGGTCACCCCGACCTTCCCCCTCTTCGGACCCCTGGGTGCCGTCCCGCTGCCGGCGAAGTGGATCATCGAGTTCGGCGAGCCCATCACGACCGCCGGGTATGGCGCGGACGCCGGGGACGACCCGATGCTCGTGTTCGAGCTGACCGACCAGGTGCGCGAGACCATCCAGCAGGCGCTGTACCGCCTGCTGCTGGACCGCCCGTCCGCCTTCGGCTGACGAGCGGCTACGGGTCGAGGGCCCGACGCCACCATCGTCTTCTTCGGCGGCGCAGCGCTATGGCCGCCGCGATGCCGCCGGTCACGGCACCCCCGCCCGCCGCCATTCCGAGCGCGATGAGCGTGGCCTTACGACCGGTACGAAAGTCGTAGACGCGCCACCCGTGTGTCTTCGCGTGGGCGCGCAGGTCACTGTCGGGGTTGATGGCGCCCGGGTGGCCGACGAGCGACAGCATCGGCAGGTCGTTGATCGAGTCGCTGTAGGCGTAGCAGCGGCTCAGTTCGAGCCCGTGCTCAGCGGCGAGGGAGTGGACGGCCTCGGCCTTCGCCGGACCGTGCAGCGGTGCCCCGGCGAGCCGCCCGGTGAACGCGCCGTCCTGGGTCTCGGCCGCCGTCCCGAGAGCGCCGGTCAGGCCGAGTCGGCGTGCGATGATCGTCGCCATCTCGACGGGTGCGGCGGTGACCAGCCAGACGCGCTGGCCCGCGTCCATGTGGCGGGCGGCGAGGGCACGGGCCCCTGGCCAGACACGTTCCGCCACCAGCTCGTCGTAGATCTCCTCACCCAGGTCGACCAGCTTGTCGACCCTGCGCCCGGCGACGAACGCGAGGGCGACCTCCTCGACGCTGCGCATGTGTGAAGGGTTCTCTGTGCCGCGCGTTCGGAACATCGCCTGTTGCCAGGCGAACTTCACGAGGTCACGCACGGTGAACAGCTTGCGTGAGGCAAGGCCGCGCGCGAAGTAGTACACGGCCGCGCCGCGCATCATCGTGTTGTCGAGGTCGAAGAACGCGGCCGCGTCCGGGTCGGGCGCCGGCTGTGGAGGCGCCTCGAGCCGTGCGGCGTTGTCCCCGAGCTCCTCTCCCGCGAACAGGGCGGCGTGTCTACGCCGAAGACGCCGGATCTTCGCCCGGCGTCGCCCCTCGTCTCGCCCGAGATTCACGGTACGGCCTCCGGCCCCAGTGGCCGCGCAAATAGGCCCGCTGGGCTCGCGGGCCCCTGAGCGTCGCCTGGCTGCGCCCCATCCCCACGAAAACGCCGCCGCGTTTCCGCGGGGGCCCCGGA
>JBOHCT010000196.1:0-8073 GCA_050699055.1 Streptosporangiaceae bacterium | reverse complement strand
ACCAGCTGCCCATCGACCCCGTCCACCGGGTCGCCGCCGGCCCTGCCCTCGACAGTCGCCTCAGTGGCCTCCGGCGTCGCCGTGGTCTTCTCCGTTGCCGTACTCATCGGGTGTCTCCTCCTCACAGGACGCAGCGTCCACCTGGTCGGAAGTTACACCGTTGTGTTTACACTCCCGCTACTTCGGCGTGCTGCGGCGGAGGCCGGAGATCCGGAGGTTCTTCGACGGGCTTGAGGTCGTCGAGCCCGGTGTCGTCGACGTCAACTCCTGGCGTCCCGACGGCAGGGAAGAGCAGCAGGCGGCCGTGTTGATCGAGTACGGCGGCGTCGCCCGGAAGCCCTGAGGAACGTCGCGACCCCTCAGCGCGCACGCCATGAGGTGCCTTTGCGCGCGAATCGCCATGAGGTGGTGATGTCGGCGCGCTGGGCGTCCGTAAGAGGCCTCAACGAGCTGCGTCGGGACGCGTACCGCAAGCTACCTGGCGGGTGACCCGGCCAGGTCGCGGCTGGTGGCTAGAAGAGCATTGGAGTAGCCTCGCTGTCGTCTCCAGGCCGCTCGCCCCGCAGCCCTGTGGCATGGCTCCGACACACCAGCGGCCACCGCGTGCTGCTTGTCGCTCCGCCGGTGGAGCGGGCTCGGCCCCTAGCCCGAGTACGGTCCTGGCCAGTACGAATTCCTATGCGTGGGCACCATGCCGTCCTGGCGGGCGACGGCCTATTGTGACGGCATGTCGAGGCCACCGGTGCTGGTGAGGTAGGCCGACGAGGGCGCCGCGTTACAGAAGATTGGGTCTCGCCTGCGATCGATGGCCCCGACGCCGAAGGAGGATTTCCATGCCGAAGTCGATGGACCTCGCGCAAGAGGCGTACGCGGCGATGGAGGAGTTGGCGCGGCTCACCTACCACGAAGGTGAGGGCGCGAGCGGCTGTGGCCTCGTCTCCTCGGCGGCTCTTGACGACGTCCTCCGGCACCTGTGTTTGCTTGTGGGCTCGTCCACCGTGGCTGTCCAGAACCTCATCGACTGCCTGGAGCATCGCCGCGGGGCTGGTCGCCTGGCGACACCGTCGCCGGAGCGCTGGCCGGCCGCCGTCAGCGCCGATGACGCCGCGCGCGCCGCGAGTGAGAAGTTGATCTTGGCCCTTCAGCCCCTGCAGGCCGCACACACGGCTCTCCTCGAGGCCAGCCCACAGGTCGGCGACGTTCTCCGCGCCGAGTAGCTCCGACGTGTGGGACGGAAGCCGACGAGCCCAGAAGGCGTGGTCTCAGCGCGAGGTGGCGTAGCTTCCGCTTCCGCTGGTGGAGAAGCCACCAAGGTAGTACCGCACCGAGTACCGAGGCACGCACCGCACAGGGACTGCGCGCTCCCGTAGATCGAAGCAGAAGGCGACGTCCTCGCCCAGGCGTACCCGTCGCTCGTCCGCTCCGTACGACACGCGGAAGGGGACATCGACGAGTAGGTCCTTCCGCAGGAGCCAGCAACTTGAGTCGACAGTATTGCGCTCCAGCCGGTCACGCATCAGGTTCGTGCCCGCTATCCACACCCCCGCGGCGACGAGGTCGTGGTAGTCGCGAGCGGCCTGTCGGGGGTCGCGTTCCCAGGGGCTGGCCGGCGTGACGTATGGAGAGCCGTCGGGGTGAACGAGCTGACGCCAACAGTACGCGGCTCGTACTCTCGGACGTCGCTCGATCGCCTGCACCATGGCCATGAGGTGATCCGGCTCGTACTCGTTGTCGTCGTCGAGGAAGGCGAGCAGGTCGCCGCGGGCGACGTGCGCGCCGACCATGCGGACATGGGCGGCGCGTGCCGGCCGGTAGGAGGCGACGTCTCCTGGAGCGCGCGGGGCGTTGGCGACCCAGAGGGGGACGGTGCTCGACCCCTTGTAGGCGAGGGCCTCCAGTCGAGACAGCCGATCTCCGTCGCAGGCGTCGCCTACCACGACGTGCTCCAGGCGCGGGTAGCCCTGCCTTCGCACGGAGTCGATGGACCGCGTGAGGGATGCCCGGCATGCCTCCGTGGGTGTGATCACGGACACCAAGGGCGGTGAGAGCACGTCCTCCTCCGTTGTCGTCCGGATGCGCTAGGTTCCGGCCGTGCATTCGCTGCGATTGACGATGAGCTCCGTGTGGCGGGACCATCTTCGCGACCGTCTCGCCCCCCTGGGCGAGACGGTTAGGACGGCGTCTGGAGTGGGGACCGCTCGGGGATCGTCCGTTCCGGTGGCGTCGGGCGTTGCAGGAGAGGTGGAACACCCCCGTGCCGATGCTCGGGTCGCCCGCCTTCTTCTCCCGTGACCTGATGTGGACCGTCATGATGTCCCAGGAGGACCAGCGCCACCATCCGAACGACCGGCTGCTCGACCTCGCGCTCGCTGCAGCCGCCCATGCCCGCCGCGTCGACCTCACCTGGCTCGCGGAGCGCGCCTCCGCTGAGGAACGCGACTTCGTCGGCCACTGGCCCGGAGAGCACTATCGCCTGCTTGCTGCCTGCGTCGAGCACCTGCGCCCCCGGCTGGTCGTAGAGATCGGCACCTTCACCGGACTCTCGGCCCTGGCCGCCAAGGCTCACTTGCCCGCGGACGGTCGCGTCGTGACCTATGATATCGCGCCCTGGTGGAGCTTCCCGGACGCCGTCCTCGATGACTCGGATCTCGACGACCGGCTGGAGCAGCGCCTGGGCGACCTGGGCGACTCGGATTTCTTCGCTACCCAGGTCGAGACGCTGGCAGAGGCTGACCTCATGTTGCTCGACGGCCCCAAGGATGGGCGGTTCGAGCCGAAGTTCCTCCAGCTGTACCTGCCAATCTTCCGGAGCACTGACACGGTGCTCGTCGTCGACGACATCAGGTTCGTCAACATGATCCAGCTCTGGCGCGACCTCCCTCACCCGAAGCTCGACCTCACCTCATTCGGGCATTGGACTGGTACCGGTTCGCCCCACGCCAAAGCGGGTCCCAGGGCGTGCCGCCATCAACCAGTAGAGATCGCTAGGGGAGGACGTGTTCGAGCGAGCGACAAACGCAGATCGCCGTCGGGCCAACTCCGCGCTCAATCGCGAGGAGTTCGCTCGTGGAGCAACCGTCCTGCGCAGCCGCCCGCAGGTCGTGTTCGTTGAGCAGCGGGCAAGCGCTGTACCCATCCCTGGGTGTACTGCCTGGTCAACCATGGCGGGCGGATCGGGTTCTGCGACCACCTCATCGGGGAGGGCACCAACCGCTACCTGCTTGGCGACCTGCGGGAGGCCACCTTCGAGGAGACCTGGAACGGTCCCGCCTACCAGGAGCTGCGCCGCCAGCACGTGCGATGGGCCGAGGGCCTGGACGAGCGGTTTGAGGAGTGCAACTGGTGCTACCGGAACCGTTACGTCGACTTCGAGCACCTGACCGTTCCCGAGTACGCCGAGATGATTGTTTCATCCTGCCGGACGCCGGCCCACTTCACGTCCCCGACCGAGACATCGGCGCGGACCGGTCCGCTGGGGAGGAGGCAGCTGCCGATAATTGGTCTGGCCGCTCGCCCTGGACATCCGGGCTCGTGACCGCTGCAGGCGGGAGGATGGGCAGGACGGCATGACCCACTGGACTTCCCTATGACGAGGAGGCGCCTCGCGCCGATGCGGACCTCCGGCCTGCGCTGCTGGCACATCGGCCTTCCCGGCCAGCTTGGGCCGGACGACGGCGTTGTGGCCTTCACCGCGAGCGAGGCCGAGCGCGCCGCGCCCCACGCGTCGACGGTCATCAGCTTCCACGAGGCCATGGCGGCCCCAACGCCCGGTGCGCTCCGCGTCGAGATCCACGTCCCTCCTTATCGCGGTAAGAGCTTGATCCCGGTGCTCGGCTGGCTCGCCGCTACTCGGCTCGGCGAGGACGAAGCCGAGGTGTCGTGGTACCTCGGTAAGCGGCAGGGCCCCGACTCGGTGCGCAAGCTTCTCGAAGGCCTGGGGTGGAACCTTGACAAGAAGCGGGTGGGCCGCGCGATCTGCCTGCACGGAACCCCACCCGCCAGCCCGGTGCTGCCGGAGCCGCATGGCTTTTCTGCGAGCCTCGGGGCGCGCGAAGCTGCGCTCGCCGCGGACTACGGGATATTCTCTCCAGGCCGCATCGACGAGGGCACAGCGTTGCTGCTCGGGGTGGCGTTGCGACACCGGCCGGTCGACACCGTCGCGGACATCGGCATCGGGTACGGGCCGTTGGCGATCGGGCTCGTGCTGAACGGGGTAGCGCGTTCCGCGGTTGGCACCGAGGTGGACTGCGTCGCGCTGTGGCTCGCCGAGCAGAACGCCAAGGACCATAACGTGGCCATCGATCTCACCTGTTCGCCCGATCCTTCAGCAGCCCGGCCGACGTCGCTGACCGTCTGCAACATCCCAACCCATATCAGCGGGGGAGAGACGGCGCGGTTTATGGCCGGTCTGGCCGAACGCGCCGCGCGGGGCACCCTCCTCGCCGTCGTGCACGCCAGTCTGGAGAAGCGGTACACCCGACACATGATCTCGGCGGGACTGCGGGTCGACCGTCACCCAGGGCCGGCCCATGTCGTCCTCGAGGCGCGGAAGTCCCGCGGCTGAGTTCCCGTGTCCCGCTCGGATAACTCCGGTCGCTGGAGCGGCGCGCGCATCGTCATCCTCACCGACTTCCTCAGCGACCTCGCGGGTACGGAGCGCTACACCGTGACCGTTGCCATGGCCCTGGCGGTCCGCGGCGCCGCAGTCGACGTCTTCGTCGCCGAGCCGCCGCGCAACCGCACCTGGACGGACCTCCTCACGGCCGAGGGAGTCGCCGTCCACGCACCCGGGTCAGTCACGGCGGTTGCGAGCCTTTGGTCGCACCTCAATCACCAGCTCGTGCATGAGCGGCCCGATCTGGTGCTCGTCAATCCCATGGGCGAGGCGCTGGTGGGCTGGCTCCCCACTGTTCCTCCCAACGTGCCCCTTCCACCGATCATCGGGGTCGAGTACAGCCGTCCGGGCCCCGCCGCCGCGCACTGGTATCCACCGACGCTGCCTGGTCTGATCCACCACCTCGACGCGGTGATCGCAACGTGCGAAGCCTCCCGCCAAGGGGTCATCGCGCATTTCGGACGCGCGCACTGGCGGACCGTGTCCGGCACCTCCTCGAACACGAGGCGCACTACGCCGACGTCGTCCGGGCGCTCCAGGCCCGCGTCCTCGCCCGGCACACCTCCGAGGCGGCGGTGCCCCTGCTGCTGAACGCGTTGGGTCAGCACAGGCGGCAGCCTCGTCCCTCAAGCCTGCCACGTCGATGCGATAGCCAAGACTCGCCCAGCCGAAGGAGTCGCCTGTGACCAGTTCGCAGAGCGCCGCTGACCTCACCCCCGCCCGTTGGGGTCCGCTGCGCGCTCCCTACCCGTACAGCGACTGTTACGGAGCAGACAGAGGGACCCCCGTCGACCGGGTTTTCATCGACAGCTTCCTCACACAGCACAGCGGCTTCGTCCGCGGACAAGTCCTGGAGGTCGCGACGGATTGCTACGCGCTCCGTTACGGCGCCGCCGACATCGCGGTGGTCGATGTCGTGGACATCGACGCCGGCAACGGCTCCGCCACCCTCCTCGCCGATCTCACGCGGCACGGTTCGCTGCCCCGCGACCGGTACGACTGCGCGGTCGTCACGCAGACCCTCCAATACGTCGCGGACCTCCGCGCTGCCGTGGCCAACCTCCACGACTGCCTGGCCCTTGGCGGAGCGCTTCTCGTGGCCGTGCCCGGCATCGCGCGTATGGATCCCGGTGGTGGGAGACCTGCCGACCGGTGGCGCTTTACCGCCAGAGGGCTCCATGACCTGCTCGCGGACGCGTTCGAGCCCGACAGTGTCGTCTGCGCGGGCCACGGTGACCTGCACACCGCCACCGCGTTCCTTTACGGGCTCGCCGCCGAGGACATCGGGCTCGCGGGCGGAGACATGCGGACCAGCGACTTCCCTGTCGTCATCTGCGGACGGGCGAGGCGGTGACCGGCTCGATCCCGCCCCGTGCGGAGGGCTTCTACGACCCCCGTACCTACGGCTGGGAGATCGGCACCTCCGACAGCAGGTCGCAGCGACGACGCTTCTATCCGGGACAGACAGTCCACCCCGGGGCACGCGTCCTCGAACTCGGCTGCGGTACCGGCGAGATCTCCCTCGCCCTTGCTCGCCGGGGCGCGAACGTGGTCGGGCTGGACAGCTCTCCCGACATGATCGCGGCTGCGTGCGCCAAAGCACGCCAGCAGGGCTGCTCTGGCGTCTCGTGGGTTCGGGCCTACATGGAAGCGTTCGCTTTCCGTACCCACTTCACCGCCGTGATCGTCCCCTACCACGCGCTCTTCCACGTGCTCAGCCACGCCGAGCTCGACGCCCTGCTGACCAGAGTCCACGCTCACCTCGAGCCGGGCGGCGTCTTTCTAGCCGACGTCTTCACACGCGCGCCGGGGTCGCCCAGCCAGCGGCGCACCGCCGCCGTCACACCTAACCCGGACGGGACCTACCACGTGCACGAGGACGAGCGCTTCGATCCGGCGACGGGTCGGCTGCGGAGCCGATTCACCTACCGTCTGGAAGATGCCGGCAGCGGGCGGACCCTGGACATCTGGACCCGACGCCTCGACTACCTGGTCACCGCACCCGACGTTCTCGCGGCGCGGTTGCGCGGGGCGGGTTTCAGGGACGTGACGGCGTTCGAGGCCTTCGACACCTCGGCACCCGTGGCGCCCGGTCGGGACGCCGTGCTGCGCGGGCGCGCGAGCTGAGGGGCTGGCGTGCGTATCGCTATCCTCACCGACTTCCTCGGTGGTCTTGGCGGGACCGAGACCCTGACGACCCGTGCGGCGGTTGGCCTGCGCGTCCGCGGCCACGAGGTGCGTGTCTTCTGCCCACGCTCCCCAAGGACCGCACCTGGGTCAGGATCCTTCGCGCGTCGCGCGTGACGACCGTGCTGGGCGCGCCGGAGCGGTCGTTTCCCGATGACCGGGGCGCGCTCGGGCGCGTGGCGCGAGAGGTGATGCTGGACCGGACGGCAGCTCGCCTTATCGGCACCGCGTTCCACCGCTGGACGCCCGACGTCATCCTGGCCGTGCCCGCCGGGGCCCTGCTCGTCGCCTGGCTCCGGTGGCGGCGCCGACCCGCCGTCCCGGTCGTAGGCTACGAGTTCTCCGCCGCCGACCGGCAATGCGCGCATTGGTACCCGCCGGAGCTTCCGGGGATCGTTAACAAGCTCGCTGCCATGGTCGCCGGCTGCGAGGCCAGCAGACACGGCGTCGCCAGCTACCACGGTTTCACCGGCCGCACCGCAGTCATCCCTCCCCTGGTGCCCGAGGCGACGCCGCAACCATTGCCCCTGGACCCGCACAAGCTCGGCTGCATCGCGCGCCTGTGCGTCGAGAAGGGATTGGACTACCTGCTGGCGGCTCTCCCCGAGCTACGGCGGCGCCACCCCCAGGTCTCCCTCCACGTCTACGGCGAGGGCTACGACAGAACCCGCCTCGAGGATCTCGCCCGGGCGCTTGGCGTCGACGATCGTGTCATCCTGGCCGGCCGCTTCGATCCGTCCACCGGCCTGGACGAGGTAACCGCCCACCACGCGATCTTCGTTCAGCCGTCCCTGTACGAGGGCATGCCAAGCGCGCTGCTGGAGGTTGCCGCGCGCGGACGCGTCGTCGTGGCCTCACGGGTGGGAGGTATCCCGGAGTTCTTCGCGGCGGGAGGGAAAGGTGCGCTGGTCCGCCCCGCGTACCCGGAGGACATCGCGGAAGCGGCGAGTGCCCTCCTCGGCGACCCGGCGCGGCTTGCCCGTCTCGGCCGCTGCAACGCCGCCGTCGTCGCGGAGCGGTACGGGTACCGGCAGGCGCTGGACGCGCTGGAGCACTTCCTTCGAGCCGTTGTCCTCGATGACGGCGCCGCAGGCCGACGCTGACCGAGGGCAGGGGCGGGTAGGGCGCGCTGTCAGCGGGCGAGGCGCTCCAGTGCTGCGAGCGGGATGTCCACCCAACTTGGACGGTTGCGGGCTTCGTACGCGACCTCGTACACGGCCTTGTCGACCTCGAACGCGCGGACCAGTGTGGCGGCCTTCACCGCCCGGAAC
>JBOHCT010000195.1:0-8095 GCA_050699055.1 Streptosporangiaceae bacterium | reverse complement strand
GGTCCGGAGAGGTCACTATCTTCAAGATCGGCGCGGGGAGCGGGAGCGTCCGCGCGGGGAGGCGCGGTCAGAGGCTGTCGACGTCGGCCTGCTTGGCGCGGACCGCCTCCGCCGCCTCGCGAAGGGACGTACGCTCCTCGTCGGTGAGGTCGCGCTCGACGACGCGGCGCACGCCCTCCTTGCCGATCTCGGCCTCGACCCCGAGGTAGACATCGGAGAGGCCGTACTGCCCGTCGAGCCACGCGCAGACCGGGAGCACGACACCGCTGTCCCCCACCACGGCCCGGGCCATGCGCGCGGCGGCAGCCGAGGGGGCGAAGTACGCGGAACCGCTCTTGAGCAGCGACACGATCTCGCCGCCACCCTTGCGGGTCCGCTGCACGAGCTCGTCGATGCGCTCCCCCGACAGCAGGTCGGTCAGCGGCTTGCCGTCGACCGTACAGGACGAGGGCACCGGCACCATCGTGTCGCCGTGCGAGCCGAGGGTGAGGGTGTGCACCGACGCGTACGGCACGCCCAGCTCCTCGGCCACGAAGTAGGAAAACCGCGCGGTGTCGAGCATGCCGGCCTGTCCGATGACCCGCTGCCGGGGGAAGCCGGACACCTTGGCGGCGAGCGCTGTCATCTCATCGAGGGGGTTCGAGACGACCACGAGGACGGCGTTCGGCGAGTGCTTGACGACGTTCTCCGTGACCTGCCGGACGATCGCCGCGTTGCCCTCGAGCAGGTCCATCCGGCTCATGCCGGGCTTGCGCGGTCTGCCGGCGGTGATGACCACCACGTCGGAGCCGGCCGTGGCGTCGTACCCGGCATCGTCCTTGGTCGTGACGCCGACGACCTTGGTCTCGAAGCCCTCGATCGGCGCTGCCTGGTTCATGTCGAGGGCGAGTCCCGCGGGCCGGTCCTCGATGACATCGGTCATCACGACCGTGTCAAAGATGTCGTACTCCGCCAGCCGCTGCACGGTCGTCGAGCCGTAGAAGCCGCAGCCGACGACCGTGACCTTTCCCGTTCGCGCCATGCCGAAAGGCTAGTCGCCCTCGGATCGGCACCGCCAGGCGGGGGAACCGGGCAGGCTCAGGACGCCATCGTCTTCTGCAGGTTCTCGTCGAGGGCGTCGAGGAACTCCTCGGTGGTGAGGAACGGCGTGTCGCCGCCGACGAGCAACGCGAGATCCTTGGTCATCTTGCCGCCCTCGACGGTCTCGACGCAGACCCGCTCGACCTTGCGTGCGAAGTCGGTGACCTCGGGGGTGCCGTCCATCTTCCCGCGCTGTGCGAGGCCGCGGGTCCATGCGAAGATCGAGGCGATCGGGTTCGTCGAGGTCGGCTTGCCCTCCTGGCGCATGCGGTAGTGGCGGGTCACGGTGCCGTGCGCCGCCTCGGCCTCGACCGTGCGGCCGTCGGCGGTCATCAGCACCGAGGTCATCAGCCCGAGCGAGCCGAACCCCTGGGCGAGGAAGTCGGACTGGACGTCACCGTCGTAGTTCTTGCACGCCCAGACGTAGCCGCCGCCCCACTTCAGGGTCTGCGCCACCATGTCGTCGATCAGCCGGTGCTCGTACGTCAGGTCGTGCTCCTCGAAGACGCCCTTGAACTCCGACTCGTAGATCTCCTGGAAGATGTCCTTGAACCGACCGTCGTACTCCTTGAGGATCGTGTTCTTCGTGGACATGTACAGCGGCAGCTCACGGTCGAGCGCGTAGCGGAACGAGGCGCGGGCGAAGTCGCGGATCGACTCGTCGTAGTTGTACATCCCCATCGCGACCCCGCCGCCCGGGAAGTCGGCGACCTCGTACTCGACCGGATCGCCGCCGCCCGCCGGCTGATAGGTGATGGTGACCCTGCCAGGCCCCGGCACGACGAAGTCCGTCGCCTTGTACTGGTCGGCGTGGGCATGACGGCCGATGATGATCGGCCGTTCCCAGCTGGGCACCAGCCGGGGAACGTTACTCATGACGATCGGCTCGCGGAAGATGACGCCGCCGAGGATGTTGCGGATCGTACCGTTCGGCGACTTCCACATCCGCTTCAGGCCGAACTCCTCGACCCGCGCGTGGTCCGGCGTGATCGTCGCGCACTTGACGCCGACGCCGTGATCCTTGATCGCGCGCGCGGCGTCGACCGTCACCTGGTCGTCGGTCGCGTCGCGGTGCTCGACGCCGAGGTCGTAGTACTTGAGGTCGATGTCGAGGTACGGCAGGATCAGCCGCTCCTTGATGAACGCCCACAGGATGCGGGTCATCTCGTCGCCGTCGAGCTCCACGACCGGGTTCGCGACCTTGATCTTGGACATCAGGGGATCGTCCCTCTCTGGCATCTCAGTACAGGCTCGGTTGCCTCGTCGCCAAGCTATCGGAAGCGACACGAACGCGAGGCCAGGCCATACGCCGCTAAGAAGGCGGGGGAACCACGATCGCGTCGGCGGCGAGGGCCAGGCCGAGGAGAGCGAGGACGAGGACGTCGATCGCGCGGCCGCGGACGGCGAGCAGGCCCGCCGTCCGCTCGGGCAGCACGCCCCGGAGCACGGCCGCCAGCAGCACGGCCACCGCGACGACGACCGAACCGCGCTTGAAGTGGTCGAGGCCGACGACCACGAGGCCGAACGCCACGCACGAGAGTACGACGACCAGGGGCGTCTCGCGGAACCCGCGCCGGGCCGGGGGCGGCTGTACCTGCTCGCCGGCACCCCCCGGGGACTGGGGAGAATCGCCTGCGCCGCCCGACGTCCCTGCGCCGCCCGGCATGTCTGTCACGGTCAGCTCACCGTTCTCCTCGATCTTGTATCGGCACCCACTTCTGGTCGCGCTCGCCGATGTACTCGCTGCTCGGCCGGATCAGGCGGTTGTCGGCGTGCTGCTCCATCACGTGGGACGTCCAGCCTGCCATACGGCTGACCGAGAACACCGGGGTGAACAGGTCGGTCGGGATGCCGAGGTAGCGGTACACACTCGCGGCGAAGAAGTCCACGTTGGGGTACAGGCCCTTCTCCTCGAACACGACCTGCTCCATGCGGCGCGACATCGCGTACCAGACGTCGTCGCCGGTGGACTCCCCGAGCTCCTCCGCCATACGACGCAGGTGAGTCGCCCGCGGATCCTCGGTCTTGTAGACGCGGTGACCGAACCCCATGATCTTCTCGTCCCGACCGAGGCGTCCTCTGATGTCCGCGTCGACCCCGTCGACACCACCGTCGATCGACTCAAGGGTGTTCATCACCTGTTGGTTGGCCCCGCCGTGCAGCGGCCCCTTGAGCGTGCCGATCGCGGCCACGATCGCGGAGTGCATGTCGGACAGGGTGGCGGCGCAGACACGGGCGGCGAACGTCGACGCGTTCAGGGTGTGGTCCGCGTGCAGGACAAGACACTCATCGAAGATCTGTGTGTGTCGCTCGCTCGGGCGCTCGCCATGCAACAGGTAGAGGAAGTTGCCCGCGATGCCCAGCTCGGGATCAGGGGCGGGTGCGGTCACGCCACGACGCGCCGCTGCGTAGCGCGCGACCAGGATCGGCTGCTGCGCGATCAGGCGGGCGGCCTTACGGCGGTTGGCCTCCGCGGAGTTCGACTCCTTGTCGGGGTCATGGGCGCTCGCGAGCGAGACCAGGCTGCGCAGCGCCTCCATGGGACTCGCGCTGCGGCCGATCTCCTCGATGGAGTGCTCGACCAAGGGGTCGAGTCGCCGCCGCCCCTCGGCGAGCTCCGCGGTGAACCCGTCGAGACCGGTCCGCGTCGGTAGGGCGCCCCGCTGCAACAGATGAGCGCACTCTTCGAACGAGATGCGGCCGGCGATGTCGTGGATGTCGTAGCCGCGGTAAGAGAGACGACCGGCCTTGCCGTCGATGTCGCTGAGCGCTGTCGACGCCGCGACGATGTCGGCGAGGCCGCGAGACGGCTTTTCCGTCATGCGCGATGTCCTCCCGGTGTGACATGGGTGACGTCGACGCTAGGGGGGACCGTGTACGGCCTGATGCGCCGACAGACACCTCTCCTTAAGTCCTTTACCCCAGGTAACAGGGTGTGACCCTCATGGGGGAGGGTAACTCGGAAGACAGGTGCTGATGACGGCGGGACGTCCGGCGGAGGGGAGGAGCACCCGTGGAGACGCCCTACCTGCGGGTCGAGGACACCGGTGAGGTTTTCCGTGTCGCCTCCGAGGTGACCACTGTCGGCCGTGGTCGTGGGGTCGATGTGCGTCTCGGCGACCCCAGCGTCTCCCTGCTGCACGCGGAGCTGATCCGGCGCGGCCCCTACGTCTACGTCGTCGACCTCGGGTTGTCGCGCAACGGCACACGTGTCAACGGGCGGCCAGTGGCGCGGCGTGTCCTCTCCGAAGGCGACGTGCTGAGCTTCGGGACAGCGCGTACGAGGGTCGGCGGTCTGGTCCGCGAGGAGGTCGAGCCGACCGTCGAGCTGCGCCGCGCCGCCGCCCCCGAACTGACGCGGCGCGAGATCGACGTGCTCACCTCGCTGTGCCGCCCGGCACTGACCGACGAGGCGTTCGTCGCGCCCGCCACGGCCAAGGAGATCGCGCGTGACCTGGTCGTCACCGAGGCCGCGGTGAAACAGCATCTGCTCCGCCTGTACCAGAAGTTCCGCATCCCGGAGGGATCCAACCGCAGGACCCGACTCGCGAACGAGGTCATCGCGCTCGGGATCGTACGTCCCATGCCGGCCGCGGACGCCCGCGCCCAGCGCCGCGCCGTCTGACCCCGCATCCCACCGGCCGGCCCTCGGCGGTGACGTCAAGCCGCGCGCCCGGCCGCCTCGACGACGTTGACGAGCAGCATGGCCCGCGTCATCGGGCCGACCCCGCCGGGTACCGGCGCGAGCCAGCCCGCGACCTCACGTACCTGCGGGTCGACGTCGCCCGCGAGTCCATCCTCGGTACGGGTGATCCCGACATCGACGACGACGGCCCCCGGGCGCACGTCGTCGGGACCCACCATGCCGGGCTTGCCCGCCGCGACCACGACGACGTCCGCGGACCGCAGGTGCGCGGACAGGTCCCGGGTACGGGTATGGCAAAGGGTGACCGTCGCGTTCTCCGTCCGTCGGTTGAGGAGGAGTCCGAGCGGGCGACCGACGATCACGCTGCGCCCCACGACCGTGACCTCGGCTCCCTCGACCGGGATGTCGTAGCGGCGCAGCAGCTCCACGATCCCCCGCGGTGTACAGGGAAGCGGCCCGGGCTCGCCGAGGACGAGCCGCCCGAGGCTCATCGGATGCAGGCCGTCGGCGTCCTTCGCCGGGTCGATGCGCTCGAGCACACGGCCCGCGTCGAGACCCTCGGGCAGCGGGAGCTGCACGATGTACCCGGTACACGCGGGGTCGGTGTTGAGCTCGTCCACGACCGCCTCGACCTCCTCCTGGGTCGCGGTCGCCGGAAGGTCGCGCCGGATGCTCGCGATGCCGACCTCGGCGCAGTCGCGGTGTTTGCCCGCGACGTAGGCCCGGCTGCCCGGGTCCTCCCCCACGAGGACCGTGCCGAGCCCGGGGACGGTCCCGCGCTCGCGGAGCGCCTCGACCCGGCGGGTAAGCTCCGCGCGGATCGCGGCGGCGGTGGTCTTGCCGTCAAGAATGCGTGCGGTCATGTCTGGTCGCGCTCACCTTCTCGCTCGCTTCGTCACCCATGACATCCTCTCAGCTCAAAACGCGCCCTGAACGCGCCGTGATCCTGGCTTGCGGTCCAGAAACGCAGAATCCTCCACGTCTCGACCACGGACGCGGATCTTGGGCGGCGCGGGGCCGCCCCGCGGGCGGTGGCGCGGCCGCTCACAGATGGCGGCGCCACCAGTCGAGGACCGCGTCGAAGCGGGCGACGCGATGGCTCGGCAGGCCCGAGCGGGACAGCTCGTGACCCTCGCCGGGGAAGACGAGCATCTCTACCTCCGCCCCGGCCTTCTTCAGCGTCACGAACAGGCGCTGGGCCTGCTCGAACGGGCAACGCAAGTCCTGCTCGGAGTGGATGATCAGCAGCGGCGTACGGATGCGGTCGGCGGAGGTCAGCGGGCTTTGGACCGCGGTCAGCTCCGCAGTGGTGCCGTAGTACTGGTCCGGAAACACCCAGCCGCAGTCGCTGCTGCCGGCGAAGCTGTCGATCGCGTTGACCGCGCGCTCACTGATCGCCGCGCGAAACCGGTCGGTATGGCCGACGAGCCAGGTCGTCATGTATCCCCCGTGTGACCCGCCGAGCACACCGACGCGGTCGCCGTCGAGGTCCGGGGCCTGGACGGCGTGCTCGAGGAGCGCGAGGACGTCCGCGGCGGACCTCTCGCCCACGTCGTGCCTGATCGCGAGCCCGTGAGCGCGACCGTAGCCGGACGAGCCCCGCGGGTTGCCCATGACGACCGCGTACCCGGCGCCCGCGTACACCTGCGCCTCGTCGAACAGCCGCCAGCCGTACTGCGTGTACGGGCCGCCGTGGATCATCAGCAACACCGGGTGCGGGCCGACGCCGTCGGGTCGGACGACCCAGCCGTGGACGGGGTACCCGTCGGGCGCGGTCGCCTCGATCTCCTCCAGCGGGCGGATGCCCGCGTGCCCGGCGAACTCCGCGCCGAACGACGTGAGCGTCCGCTCCCCGCCGTCGCGGAGGGCGACGAGCTCGCCGACGGTCCCGGGATCCGCGATCGTCGCGACCGTGACGCCTCCCGCGTGGTCGTAGCCCATGACCTGGCGGGGCCCGTCGACGATCGGCTTCGGCTCCGTCCCGTCCGACGGAAGGAGCCGGAGCTCCACGGAGCCGCGGCGCTCGAACGCCCCGAGCACGCCCTCCGTCGTGGGCAGCGGGTGGCCGCCGAGGTGATCCGGTTCCTCGTCGGTGAGCCGGAGGGGCGCCGTGGAGCCATCGACGGGGACCGCGTAGAGTCCGGGACTGCGCGCGGGGAAGTCGCGGCCATCCTCACCCAGGTCCTCGCCCGTGTAGAAGAGGGTGCGGCCGTCCGGGGAGAAGGCGAGCTGCCTCGCGAACTCCCTCGTCCGCGTGAGCCGCCGCAGCTCCGAACCGTCAGGGGCGCACACGAAGACGTCGTTGGTCTCGGTCGTGTCCCGTGCCGCGTGCCGCGCCGAGGCGAACGCGATCAGCCGCCCGTCCGGGCTCCATGTGACCTCGTCGTGGTCGTAGTCGCCGCCGGTCACCTGGGCTGGCTGGGGGTCATCCGCGAACGGGTCGACGACGAAGACGTGGAGCCGCCGATCGGTCGTGTAACCCACGTCGTCGAGGCGGTAGTTCAGTACCGTGACCCGGCGCGGCGGCTCCTTGTCGGGGCCGACACCCTTCTCCGTGCCGTACCGTCCTGGCTCGGGCACCCGGGCGACGTAGGCCACCCGACGCGAATCGGGGCTCCACGCGGGCGCGCGGACGCCGAGCGGGTGGTGCTCCCGGGTGGTGACGGGCCGGGCCTCTCCCCCGTCGACCGGCATGACATGCAACTGCGGCTTGTCGTCCTTGGCCGCGCGGACGAAGGCGAGCCACCGCCCGTCCGGCGAGAACCGGGGGGCGGAATCCTGCCACCCATGGGTGAGTGGACGTGGCGAGACTGTGCCGTCGGTCGGGACCAGCCATAGCTGGGCGCGGTAATCGTCGGCGTCGAGGGCGAGCCTCGTGACGTCGACGACCGCGAAACGACCATCCGGCGAGACTGCCGGGGCACCCGGGATGCGGAAGAGCGCGAGGTCGGAGGGTCTCACGTCAGGCAACCCTAGACGAGAGGCGACGGCCAGGGGCTCGGGTGCGCCCTTTCAGGAACCCGCCCATGTCGTGGGGTGCGGTCACACCTCCCGGTACGTGCGAACCTCGGCCAAGGCCCGCCTGGCGCCGTCCACGTCCGCCATGCGCGCGGCCAGGACCTTGACGGCGAGGTCGTCCGGCAGCGCGTCGGCGAACTTCAGACCGCGCACGGCCGCCCGGCTGACGGGCGGCGCGGGCAGCGGCCCGCGGCGTGCCGAGTCGAGGGCCTCCTCGACCTCGTCCCTGGTCGCGTCGGCGCGCAGCCGTAGCCACAGGTTGGCGGGTCGACGTGACGGCTCGGCGACCTCGCCGAGGGCCGTCGCCAGCGTCGCGTTCGCGGCGGCGCCTGCCCACGTCCACCAGCGGAC